>JAADIQ010000103.1 GCA_013151255.1 Alphaproteobacteria bacterium
GGCTGGCGTGGTCCGCTCGGGCTCATCGGCGCTGATGATGAGGCCGAGACTGTGGGCGATGCGGCGAGTGATGAGCCGGCCGATGATGCTGGCGCCGCTGGCGACGTCGATGAAGACTGGACGACGGCGTTTGCAACAAAACTGAAAGCCCTCCGGCGCGTGCGCGCGGTGTCGGATGACTTGGCGCCGTGGCGTCCGGCGCTGGTGCTGGGCGTTGAAACCGAAGGCGCAACCGTCGGATTTGAGGACGGCTCGGAGGGAACCATCCCGCTGGCGCAACTTAAATGGGCGCGTGAATATGTTTCCGCCAATGAGATGGGCGAGGAAGTCACCAGCGCCAAGGATGTTTTGAACGTCGGCGAGATTGTCTACGCCGTGCCAGTGGGCCTGGCTGTCGCCGAGGCGCCTTCAGCAAAAGATGAGGACGCCGCAGATGAGACGCCGGCGCCAGCCGCGCCGAACGCCTATGCGTTGCGCCAGCCGCCGGGCGTCAATGGCGGCCTTATCGCGATTGATCCGCATACGGGCCGTGTCCTGGCGATGGTTGGCGGGTTCTCGTTCCAGCTGTCAGAGTTTAACCGCGCCGTGCAGGCCGAACGCCAACCCGGCTCGACTTTCAAGCCGTTTGTTTATTCAGTTGCGCTCGATAATGGCTATACGCCCTCCTCGATGGTCCTGGATGCGCCCTTCGTCGCACCGAGCGTAGATAGCTGGTATAAACCAGGCAACTACGTTGAAGGGAAATACAGCGGGCCCTCGACACTTCGATACGGTATCGAAAAATCTAGAAACACCATGACGGCGCGGCTTGCCCAGGACCTCGGCATTGGCCGCATCATGGAATATATCCAACGATTTCAATTGTCTGATCGGCTGCCGCGCGAATTAGCGATTTCCCTTGGTTCGGGCGAGACCACGCTGATGCGCATCACCGCCGCCTATTCGATCTTCGTCAATGGCGGCAAGCGGGTGGACCCGTTGCTGATCGACCGTATTCAGGATCGCACCGGCAAGACCATCTATAAGCGTGATGCCCGCGCGTGCTTTACGTGTGATGCGCGCGTTTGGTCGGGCCAGGCCAAACCGCAGCTGAACGATGCGCGCACACAGGTTCTCGATCCGCGCACCGCCTTCCAGATTACCTCAATCCTCGAAGGCGTGGTTGTGCGCGGCACCGGCAGCGCCGTGCGCCGGGTGTCCAACCATCGCCCGCTCGCCGGCAAGACCGGCACCACCAATGATTACAAAGATGCCTGGTTTGTCGGCTTCTCGCCTGACCTTGCCGCCGGGGTCTATGTCGGGTTCGACATGCCCCAGACCCTCGGCCAGGGCGAGGCCGGCGGCAAAGTCGCAGCGCCGATATTTGCTGACTTTATGAACCAGGCGCTGAAAGACGAAGCCGCCATCCCGTTCCGGGTGCCGTCCGGCATCAGGCTGGTGCGCGTCAACGCCAAGACCGGGCGCCCGGCGACGTCAAGCGATAGAAATGTCATTCTCGAAGCCTTCAAGGCCGACGATATTATCGGCGGCGGCATTTCCAGCGAGGAAGAACTGCTCGACCCGTTAAGCGCCGCGCCGCGCCCGCCAACCGAGTACATCACAGAACCCGAAAGCATCGACGGTCTTTACTAGGCCCGCTTGCATCACCATAAAAAGGAAAAGGCGCCAGCGCATGTATGCGCGCGGCTGCGATTATTAGGACAGGCACGATGCGCGCGGAAATGGAAACCCTCATCAAGCAAACCAGGCAGTCATTGGAACTGCTGAGGAGGCGTCTTTGACTGGGACAAGGCAAAACGCGAACTCGATGAGCTAAACGCGCGCGCCGAAGACCCGTCGCTATGGGATAACCCGGAAGCGGCGCAAGCCTTGATGCAAAAGCGCAATACGCTCGAAGCGCAGATGAACGCCATCGGCGAGATTGAAACCGAAATTGAAGACCTGACGGGTCTTGCGGAACTGGCCGCCGAAGACAGCGACGAGGCCAGCCTCGATGAGGCGCAAGCGATGATGACGGCGCTGCGCGACCGCGCCGCCCAGGCGGAAATCGAGGCGCTGTTATCGGGCGAGGCGGACGGCAATAATTGTTTTGTGGAAATCCACCCCGGCGCCGGCGGCACGGAGTCTAACGACTGGGCGGCGATGTTGTTGCGGATGTATGTGCGCTGGGCGCAAAAGCGCGGCTACAAGGTTGACGTCATCGAGCAGCAAGCAGGCGACGAGGCGGGGATTAAATCGGCGACCATTCATGTCAAAGGCCACAACGCCTATGGCTGGCTGAAAACTGAATCGGGCGTCCACCGTCTGGTGCGGATTTCACCGTTTGATTCCAATGCGCGCCGCCACACGTCGTTTTCGTCGGCATGGGTCTATCCCGAAATCGACGACAAAATCGAAATCGATATTGATGAGAGCGAATGCCGCATCGATACGTACCGCGCATCAGGCGCCGGCGGCCAGCATGTCAACACCACTGACTCGGCCGTGCGCATCACCCACGAGCCCTCAGGGATAGTTGTTCAGTGTCAAAACGAACGCTCGCAACATAAAAACCGCGCCACCGCCTGGACCATGTTGCGCGCGCGGCTTTATGAGCGCGAGTTGCAAAAGCGCGAAGAAGAAGCCGCCGCCACGGCCGCCAGCAAAACTGATATCGGCTGGGGCCACCAGATCCGCTCTTATGTGTTGCAGCCCTATCAGATGGTGAAAGATTTGCGCACTCAAGTGGAAAGCCCGAACCCCGACGCCGTCCTCGACGGCGATCTCGACCGCTTCATGTCCGCGGCGCTAGCCCAGAAGGTCGCCGGGGAAGACGGCGCATAATAGGCCGATTGGTAATAATTCAATAAAATTACTTGAAATTTCTTAGTTTACCCGGCATATATCCGGCCATGGACGATATAGACAGGAAAATATGCGGAATCATTCAGCGCGATGGGCGCAAATCCAGCGCTGAGATTGCCGAGGCGGTGGGGCTGTCGGTCTCGACCGCGAATGAGCGCGTGCGCCGTCTTGCGGCAAGCGGGACGATCGCCGCCTGGCGCGGGGTTCTGGACCCGGCGCATATGGGCATGGGGCTGTGCGGCTTTATCCTTATCGACATGGCGTTTGAGGGCGAGGAAGCGGCCAAGGCGCTGTTGCGCGAGCAGCCTGAAATTCAGGAATTGCATCATATCAGCGGCGCCCATTCCTATCTCGCCAAAGTCAGGCTCGCCGACACCGCCGCGATGCAGGCGTTTTTACAAAATGTGGTCAAGCCGATTGCAGCAGTTCTCCGTACAGAGACGGTTTTCGTGCTTGAGACGGTCAAGGAAACCACCGAGATGGCGATCGCGCCGGCGCCGAAGGCCTGACCTATGCATGGGCCCCGTCATATCGCGCTAATCGGCTGCGGCTTTACCGGCACGAGCGCTTTTTATCAGCTTGTCGAGAACTATCCGGTCAAGGAGATTTCGATCTTCGAGGCCTCCGGCGTGTTCGGGCCGGGCTTTCCTTACCAGGAAGATGAGTGCCCGGATTATCTTATCAACAACACCACCGACACGATGTGCCTGGCGCCGTCTAACCGGCGGGCGTTTCTGAACTGGCTGGAACGCCACCGCGAATATGCACCTGACTTAGATGCGCAGGGCCATTTGCCGCGAAGCGTTTACGGCGCTTTCCTGAAAGATGTGTTCGCCTCGACGCTGACCTTGGCGGCGGTCAAAGGCGTTGCGGTTCGGCTGGTGGGCCATGAGGCGACGGTGATGCGCGAGGACGGCGACGGCGTGCATATTGGCTGGGAAGGCGGTGATATCACTGCTGATATGGCGATATTGACCACCGGCCGCTGCCCGGATGTTGGCGTCGAGATGGATAAAGCGCCGCGTGCGCGGGTGATCCAAAACCACATTATGTCGGACGCGTTCGATGATATCGCGCTGGACGCAACCGTCCATGTGCTCGGCGCTTCGCTGAGCGCCTATGACGTCGTTAACAGATTGTTCTCGCCCCAAAGCGGTTGCCGGTTTGAGGCTTCGGACAATGGCGCGCTCAAATTTATGCCGGGCGCCAATAACCGTAGCGTGGTTTTGTGTTCGCGCAGCGGCCGCCTGAAAGCGGTGACCTCGCGCGCGCCGATGGCGATCACACGGAAGCATTTCACGATCGATGCGTTGCGCCAGGCGGCGCAAGAAAAGCCGCTGACGCTCGACGATGTGGCGCAAATGATAAGCCGTGATGCGAAGGACAATGGCGTCGAGCTCGACTGGCCGGCGATGGTGGAGCCTTACGCTGCTTGCCGGTCCGGCGAAGAGGTCAACACTCGCGCCGGCATTTTGCTCGAAGCAGCGATACTGGCGGCGACGGCGCCCAAATCCAGCGCCGGAAACTTCCTGGTTGATTTCGCGCAGCATGCGCTAATGGATATTTGGGATGCGTTTGCGGAAAACCTGTTGAGCGCCGAGGCGGAAAAACTCTATCGCGCGAAGGTTGAAACCGCGGCGCTGTGTTATGCGGCGGCCTGTCCGGCGTCGACAGCGCAAAAGCTATTGGCGCTGCACCGCGCCGGGCGCCTCCGCGTTGTCCGGGGGGTGAGCGACGTGCGCGTGGGGGAGGGCGGTGATTTCGCCATTCACCACGCGCATGGGGTCGAGCCGGCGAGCATCCTTGTGAACGCCACCGGCGGCGTTGACCGCAAGCTCGCCAGCAATGGCCAACCGGCGCTGATAAAAAGCCTCGTCGCGACAGGCTTGCTTGCGCCCTATGCGCGCGCCGGCGCAATTGCCCACGGCGCCGCGGTTGATATGAAAACTTTTCGAGCAATAGGCGCGAAAAACATTTACCTCGCGAACATGTTGCTGTGGGGGCCGGGGTTTTTCACCAGTTCGGCCTATTTAATGGCAAGCGTAGTGGAGCGTTTGCTTAAAGCGGCGTTTGAAAAACCATCTTAATACCAACGGTCATAAAGAATGACCATTGGGCGTTCAAGCGCCACGCAGGCTATCGCGCCATAAGGCGCGGCGGCCAACCACAATGAACAATGGCGGCCTTGCCAAAGTACAAAATGAAAAGTTCATTTTGTACTTTGGTGTAAACTCAAGCAGACTGACCTCACGCAAACCAAACAGACGATAACTCCACGCCGGCAGCCATTTGTCTCGCACCCATAGCCGTTTGCGCTCCACACATTAACGCTTTGTTTACCTTCGTTAACAATGTATTAAATCGTGAATATGGTTAATACGTTTTCGCATTGACCACGGCGTGAAGATAGCATTGGATACTCTTTGTAGATACTAAGTCCCCCTCCCGGTATCTGCATCGATTTGGTAAACCGAACACGGAGCAAAATTTCGAAAGAAGCCAAGCTTAGACAGATCATGAATCCCCACCCGCGCGATAGAACATGATCAAATATATGACCCGCTATTCGGCCGGACAGGGATAAATGATGCAAGCGCGGGCGGCGCAAAACCGCCCGCGCTTGTTTTTTTTGGTCCGAATTTTCTACTTTAATTATGGACGTTGTTTTCTCTGTCGCCCCCCCTTCGACCGCTTCGCGGCCACTTCCCCCACCCCGACCGCGAAGGCGGTCGAATTATAATTAGCGCGCCTTCGCGCGCGGGCTGGGGGAAGAAAAGTGGCGCGGCAAGTACAACTTAATTCCTCCCCCGTTTACGGGGGAGGTCACGAAGTGACGGAGGGGGCTCTTTTCCCCCCAAAACCTCTCCCCAGCGCGGCAACAAGGCCCTTTCGTTTCGCGGCCAATCAAGTATGTGTGTTTCAGGAATTATCAGGCATCGGCGGGCCGGGCCCTTTGGACCGCGCCGCCGCGAGGAGATCAGCACTATGGCGAGCCGCAAACCAGCTAAAGACCAGCCGGCGTCCTTCGATTGGAGCGCTGAAAACCAGAGCTGGTGCGACAGCCAAATCCAGAAATACCCCGATGGGCGCGAGAATTCCTGCGTCATTCCTTTCCTGTGGCGCGGCCAGAAGCAGGAGGGGTGGGTTTCCATCGCCATGATGGAGGCGATCGCCCGCCAGCTCGCTATGCCTTATATCCGTGTTTACGAGGTTGCGACCTTCTATACGATGTTCAATCTCGCGCCGGTTGGCGCATTCTACGTTCAGCTTTGCGGCACCACCCCGTGCATGCTGCGCGGCGCCCATGATTTGCGCGAGGTGGCGAAAAAAGTCATCGGGCCGGAAAACCATATCTCCGATGACGGCAAGCTGTCCTGGCTCGAGGTCGAATGTCTCGGCGCGTGTTGCAATGCGCCGATGGTGCAGATTTCAACCAATGACAGCGATCATTATTACGAAGATTTGACGCCGGAGAAATTTGAAGACCTGCTCGGCAAATTGCGCCGCGGCGAAGAGGTAAAACCGGGCACGCAAAACGCCCAGCGCCACACTTCCGACCCGGAAGGCGACAACACAACGCTCAATGATTCATCACTCTATGACGGCAGCCGCGCGCAGCCTTTGAAAGAAATTCCGAACGCCGCGCCGGCGACGCCGGCAGAGTGAAGTGAACGCGCTCGACCAACAAAAACGCAAAGCCGCGATCAAAGGTCTGATCAATATTGCAATTATTGAAGGTTTTGTGCTGCTGGCGGTGGTTGGCGTTTACCTCTATACCGGCAAGCTGATCCATCTTGTCGGCGGGGTCATTGGCTCAACCCTGATTTTCGCGCCGATGTTTCTGCGCTGGTCGAGGGCCCATGGCGCGGCGATGAAGGCGAGGCCCAATAGCGATGCCGCACGAAATTAACAGGTTCCAATGATGCTCGAAGATAAAGACCGGATATTCACCAATCTCTATGGCCTCCATGACTGGCGGCTGGAAGAGGCGAAGAAGCGCGGCGCCTGGAACGGGACGGCTGATTTCATCCGTATGGGGCCGGACTGGCTTATACAGCAGATAAAGGATTCTGGTCTGCGCGGGCGCGGCGGCGCCGGCTTTCCGACCGGTTTGAAATGGTCGTTCATGCCTAAGGAAGTTGGCGAGCGCCCGCACTATCTTGTGGTCAATGCCGACGAGTCCGAGCCTGGCACCTGCAAGGACCGCGAGATGATGCGCCATGACCCGCATCTGCTGATTGAGGGGTGCCTGATCGCCTCTTTCGCCATGAAGGCCAGCGCCTGTTATATTTATGTGCGCGGCGAATATGTCGACGAGCGCAACAACCTTCAGGGCGCCATCGACGAGGCTTATGCGGCGGGACTGCTTGGCAAAAACGCCGCCGGTTCGGGCTGGGATTTCGACCTTTACGTTCATCATGGCGCCGGCGCTTATATTTGCGGCGAGGAAACCGCGTTGCTCGAAAGCCTTGAAGGCAAAAAGGGCCAGCCGCGCCTCAAGCCGCCATTCCCTGCTGGCGCGGGGCTTTATGGCTGTCCGACCACAGTCAATAATGTCGAATCCATCGCCGTGGTTCCAACCATTCTGCGCCGCGGTTCCGGCTGGTTCCAGAAATTTGGCCGCGACAATAACAAAGGCACGAAAGTGTTTTGCATTTCCGGCCATGTGGAGCGGCCATGCAATGTCGAAGAGGCGATGTCTATTCCGCTGCGGCAATTAATCGACACCCATTGCGGCGGTGTCAGGGGCGGCTGGGACAACCTTAAAGCCGTCATCCCCGGCGGCTCGTCTGTGCCGTTATTGCCGCGTGAAATTTGCGATGATGTGCTGATGGATTTCGACGCGCTGAAAGATGTGCGCTCCGGGCTTGGCACGGCGGCGGTGATCGTGATGGATAAATCCACCGACATCGTGCGCGCGATTGCGCGGATCAGCTATTTCTACAAACATGAAAGCTGCGGCCAGTGCACGCCGTGCCGCGAGGGCACGGGCTGGATGTGGCGCGTGTTGGAACGCATGGCGACAGGCGATTCGACGACGGAAGAAATCGACAAGCTGCTGGAAGTTTCAACCCAGATCGAAGGCCACACAATTTGCGCGCTGGGCGACGCCGCCGCCTGGCCGGTGCAGGGGCTAATCCGTCACTTCCGACACGAAATAGAAGAGCGCATCAATGACTATCGCGCTGACCGCGGCGCCGTCGCGATGGCGAGCGTTGCGGCGGAGTAAGCTTTAGAGCCTGTTCCAAAACGAACGGAGTCATTTCAATCCGTTAGCGTCGGTAAAACCTCCCTCGTGTCATTGCCGGACTTGTTCCGGCAATCCGGGGCTGCAAATAGTGGAAAGTTTCTGGATCACCGGGACAAGCCCGGTGATGACAACGCTGATAATGCGTACTTCTTTTTGATTCAGACACTTAGATTTGCACTTCGACGCGGAATCTGCTTTGTGCCAGAACGCAAAAGTGCTTGTGCCGCAGTGATTCTCGTGATTCTGTCGGCGCCTGGCGTTTATTGAGTCGAAATCAAAAAGGATCGAGTAATGGCCGTAAAACGTAAAACTGCTAAGAAGAAAGCCCCGGCGAAGAAAAAAGCGCCGGCCAAGAAGGCCGCCGCGAAACGCGCGCCTGCCAAAAAAGCGCCTGCGAAGCGCAAAGCTGTCGCCAAGAAAGCGCTGCCGGATACGCTGACGCTGAAACATTTGGCGGCCGAGCTTTCCGAAGCCCACGAAATGCCGAAGAAGCAAACTGAAGAATTCCTCAGCGACTTCATCGACCGCATGGGCGGCCACCTCAAAAAAGGCAAAAAGCTGCGCATTCCCGGCCTTGGCATCATGCAGGTCAAAAAACGCGCCGCCCGTTGGGGCCGCAACCCGGCAACTGGTGAGCGCATCCGCATTAAAGCGGCGAAAAAAGTCGCTTTCCGCGTCGCAAAAGACCTGAAAGAACGCGTTCTTTAAGCAGGCCTTGTTTCCAAAGTTTAATTCCCAACGCCCGGCGGCAATGACGCCGGGCGTTGTTTTATATGCGGGTTCGCGCTTATCGTGGGGGTGGTGAACAATACCCTTGTCGCCGTGCTATAAGTAACAGTGGCGTTGTTTGTTGGTAGGGGAAGTGTGTGACGATGAGGACGGCTAGCGAGACGATATCCATTGCCGAGGTGACTGACCCAGCGATGGCTGCAACGCTGGCCGAGTTTAGCGCTGCAACGTTTACGCAAACCTTCGGCCACCTTTATCAGGCCGAAGACATCCGACTGTTTCTGACGGAAAAACACGCCGTTGAAATCTATCGCGATCTTATTACCGATAAGCAAAGCGCAGTGTGGCTCGCACGCGACGAGGCCGGGGCGGCGATTGGTTACGCCGTCGCCGGTCCCTGTCGTTTGCCGGCGCCGGATATGCCGGACAATGCCGGAGAGCTATCGCGGCTTTATGTGAGCGAGGCCGCCCGCGGCGCCGGGCTCGGGCAACGGATGCTGGCTTATGTGTTTGCGTGGCTCGATGCGCGATATGACCCTGTTTACCTCAGCGTCTATTCACAAAACCATGGCGCGCAACGGCTCTATCAACGCTACGGTTTTGAAAAGGTGCATGATTACTTTTTTATGGTCGGCAACCATGCCGACGCCGAATTCATCATGAAGCGAAGTCGTCAAAGCGCGCGAGACTTCGCATGAGATGGACTGGATACAGGCAAAAATCATGACGGCAGTAACAGGGGTGAGTTTGGAATGACCGATAAAACACCATCGCTAGAACGGCGGCTGGACCGGCTGGAGCAAGGCCAGGCGAAGATGCTTGCGTCACTGAGCGCGATTGAAAGCCGGATTGAAATCCTGCACCAGGAATTCCAGCGCACCGCAACCACGGTGTCGCGGTTTAGCCTGGCGCAGGAGAGTGCAAAGTTAGCCAGCCAAAGGCTGGAAAGCTTTGTCGGCGAGGTGCGCGGCCAATTGACCAAGGCCGAGGCGGCGCTGGACAAAAAACCATAACGCAATACCAGCCAAGCGCGGCGGCGCTATAGCCCTGCTAGCGCGGCCTCGCTTTTTTTTATGTATGGCATTCCCTGTGCGTATCAACCCAGCTATTGGGAAAGCATGACAACAGCGCCTCAACCTTTGCGACTTGACAATATTCAAGCTTTGCGTGGCGCAGCTGTGCTGGCGGTGGTGTTGTCGCATTTGATGACGATTGAGCGCAAATATGCGGGAGACCGGTTGCTCGGTGATTTTCTTAGCATCGGATTTTCCGGCGTCGATCTTTTTTTCGCCATTTCCGGTTTTGTTATGGTTTATGTCGCGTGGAACAAGCCAGGTGGTTTGCGCAGCGCTGCGTCTTTTCTCTTTGCGCGCGGCGCGCGTATTTATCCGCTTTACTGGCTCGTCAGTTTGGCGGTTCTTTCCGTATGGATGTTACGTCCGGAATTGGTTTTTGCCAGTAACGCCAATGTCTCCATAATGCGTTCATTTGCCTTATGGCCGGCGCAATCGCTCCCTTTGCTTGCGGTGGGTTGGACGTTGATCCATGAAATGTATTTTTATCTTATTTTCACCGTGCTGGTGTTTTCGCCGCCGCGATTTCGCCTATGGGGATTGATGGCGTGGGGCGCGCTCGTGCTTGCGGCTTTTCTTGCCGGGGCTGGCGCGCATGGACCGGTGCTGCGGGTTCTGTCTCATCCGCTTAGTTTTGAGTTTTTGGGCGGCGCTTTGGCTGCGTTGGCCTTGCGTCGTTTTGCTGGCCAGTATTGGCGATGGTCGTTGTTGGCGGGTTTCGCGCTTTTTGTCGCAGCGTGTCTTGTCTCGTTGCGGACAGGGCTCGCATTTTGGGAAAGCTGGCCAAGGGCGGCAAGTTTTACGCCTGCGGTATCGCTGATTGTCTATGGCGCGGCTGGCGCTGAACGAGCGGGCAAAATCTTCAGCCGGGTATTGGTTTGGGTGGGCGATCAATCCTATGCGCTCTATCTCACACATGTATTAAGCCTTAGCGTCGCGGGGAGGATTTGGGCGATGTTTGCGCAGGATGGTCCGCTGGATAATATCGTGATGTTGTCTCTTTTGCTGGCGATTGCTCTGCTTGCCGGCGAAGCGACCCACCGGCTCATTGAAACGCCTCTGCTGCATTCCACAAAGCATTTGCGTCGCCGGTTGTTCTGACAAAATAGGGTTTTGTAGATATTGGGCCAAAATGTATTTTCATGAATACACGCTGGTCTGTCGGGGCTGAAGGGGCGCTATGGTCAAGGTTTTTAGCGTGCGCGGGGCAATTTAAAAAATCTCCGTCCCGCCCTGTGCAAGCTCTGGAAAGCGCCGGGAAATAGCGCTAAGGAAGCCGCTCGCGCTGGCGATGAACGCCCACAATACCTACCGGCGAAACCCAGGAAAGAGCCGTGGCAATGAGCGATAAACGCGTCATCAAGGTCAATGACCGGGAAATCGAAGTCCCCTCCAATTTGACGCTGTTGCAGGCATGCGAAGCGGCCGGCGAGGAGATCCCGCGATTTTGTTATCATGAGCGTCTGTCGGTGGCCGGCAATTGCCGTATGTGCCTGATCGAGGTGAAAGGCGGGCCGCCCAAACCGGTCGCGTCTTGCGCGCAAAATGTTCGCGATTTGCGGCCCGGCCCTGACGGCCAACCGCCGGAATTGTTCACCAACACGCCGATGGTGAAAAAAGCCCGCGAAGGGGTGATGGAGTTTTTGCTGATCAACCATCCGCTCGATTGCCCGATTTGCGATCAGGGCGGCGAGTGTGATTTGCAGGACCAGGCGATGGCCTATGGCCGCGATGGCTCGCGCTACGAGGAAAACAAACGCGCGGTCGAAGAAAAGCATATGGGCCCGCTGATCAAAACCATCATGACACGGTGTATTCAATGCACCCGCTGTGTCCGGTTCGCGACAGAAATTGCCGGGGTTGACGATTTGGGCCTGGTCAATCGCGGCGAGGATGCGGAAATTACGACTTATCTTGAAAAAGCGGTGATGAGCGAGCTGACCGGCAATCTGATTGATGTGTGTCCGGTGGGTGCGCTGACCTCAAAGCCTTATGCGTTTAATGCGCGGCCATGGGAGTTGCGCAAGACGCAATCGATTGATGTGATGGATGCGGTCGGATCGAACATCCGCGTCGATGCGCGCGGGCGCGAAGTGTTGCGTATCCTTCCTGTGCTGCATGAAGAGATTAATGAGGAATGGATCGCCGACAAAACCCGCTTCGTGTGGGACGGGCTGAAGCGACAGCGCCTTGACCGCCCTTATTTGCGCAAGGACGGCAAGTTGCAGCCGGTAAGCTGGCAGGAGGCGTTCGTCGCCGCGGCGGACAAGCTGAAAGCTGCGCGCGGCGACAAAATCGCCGCGCTGGTTGGCGACCTGGCGCCCACCGAAGCGGTCAAAGCGCTGAAGGATTTGATGGCCGCCATCGGCGCGCCGCATATGGATTGCCGTCAGGACGGCGCTAAAATCGGTGAGGGAGATCGCCGTTCTTACCTATTCAACACCGGCATCGCCAATCTTGAGCGCGCCGACGCCATCCTCCTGGTGGGGACCAATCCGCGCAAAGAAGCGCCGATGGTCAATGCCCGCATCCGCAAGGCCTGGCTTGCCAACCTTGATATCAAAATCGGCGTGATCGGCGAGCCGGCCGACCTTACCTATGACTATGACGCTCTCGGCGCCGGGCCGGCGACGCTTGCGGCATTGGCGAAGGGCGAGGGTGAATTTTTCCAGACGTTGAAATCCGCCAAGCATCCGGTGATTATTATCGGCGCCGGAGCGCTCGCGCGTGATGACGGCGCAGCGGTGTTGCGTGCGGCGGCGAAACTGGCGGATGCGGTTGGCGCGGTCAGTGCGGACTGGAACGGGCTTAATGTTCTCCACACTGCCGCCTCGCGGGTCGGCGCGCTCGATTTGGGGTTCTTACCCGCTGAGGGCGGCAAGGATTTTGCCGGCATCATCGAGGCTTGCGGCGCGCGCGAAATTGACGTTGTCTATAATCTCGGCGCTGATGAGTTTGATACCAAGCAGCTCAACGGCGCGTTTGTTATCTATCAGGGCAGCCATGGCGACGCCGGCGCGCGCCATGCGGATGTGGTTTTCCCGGGCGCTGCCTATACCGAGCAGAGCGCGATTTTCGTCAACACCGAAGGCCGCGCGCAAATCGCCAATCGCGCCTCGTTTCCGCCGGGCCAGGCGCGCGAGGACTGGGCGATACTCCGCGCCCTGTCTGACCATGTTGGACATCGCCTGCCATATGACGATTTGTTCGCGCTGCGCCGGGCGATGATCGCCGAGGCGCCCGCGCTCGGCTTCCTCGACCAGATCGGCGGCGAGGAGGGCGGTTTTGATCTCTCCTCTGTCGGGTCCGATGCGGCGATGAGCGAGGCTAAGTTTATCTCTCCGATTACGGATTATTACCTCACCAACCCAATAGCGCGCGCATCGCAGACGATGGCGGAGTGCTCGGCGATGTTTGCCGGCGTCAACAAGCTCGCGGCTGAATAGGGTCTTTTGGCTCTATGGAAAAAGACCAAACGCAATTTGTTGAGGAAATTCGCGCCAATGTTGCGTTTGAACATCTGGTGGCGGCGATTGTCAGCGGTGCGGCGCTGGCGGCGGCGATCTTTTTTGTGCTGGATTTTGCCGCGCTGGTGTTTGCTGGCGCGCTTTCCGCGCCAAACTTTCTGGCGTTGATTTTAAAATCATTCACCTTGTGCATCATGGTGTTTCTGATCGGGTTTCTGGCCGGCGCGCTGATCGTGACGCGGATGTTCAAGGCGCTTGAAAAAGCCAAACGCCGCAGCGTCTGGCCGTATCTGGCCGCCTCTATCGGCGTTACCGGATTTTCGTTGATCATGCTGTTCAGCCTGCAAAATGCCGGCGCGCCGGAGATGGCGTTGATTATTGCGGTCATCGCGGCGGGGCTTTTTATCGCCTTCGATTTCGGCCGTCGGATGTCGCCCTTATGGCGGGCGGTGGAGCGCGCTGAAGAACAGGCGGTAGGGACTGTGCGCCGGCTTCACTGACCTACAGCGTTTCGCAAAACGATAGGCCGCGACGCCTTTGCGATGAACCGACCTTATCAATCCGCCCACATAATGTTACACACGTCGCATTACACCAACATGCACATGAGTAACTCATGTGCATGTTGGCAAGGCCAACTGGCCGCCGCGCCTTATGGCGCGTAAGCCTGCGTGGCGCTTGAACGTCCAACGGTCAATCTTTTGACCGTTGGTATAAAATAATGGAGGCGGCTATGAAAAAATTTGCAGCAACCAGATATGCGGTTATGGGCGCCGGCATTTTTGTGCTTGCCGTTGCTGGCGCAGCATTGGCGAAAGACGAGCAAGATATCGTCACGAAAGAGTATGATTTCGTCGGCTTTGACCGGATTGATATTTCCGGCGTTTATGAGATCGAGGTTCGTGTCGGCAAAGGTTTTTACATTGAACTTTCCGGTCTTGCCGATGAGATGGCGCCCGTGAAGGCGACGGTTGAAAGCGGCGTCCTCCATCTTGAGCAACGCGAAACCAAACGCAAGAAGCACCGCAAGTACAAAAATCACCACGGCGTCAAGGCGAAGATTACCTTGCCGAGCCTTGTCGGGCTTGAGGTTTCAGGCGTTGTTGAGGGGACGGTCACAGACATTGATGCAGAAAAATTTGCGCTTGCAATTTCCGGCGTTGGCGATGTGGAATTGTCCGGCGAATGCGGCGCCTTTGACGCGAAAGTTTCCGGCGTTGGCGATCTTGATGCTAAGGCGCTGGAATGCCGGTCGGTCGAAATTGCGGTCTCGGGCGTTGGCGACGCTTCGGTGTTTGCGCGCGATGAGGTCGATGCGCGCGTTTCCGGCATGGGTGATATTGATGTTTATGGTTCGCCGAAAAGCGTGCAAAAATCCTCCAGCATGTTCGCCGATATTACCGTGCACTGATGAGGCCGGGCGAACAAACAAGACCTTAATATGGGCGGCGCACGAAAATTTGTGCGCCGCTTTTGCATGGGCGCCCAAAAACACGACCGTCCGCCTCCACTTTGCGACCAGCAGCATTTGCGCCACCCTGTCTATTTGCTAGGCTTTGCCTGGGATAAACGGGAGGCGAGACATGAAACTCTTCTTTGGTATTTTGATCGGGCTGGTGCTTGCGGTGGGGATTGCCGGCGGCGCGGCGTATATGGCGTTTGGCGATATCACCAATATTGGCGCGCGCGACAAGACGAACGACATCACCCGGAGCTACGACGTTGCGGGCTTCAACGAAATCGACATTGGCGGGGTTTATGAAGTTGATATCCGCGTCGGTCCGGATTTTTCCGTGACGCTTTCGGGCGCTGAGGACGAAATGGCGCGGGCCGGTGTTGTGGTCGAGCGCGGGGTTTTGCATCTGACGCAGGAAGAGCCGCGGCGCGGCAAACGCCGTTGGCGCGATATGGGCCTGACCGCGCAAATCAGCCTGCCGGCGCTGAACGCGATTGAAATTGCCGGCGTTGCTGATGTTGATGTTGAGGGCATTGCGGCGGACGACTTCACCGTGCGTCTGGCCGGGGTCGGTGAAATCGAGGTCGCCGGGACCTGTAATGCACTCACCGCCAGCCTCTCCGGGGTTGGCGAGCTTGATGCGGCAGATCTTGAATGCGCCGATGTTGATGTCCGCGTTTCCGGCGTCGGCGAGGCGACGGTCTATGCCTCGCGCTCGGTTGACGCCAGGGTTGGCGGCATTGGCGCGATCACGGTTTATGGCTCGCCCGCGCGGGTCGAGAAAAGCAGCAACTTTCTGGCCGACATCAAGGTCAAATAAGCGCATCCATCTTCGCTTCGGCCACGGCGGTCGCAATTCACACAGAAATTGCGACCGTTTTGTATAATAACCCCCGTGACTAGCGCGGCGATCCCCGTTATGACGCGGGACATGAGCGAAGTGTGGACCTATCTGTCGACCCGTCCGAGCGATGCCGGCTGGCTTGCCTGGCTGATCCCGACCGTGTTGCAGACCCTGGCGCTGGTGATTGTTTTGTTGCTGGCGCTGGCTTTTCTGCTGTTGTTTGACCGCAAGGTGTGGGCGGCGGTGCAGATGCGCAAAGGCCCGAATGTGGTCGGCGCTTTTGGCCTGCTGCAATCCTTCGCTGACTTCTTCAAATTCGTGTTCAAGGAAATTGTCATCCCGGCCAGCGCCGACCGGACCATCTTCATCCTCGCGCCGATTATTTCCTTCGTCCTCGCTTTCATCGGCTGGGCGGTCATCCCCGTCGGGCCGGGGCTGGTGGTCTCCGATATCAATGTCGGGATTTTGTACCTGTTCGCGGTTTCCTCGCTCGGCGTTTACGGCATCATCATGGGCGGCTGGGCCTCGAACTCGAAATATTCGTTTTTGGGCGCGTTGCGCTCGGCAGCGCAGATGGTCTCCTATGAAGTCTCAATTGGCTTTGTCATCATCACCGTCCTGCTGCTGGTCGGCTCGGCGAACCTCACCGACATCGTTATGAGCCAGTCTCGCGGCGCGGGGATTTTGAACTGGCATTTCATTCCGCTGTTCCCGATGTTCGTGGTGTTCTTCATCTCGGCGCTGGCGGAAACCAACCGGCCGCCGTTTGATTTGCCCGAGGCTGAGTCTGAACTGGTCGCCGGCTATCAGGTGGAATATTCTTCAACGCTCTATCTCCTGTTTATGATCGGCGAATATCTCAACATCGTTTTGATGTGCGCCATGTTGACCATCTTGTTCTTTGGCGGCTGGCATTCGCCGATCCCCTGGGCGCCGCTGGACAGCGTGCCGGTGTTCTGGTTTGGCGCCAAGATTGTGTTCTTCTTCTTCCTGTTCGCGATGGTGAAGGCGATTGTGCCGCGCTATCGCTATGACCAGCTGATGCGCATTGGCTGGAAGTTCTTTCTGCCGCTGTCGCTGTTCTGGGTGATGCTGGTGGCGGGCGTGTTGATTATGTTTCCAGGTGCGCAGGACTGGTTCCAGAGCTGGAGAGGTTAGAGCGATGGCGCGCATAGCACAGGCGCTGAACGGCTTTATGCTAAAGGAATTCGTCGTCGCGTTTTTCCTGGCGCTGAAATATTTCATTCGCCCGAAAGCGACCTTGAACTATCCGTTTGAGAAGGGGCCATTGTCGCCGCGCTTTCGCGGCGAACATGCGCTCCGTCGCTATCCCAATGGCGAGGAGCGCTGCATCGCCTGCAAGCTTTGCGAAGCGATTTGCCCGGCGCAGGCGATCACCATTGAAGCCGAACCGCGCGACGACGGCTCGCGCCGCACGACGCGCTACGACATTGATATGACGAAATGCATCTATTGCGGCTTCTGCCAGGAGGCCTGTCCGGTCGATGCAATTGTCGAAGGCCCGAACTTCGAATATGCGACCGAGACCCGCGAAGAGCTGTTCTACAACAAGGACCGCCTGCTCGAAAACGGCGACCGCTGGGAGCGGGAAATCGCTAAGAACCTCGAGCTTGATGCGCCTTATCGGTAGAGCGGTTTTAAGCCCAACCTCTCCTCGCCGTCATCCCGTGCGCAATGCGGCATGAAATGCCGCTTTGCAGACACGGGATCGCTATCAGCGTGTTCAACCTGCTGTGGAGATCCCGGACCAGCGAAGCAACACTTCGTGTTGCATCGCATCCGGGATGACGAATAATTCCTTCTTCCATAACTCCCAACAGCGGCAAAACGCCGGCCCAAAAATTGGCCGCAGTTTTCGGGCCGGGCGTTTCACTCTGTTGAGCGCCGGGGGCGAGAGGTTCGGCGCCGCGACAGCCAACTGAATGGGACCGACGGCGGCGCAAGGATTCACAATGTCAAACAGCCCACGCGAGCAAGCTTGATGCTTCCCGCGCATGAACGCCGTAAGGGCCTTGGGAGTGTTCGCGATGTCCCGTTGGGGAGCCAATCGCCTATGGGGTGGCCGCATCTCGACGTTGGAAGGAGTGTAAGGCCGCCCAAACCCGTGAGGATAACTTTTCACCAAATATGGGTTTTATGGCCAACGACCCTCCTGGAGTTGTAAAATCGGAGAATCGATTCGTGTGGCGGTTGTGAGGAAATCGGTCGGTTTGAGCTTCCGCGAAGCCCGCGCCGCAGCATCCACCTCCCCCTTGAGGGGAGGTCAAAAATGCACCGCATTTTTGGGTGGGGGTCACGGCGATGCGTAACCGCCGGCGTTTGCAGAAAAGGCGACACCCATTCCCGGAATCCCGCTCTCCCGAAATTCCCCCTCCCGAAATCAAAGATTTCGACCTCCCCTCAAGGGGGAGGTGATTCCCTCTGCCTGACACTGAAGGGGCGATGGGGGCCTCGACGCCATCAAAAACCATCAACGCCAAGCGCCCGCCGCCGCCCTCAAGACCCCCGAAATATCCCTGAAATAACCCGTCTCAACCCTTTGCAATGCCTCGCCAAGGCGGTTAAAACGCAGCGGATTTCGTGCGTGCGTGTGAGTCGCATTGCAGGCCGTGCGAATGCCCGTCATGCAATGTCATCCGGCATTGTCCCGCCTGTTTTTGTTTCCGCCTAATCCTGCTTGTTTCACCGAGTATTGAAATTTTCAAAGGTCACGCGAAGCGTTCTTATGTCGGTAGCCGTTATCGCCTTTTATGTCTTTTCTTTCGCCATCCTCGCGTCGGCGTTGATGGTGGTGGCGTCGAAGAACCCGGTGCATTCGGTGCTGTTCCTGATATCGACGTTCATCGCTGCGGCCGGTCTGTTCGTGCTGATGGGGGCTGAATATCTGGCGATGGTGCTGGTGGTGGTTTATGTCGGCGCGGTTGCGGTTTTGTTTTTGTTCGTGGTGATGATGCTCGATGTCGATTTCGTCGAGCTGAAACAGGGCTTCTTACAATATCTGCCGTTTGGCGGCGCCATAGCAGTGCTGGTGGTTGTCGAGTTAATCATGGTGGTCTCGGTATGGGCGTTTCCGACCGACGCGGATCTGGCGCTCGCGCATCCTTCGCCGACCGCGGCGCAGACCGTCGCCGATCCCAACGGGCCGACCAATATCGAGGCTATCGGCCTCATTCTTTACACCGACTACGTGCATTATTTTCAGATCGCCGGGGTCATCCTTC
The DNA here is from genome assembly GCA_013151255.1 of Alphaproteobacteria bacterium. Classification (GTDB taxonomy): domain Bacteria; phylum Pseudomonadota; class Alphaproteobacteria; order Caulobacterales; family Parvularculaceae; genus Hyphococcus. Next base: position 18,907 of record JAADIQ010000103.1, read on the forward strand.
TGGTGGCGATGATCGGCGCGATTGTCCTGACTTTCCGGACCCGCGAAGGCATTAAAAAGCAGGATGCGGCGGCTCAAGTTGGGCGCAAGCGCGAAGACGGGGTTGAACTTGTCGACCTTCCAACCGGCCAGGGGCTTTCATGAAAATGGGACTTTCATAAGATGCTGGATATCGGCCTTGGACATTACCTTTCTGTCGCGGCGGTCCTGTTTGCGATCGGCATGGCGGGGATTTTTCTCAACCGCAAAAATGTCATCGTCATTTTGATGTCTATTGAGTTGATGTTGTTGGCGGTGAACATCAATCTGGTTGCGTTCTCACAATTTCTTGGCGACCTCACCGGTCAGGTCTTCGCCTTTATGGTGTTGACGGTGGCGGCGGCGGAAGCTGCCGTCGGGCTTGCCATTCTTGTTGCGTTCTTCCGCACGCGCGGCGACATCGCCGTTGACGACGCCAGCTTGATGAAGAACTAGGGCCCCGCATCAATGGAATCATTTGTCGTCTTACTGCCCCTGTTCGGCGCGCTGCTGGCGATGCCGGTCGGGCGCGCCTTTGGGCCGCGGGCGGCGGAGCTGTTGACGACGGGCTTGCTGTTGGCGGCGGCGGTGATTGCATGGTTTTTGTTGTTCGACGTCACCTCGCTGATGGGGAACGATGGCGGCGGCGTGCGGACCATAGAGCTGTTCACCTGGATTTCGTCGGGTGGCTTTAAAGCGGTCTGGGCGGTGCGGCTTGATGCGTTGTCGGCGGTGATGCTGGTGGTGGTGAACTCGGTGTCGTTCCTCGTCCACTGGTATTCCATGGGTTACATGAAAGACTATGGCGAGCAGCCGCGGTTTTTCGCTTACCTGTCGCTGTTCACCTTCGCGATGTTGACGCTGGTGACGGCGGATAATTTCCTGCAATTGTTTTTCGGCTGGGAGGGCGTCGGGCTTGCGTCTTATTTGCTGATCGGTTTCTGGTTCAAGAAGAAGTCGGCCAATGATGCGGCGATCAAGGCGTTCATCGTCAACCGGGTCGGCGATTTCGGCTTTGCACTCGGCATTGTCGCGGTGTTTTATGTGTTCGGCTCGGTCGAGTTCGATACGGTGTTCAACGCGGTCGCCGCCAACGCAGACATTACCCCCTTCGGCCAGAATACCGGCGCGCCTATTCAGGAACTGACCATCAATTTCCTTGGCCAGAACTGGCATGCGCTGACGGTGATCGGCGTGTTGCTGTTCATCGGCGCGATGGGCAAGTCGGCGCAGTTCTTCCTCCACACCTGGCTGCCGGACGCCATGGAAGGCCCGACGCCGGTGTCGGCGCTGATCCACGCCGCGACCATGGTGACCGCCGGCGTTTATCTGGTCTCGCGCTGCTCGGTGATTTACGAATACGCCCCCAATGCCGCCGCGATGGTGACACTAGTCGGTGCGGTGACGGCGTTTTTTGCAGCCACCGTGGCGCTGCTTCAGGACGACATCAAAAAAATCATCGCTTATTCCACCTGCTCACAGCTCGGCTACATGTTTTTCGCCGCCGGCGTCGGCGCCTATGACGCGGCGATGTTTCATCTGTTTACCCATGCGTTCTTTAAAGCGCTGTTGTTCTTAGGCTCCGGCGCGGTGATCATCGCCATGCATCACGAGCAGGACATCAAGAAAATGGGCGGGGTGCGCATCGCCCTGCCGTTCACGCATATTTTGATGGTGATCGGCACGATTGCGATTACCGGCGTGGGCATTCCGGGGCTTTATCTTTTCGGCGCGCCGTTTGGCGCTGCCGGGTTTGTCTCCAAGGATATGATCCTTGAAGGCGCGTTTGCTGCTGGCGAGGTTGGGCGCGCATTCGGGTATTTCGCTTTCGTGCTCGGATTGCTGGCCGCGGTGATGACCGCGTTTTATTCCTGGCGGCTTATTTTCCTCACCTTCTGGGGGCCGAGCCGGGCGCCGGAGGCGGTCCGCAAACACCCCCATGCGGTGCCTGATGCGATGATGGCGCCATTAATCCCGCTGGCGATTGGCGCGCTGGTCGTTGGCATGGCGTTTTACGGCCAGTTTGTCGGCGACAACAAGCAAGAGTTCTGGGGCGACGCGCTCTATTTTAAAACCACTGAGCATGTTGAAGGCGCGGCAAGCGTTGACCATGCGGTTACGGATGAAGCCGTGCACGCCGCGTCGGTTGAAGCATCGGCGCAAGAAGAAGACACCGCTGGCGAAGGCGAGGGCGGTGGCCATCATGTTCCGACCTGGGTTCTCTGGGCGCCATTCCTGGCGATGCTCTCCGGCGCACTTATCGCCGCCAATCATTATCTGCGCGGCGATCCGTTGAAACCCGGCCTGTTGCGCGAGGGCGGGATGATTTACGGCTTTCTCAAGAACAAATGGTATTTCGACGAGATCTACGACTTCCTGCTGGTCAAGCCGGCGTTCCGGCTTGGCCGGTTGTTCTGGCTTGAGGGCGACGGCAAGACCATCGACGCGGTCGGCCCCGACGGCATCGCCGCCAGCGTTGCGGCGGGCGCGCGGCGCATCGTCAAAATTCAGAGCGGCTATCTCTATCACTACGCCTTCGCCATGCTGATCGGCATCGCGGTGTTTATCACCTTCGTCTTAATCCGGGCGGGGGGCTGACAATGATCGAGAGTTTTGCAGAACAACCCTGGCTTTCCCTATTAACATTTGCACCGATGATCGGCGCAATATTCATTGTCATCTCACGGATGATGGCGAAGAAAAACGATGACGGCATTATCGACGGTCCGGACCTTGAACAGGTCGAACGCAATGCGCGGATGATCGCGCTCGCCTTTACCGTCGGCGCCTTCCTGATCTCGCTCGGCGTCTTTGCGCTCTATGACAGCTCGCTGGCCGGCTTCCAGCTGGTTGAGGAAACCGCCTGGCTCGGCGGCGGCATCTCCTACAAGCTCGGCGTTGACGGGATTTCCATCCTGTTCGTCTTGCTGACGACATTCATCATGCCGATCTGCATTCTCGCCTCGTGGGATTCCATCAAGTCGCGCGTCGCCGATTACATGATTGCGTTTCTGGTTTTGGAAACCTTGATGATCGGCGTGTTCGTGTCGCTGGATCTGTTTTTGTTCTATGTCTTTTTCGAGGGCAGCCTGATCCCGATGTTTTTAATCATCGGCGTTTGGGGCTCAAAGGGCACAAAAGAATTCGCCGGGTTCACATTGCCAAGCCGGGTCTATGCGGCGCTGAAGTTTTTCCTCTACACGCTGATCGGTTCGCTGTTTCTGCTGGTGGCGATGGCGTGGATGTATGCGCAGGCCGGCACCACCGACATTGTCGCCTTGCAGCAAGTTGATTTCCCCGCCGGCGCGCAGAAATGGTTGTGGCTTGCGTTCTTTGCTTCCTTTGCGGTGAAGATGCCGATGTGGCCGTTCCATACCTGGCTGCCCGACGCCCATGTTCAGGCGCCGACCGCGGGGTCTATCGTGCTGGCGGCGATCCTGCTGAAGATGGGCGGCTACGGATTTTTGCGGTTCTCACTGCCAATGTTCCCGCTCGCCAGCGCCGATTTTGCACCGTTCATTTACGCCCTGTCGATCATCGCGATCATTTACACGTCGCTGGTTGCGCTGGCGCAGGAAGATATGAAAAAGCTCATCGCCTATTCTTCGGTGGCGCATATGGGTTTTGCGACCATGGGGATTTTCACCGTCACCAAGCAGGGGATTGAGGGCGGTCTGTTCCAGATGCTGAGCCACGGTTTCATCTCCGGCGCGCTCTTCTTATGCGTCGGCATTGTCTATAAGCGCATGCACACGCGCGAAATTGCGGCCTATGGCGGGCTGGTGCATCGCATGCCGCTTTATGCATTTTTGTTTTTGTTCTTCACGCTCGCCAATGTCGGGCTGCCGGGCACCAGCGGTTTCATCGGCGAAATTCTCACCCTTATCGGCGCGTTCAAGGTCAATAGCTGGATTGCGTTTTTCGCAACCTTCGGCGTCATCCTCTCGGCGGCGTACGCGTTGCGGCTGTTCCGCGAGGTGATGTATGGCGAGTTGGTGAAGCCGGCCTTGATGTCGATTACCGATATCGACCGGCGCGAGCTTTTGTGCCTCGGCGCGTTGATGGCGTTTACGCTTTATCTTGGTATTAATCCAAGCCCGGCGCTGGACGTGTTCTCGCCCTCGGTCGATTTGCTGATGGAAAATTATGATGCTGCGCTGGCGGCGGGAGCGTTGCGGTAATGGGCATATTCGAGACCCTTTCTTTCGCCGCGCCGGAGCTTGTGCTGGTGCTGGGCGCAATGGCGCTGTTGATTACCGGCGTGTTCATCGGCGATAAGTCGGCCAAGCAGATTGGCTATGCTTGCGTCGGGTTGTTGCTGGTCGCGGTCTTGCTGGTGTTGTTCTCGCCAACCGCGCCGACGGCATCGCTGTTTGACGGCGCTTTCCGCATCGATGCGTTCTCGACTTTCTCCAAGGTGATTATATATCTCGCCGCCGCGGTGGCGATATTAATGTCCGACCAGTACTTCGCGGGCGAAAAACTACGCCGGTTTGAATATCCGGTGCTGATTGTGCTCGCCGTCTTCGGCATGTCGCTGATGGTGTCGGCGACCGATCTCATCTCGCTCTATATGGGCATCGAGACCCAGAGCTTAGCGCTTTATATTCTCGCCGCGTTTAAACGCGACAGCCGCCGCTCAACCGAGGCGGGGCTGAAATATTTCGTCCTTGGCGCCTTGTCGACCTGTCTCTTACTGTATGGCGCATCACTGATTTACGGCTTTACCGGCTCGACCTCGTTTGAGGAAATTGCCCGTATCGCGTCAATGGAAGGCGCTAATGTCGGGCTTATCTTTGGCCTGGTGTTTTTAATTTCCGGCCTCGCTTTTAAAGTCTCCGCCGCGCCGTTCCATATGTGGACGCCGGACGTTTATGAAGGCGCGCCGACGCCGGTGGCGGCGTTTTTCTCCGCCGCGCCCAAGCTTGCGGGCATGGCGTTGTTCGCGCGCGTGTTGGTGTCGTCTTTCCACGGCGCTCTGGGCGACTGGCAGCCGGTGCTTGCGATGATCGCCGTCGCCTCGATGGCGGTCGGCGCGTTCTCGGCGATCCCGCAATCCAATATCAAACGTCTGATGGCCTATTCCTCGATTGGCCATATGGGCTATGCGCTGATCGGCCTGTCGGCGGGCACGGCGCAGGGCGTCAAGTCCGTGCTCATCTATATGACGATTTATGTGGCGATGACGATCGGCGCCTTTGCCTGCATCTTGATGATGCGCCGGCGCGGCGGGATGACGGAAAATATCGCCGACCTTTCCGGGCTGACAAAAACCAATATGCCGCTGGCGATCATTTTAACGGTGTTGCTGTTCTCGCTTGCGGGCGTGCCGCCAACCGCCGGGTTCTTCGGCAAATGGTATGTGTTTCTTGCCGCGGTTGAAGCCAAGCTGGTCTGGCTCGCCATTGTCGGCGTCTTCGCCAGCGCGGTGTCGGCCTATTATTATCTGCGCATTGTCTGGTTCATGTGGTTCGATGAAGCCGCCGAACCGTTTGAGCGCGACGCCGGGCCGGCTTTAAAACTTACCGCCTGGGGCTCGGCGCTGTTGATGTTCCCGGTGCTGACCATTTTCATGGGACGGCTCACCGAGCTTGCCGGCCGCGCCGCGGCGGCGCTGTTTTAGCGCGTGGCGAGACTTCCCTCAGGCGCCTATCTCGATATTTTCGAAACGCTTGATTCCACCAGCATGGAAGCGCGCCGGCGTGCGCCGCTTGGCGAGCCGGGACCGCGCTGGTTTATCGCCCTGCGCCAGATCGCGGGCTATGGCCGTCAGGGCCGCGCCTGGCGCCAGGCGACCGGTGATTTTGCCGGTACGCTGGCGTTCAAGCCGCAAGCCGCCGCCAGCGTGCTCGGGCAGATATCGTTCATCGCCGCGCTCGCCGTCGCCTCGGCGCTGGATGAATATGTCGAGCCTGAAAAGCTCGCCTTAAAATGGCCCAATGACATTCTCATCAATGGCGCCAAGGCGGCGGGCATCCTGCTGGAACATATCGATGGCGACGGCGGCGCTCTTCTGGCGGTGGGGATCGGCGTCAATATCGTCTCGGCGCCGAGCGATGTCGCCTATCCGACGGCGCGGCTTGTCGATCACACCGAGCGGCCGCCGTCGCCAGCCGACCTCGCTGCGCACATCGACCATCATTTCTGGGCCTATATGAAAGACTGGCGTGCAAACGGGTTTGCCAATATCCGCCAGCTCTGGCTAACGCGTGCAAGAGGGATCGGCGAGACCATCACCGTGCGCCTGCCTAACGAGGAGCTGTCGGGGGTGTTTGAAGGCATCGACGAAAGCGGCGCCTTGATATTGCAGTCTGGCGCGGAAAAGCGGATCATCAGCGCTGGCGATGTGTTTTTTTGATCGCCCAACGCAACAAAGTGAGCGCCCATGCTGTTAGCTATCGATGTCGGCAATACCAATTCGGTTATCGCGCTTTATAAAGGCGCCGATGCGGTGGCGGTGTGGCGCACCTCGACCTCGTCGACGCGCACGGCGGATGAATATGCGGTGTGGCTGTCGCAGCTGATGGCGATGGCGAATTATAAGCTCAGCGACATTAACGATTGCGTGATTTCCAATGTGGTGCCGCAATCGATGTTCCATTTCCGCAATCTCTCGCGGCGGTATTTTGGCACCGAGCCTTTCGTGGTTGGCGCCGGCAATATTCCGGGCGTCGAGGTGCGCATCCCCAAACCATCCGAGGCCGGCGCTGACCGATTGGTCAATGCGGTTGGCGCGTTCACCGCCCATGGCGGTCCGCTGATTGTTGTCGATAGCGGCACGGCGACTAATTTTGACATTATCGGCCCCGATGGCGGCTTTGAGGGCGGGGTGATTGCGCCGGGCATCAACCTGTCGATGCAGGCGCTGCATGAGGCCGCCGCCCAGCTGCCGCGCGTGGCGATTGAACGGCCTGAAAAAATCATTGGTTCCGACACGGTAGGCGCGATGCAGTCCGGCGTTTTCTGGGGCTATGTCAGTTTGATTGACGGGCTGATCGCGCGCATCAAATCGGAATATCCCGCACCGATAAAAGTGGTGGCGACCGGCGGCATCGCCGCGCTGTTTGAAGGCGCTACCAGCGCGGTCGATATTTTCGACCCCGACCTCACCATTCGCGGCCTGTATGAAATTTACCGTCGCCTCAAAGCTGCCGGGACCTCTGCCTCCAGCGGGGCCAATTCCTGATGTCACATAACGAATTGGTGTTTTTGCCGCTTGGCGGGTCCGGCGAAATTGGCATGAATATGAACCTTTACGGGTTCGGCAGGCCGGCCAACCGGCAATGGCTGATGATCGATTGCGGCGTGATGTTCGGCAATCTCTCCACCCCCGGCGTTGACATAATTTGTCCGGACCCGTCCTATATTCTCGAAGAAAAAGAAGCGCTGCACGCCCTGTTGCTCACCCATGGCCATGAAGACCATATTGGCGCCGTGGCGCTGTTGGCGCCCAAGCTCGGCTGTCCGGTCTATGCAACGCCGTTCACCGCCGCGCTGGTCGCGCGCAAGCTCGCCGAGCAGGGCGGGCCGGGGATTGAGCTTAACATCATCGACATGAATGAGCGCTTCGAGATTGGCCCGTTCGACATTGAATATGTCACGCTCACCCACTCCATCCCGGAGCCGAGCGGCGTGATTTTGCGCACCGAACTTGGGACCGTTCTGCATACAGGCGACTGGAAAATCGACCCGGCGCCGACGCTCGGGCCGCAGCTCGATAGCAGCACCATCGAAAAGCTTGGCGATGACGGGTTGCTGGCGATGGTTTGCGATTCCACCAATGTGTTGTCGCCCGGCACATCCGGTTCTGAAGGCGCGGTCCGGAAATCTTTGATCACGCTGATCAAGAAACAAGAAGGCCGCGTGGCGGTGACGACATTCGCGTCCAACCTGTCGCGGGTGGTGTCGATCTGCGAGGCTGCAGCGGCGGCGGACCGCAGCGTCTGCCTGCTCGGCCGGTCAATGTTGCGCATTGTCGAGGCGGCGCGCGAGACCGGGTTGCTGCCCGAGCATATGTCGTTTGTCGAGCCCAAAGACGCCGGCCACTTGCCGCGCCAGCATGTGCTTTATCTGTGCACTGGCAGCCAGGGCGAGCCGCGCGCGGCGCTGGCGCGCATTGCCAGAGGCGATCACCGCGATCTGGTGCTGGGCGACGGCGATACGGTGATTTTTTCGTCGAAGATTATTCCCGGCAATGAGCGCGAGATTTATACGCTGCAAAACGACCTGGTCGATCTCGGCGTGCATATCATTACCGAAAAAGACGAGTTCATCCACGTCTCCGGCCATCCGTGTCGGGATGAACTAAAGGCGATGTATGGCTGGGCGCGGCCAAAAATTTCAATCCCGGTTCATGGCGAGGCGCGCCATCTCGAAGAACATGCGGACCTCGCTTACGAGCTTGGCGTTGAAGAGGCGCTGGCGCCGCGCAATGGCGATCTCATTCGCCTGGCGCCGGATGGCCCGGAGGTGATCGACGAGGTGCCGGCCGGGCGCATCTATCTTGACGGCGATATTTTGATGGCGGAGGGCGCAGCGCCCATGCGGGAGCGCAAAAAACTCTCCCATGCCGGCGTGCTCGTGGTTTCTATCGCCCTCGACAAACGCCATGCGTTGGCTGGCAATGCGCAGCTGACAAGCGTTGGCGCCGCTGTTCTTGATGACGCCGCGCTGGCTGAAAAAATCGAAGACGCCATCCTCGCCATGCCCGAACAAAAGCGCCTCGACGATGAAGCCGTCGAGCTGACGGTCAAACGCGCCGCGCGCATCTATTTCGATCGCAACTGGGGCAAACGCCCGATCATTCAAACGCAGATACACAGGATAGGCCGATGACTATAGCTGGCGGCGTTGTTATTTTTATCGTCTGGTGGTGGGTGGCGTTCCTGGCGGTGCTGCCGCGCGGCATTGAGAGCCGGTGGGAGGCCGAAGACGATGGCGTCAAAGGCGCCGATCCCGGCGCGCCGGTCAAACCGGATTTGAAAAACAAGGCCTGGCTCGCCACCAAAATCACCGCCGTCCTGTGGGCGATTACGGTGGCGATCATTTTGAGCGGCGTTATCAATTTCCGCGATTAATCATTTCTCCATGCTTGCATTGGCAAAAGGCCTGTCATAGCAGTACTGCCAACGGTCAAAAAGGATGACCGTTGGGCGTTCAAGCGCCACGCAGGCTTATGCGCCATAAGGCGCGGCGGCCGGTCGGCCTTGCCAAAGCGCAAAATGAAAAGCTCATTTTGCACTTTGGTATTACGCAATTCCTGAAGCGACGGACAGTTTGAGGCGAGAGGTGTTTTATGAACGATACATCGCCCGCCAGCAAATCCGACCGTCCTGATGCGGATCGCCCGGCCGGCAACACGCCCGGCGATGGCGATGATGCGCAGTTTGCCGAAGACCAGACGCTGTCGCCGGAATTTGTCCGCTCGATCTCCGATATTATCGACGACCGCGACACGCTTGGGTTTGAGTATCTCACCAAAGACCTTCACCCCGCAGACATCGCCGATCTGATCGGGCTGTTGCGGCTGGAAGAGCGCGCAGTCCTGATTGAGATGCTGGGCGAGGCTCTGGCGCCGGATGTCCTGGCCGAGCTTGACGACGACTTGCGCAGAAGCGTGGTTGCGGCGATGGGTCCGCAGCGGGTCGCCAAAGCGGTCGCCGAACTGGACACCGACGATGCGGCGTTCGTCCTGGAGGACCTCGACGAGGAACACCGCGCGAAGATTCTCGCCGAAGTGCCGCTCGAAGAGCGCCTGGTCCTGCGCGCTGCGCTCGATTATGACGAAGACACCGCTGGCCGCCTGATGCAGCGCGAGTTCTTCGCAACGCCCGGCTACTGGACGGTTGGTCAAATTATAGACCGAATGCGCAGCGCCGAAGATTTGCCTGAGCGGTTCTATGAGGTTTTTGTCGTTGATCCATCGTTCAAACCGGTTGGCGCGGTGCCGTTGTCGACGCTGTTACATGCGTCGCGCGATACGGTGATTGAAGACATCATGTCCGGCGGCGACTTGCGCAAAATCCCGGTGACCATGGACCAGGAGGAAGTCGCCTACCTGTTCGAGCAGTATAACCTCATTTCATCGCCGGTCATCGACGCGTCTGAGCGCCTGGTCGGGATGATCACGGTCGACGATGTGGTCGAGATGGTGCGCGAGGAAACCCAGGAAGACATGCTCGCGCTAGGCGGTGTTGAGGCTGATACCGGACTGTCCGACACCGTGATTGAAACCGTGCGCTCGCGCTTTTCATGGCTGGCGGTCAATCTCCTGACCGCGATTGTCGCCTCGCTGGTGATCGCGCTTTATGATGCGGCGCTGGAACAAATCGTTGCGCTGGCGATTTTGATGCCCATCGTCGCCTCCATGGGCGGCAATGCCGGCACCCAGACGCTCACCGTCGTGGTGCGCTCGCTGGCGACGAAAGATTTGACCGCCTCCAATGCGGCGCGGATTATTACCCGCGAGGCGCTGGTCGGGTTCGCCAACGGAGTGATTTTCGCTGTCATCATGGGCGCGCTTGCGGGCGCGTGGTATTTCTTCTCCGGCTGGGGCGACCAACCAGACGCTATCCGCCTCGGGCTGGTCGTCGGCGTGGCGATGGTCGTCAATCTTTTCGCCGCCGGTCTCGCCGGCATTCTCGTGCCCATCGGCCTGCAACGCGCCGGCGCCGACCCGGCGGTTTCCTCCGCGGTGTTTGTAACGACGGTGACTGATATTGTCGGCTTCTTTGTGTTTCTTGGATTGGCCGCGGCGGTGCTTTTGTAGGGCGCCGAAATTCAGAGCGGGTCGAACATCTCTCTTATTGCGCCGCTTGCGCTTCTGCGCCGAATTGCAACGCGGCGAGGCGGGCGTAAAGCCCGCCCCTTGCGAGCAGCTCATGATGTGTTCCCTGATCGATAACCCGTCCGCCTTCCATGACCGCGATGACATCGGCTTTCAGAACTGTCGCCAGCCGGTGGGCGATGACGAGCGTGGTGCGATTGGCGGAAATGGTTTCAAAGGCGTTCTGAATGGCGCGTTCGCTTTCAGAATCGAGTGCGCTGGTCGCCTCATCCAGCAGCAAGATAGGCGCATCGCGCAAGATTGCGCGGGCAATCGCAATGCGCTGGCGCTGACCGCCGGAAAGCGTCGCTGCGCCCTCGCCAAGCTGGGTGTCATAGCCTTCCGGCAAGGCTGAAATAAAATCATCAGCATTGGCGGCAATCGCCGCGGCGCGAACTTCATCATCGCTCGCCGCCGGCCGGCCAAAACGAATATTGTCCACCGTAGAACCGCCGAATAAGGGTGCGTTTTGTTGAACCACCGAAAGCACGCTGCGCAAGGCATGGGGGTCGAGGTCTTTTATATCGACGCCGTCAATCTTGATGGCGCCGCCTTGTGGATCATAAAACCGCAACAGCAGTTGAAACATCGTGCTTTTTCCGGCCCCGGACGGCCCCACAAGGGCGACGGTCTGGCCGGGGGCGATGTTGAGAGAGACGTCGCTAATTGCAGCCGTATCCGGGCGCGCCGGATAGCTGAAATCGACATTTTCAAAGGCAATCTCTCCGCGTATCGGCTGGCTCAGCGTTTTGGGGTTGGCCGGCGCGATGATGTCGGACTTGGCGCCCAGCAATTCCATTAACCGCTCAGTGGCGCCCGCAGCGCGCATCATCTCCGCATAGGTTTCCGTCAGCATCCCGACGCCGCTCACCGCGACAAACGCATACATAACAAATTGCGTCATGGCGCCCGGCGTAATCGCGCCGTTTTGCACCTGCACGGCGCCATACCACAAAACACTGATCAAGCTTGCAAGGATAAAAGAAAATATCACCCCCGACATCACCGCGCGCACGCGCACGCGTTTGATCGCGACGTCGAAAGTTTCCTCCACGGCGTTGGCGAAATTTGCCTGTTCTTCTTTTTCACGGGTGAAGGCCTGGACGGTTTCAACCGCGCGCAGACTTTCGCTCGCCCGCGCCGATGCGTTGGCGAGGCTATCTTGCCCGCTGCGCGAAAGCCTTTGGACCCGCCGCCCAAACAGCATGATCGGCCCGAGGATGAGGGGGCCAACCGCCAGCACCATCAAGGCGAGCTTCCAGCTTACGACAACCATCAAGATAAGCGCGCCGGTCGTTGTCGCCATGGTTCGCAACGCCACAGAAATGGACGAGCCAACCACGGTTTGGATAAGGGTCGTATCCGTTGTCAGACGCGACAGGACTTCGCCGGTGCGGGTGTTGGCGTAAAAGCCGGGGCTAAGGGTCAAAAGATGGTCGTAAACCGCACGGCGCAGATCGGCGACGACGCGCTCGCCGAGACGGCTGATAAAATAATACCGCAGCGCGCCGGCAACGCCGAGCAAGAGCGCAACAACAATCCCCGCGCCAAACACCCCCGCAAGCTGGTCGCCAAGCGTAAAGCGCGTGCAAATCTCGGACGTCGTTGCGCCGGAAAATCCGCAATCTACAACCAGCCGGAAGGCGGCGGGCAATAACAGGGTCAGCCCTGAGGCGAGCACCAGGAAAACTGCAAACGCACCCAACAGGCCCGGATACTTTAATATGAAGGGCGCCAGCCGTCGCAGTGGTTTAGCGCTGCGCGATTTTTCGCGATGGGCGCGGTCCTGCTCAAGCTCGGATGCGAATGTCGATCCGCGGTCAATATCTGCCTGTGCGTGGAGCGTACTTGTCGCCGGTTCCGCCGCCATTGAAACTCTCCAAAGTCACGATGATGCGGGTGGGGACCGCGAAGAACGCACAATACCGCAAACCGGGCAATGCTGATTAGCCGTGGCCCCATAGATGGGCGGGCCTGCCTTTGGCTTCAAGAAAAATTTTATTCGGCAGTGAACCAATTTCACAAAAATCCAGACTATATCTGCGAGCGGGACAATTGAGGGCCCGAAAGGGCGTTCATGTAAAGACGCATGAGAAAGAGAATGAAACGATTTCTGATTATTCTGGCGTGGTCGGGCTTACTGGGGGCCATCGCCGATGGAACAATTACCGCTTATGCGGCTTGGGAGGTTGCAACCACCAAAGGTATGGGGATCGACTTAACAGTCGATGAGCATCTCAGAACCCACTTACATTTTCTATACTGGCTCAAGGATGTCGCCTATTTCCTGGCGCCCGATCGCTTTGTCGATTGGTTATTCGGGCTGCCGGCACTGGCTTACTTTCCATTTCGGATATTGCTTAACCTTATTTTCGGTTGGTGGATGTTGCGATGGGCGCGGCGCCTTGAGAAACGATCAAAGGTTAATCAGCGTGGGAGTGCTTAAGGGCGATTAACGCCACTATTTCCGCACCCTGATCATTGCGGGCTGAGCTGCCCGGCGCTGGCCCAATAACCAATAGGCGCCGACCCCTGTGAGCAAGAGGATGAGTATGCCCGGTTCGGGCACGTCGACTGGCGGCTCCGGTGGCATTGGGGCTTCGCAGTCGGGGTCGGTTTCGGGATCGCAAGGCGGCTCGCCCGGGGGAATGATAATTGGCGGGATGAGGAAAGGCGGCGGGCCCAAAAATGGCGGCACGAAGGGAGGCCTCACCGGTGGTGCGACAGGCGTGCGCACGCCCGGCGCACCAGTGCTCACTGGGGCCTCCAGCGGTGTTGCCGGAACCCGCCCGACTTCGACCGGCGGCGCCGGGTTATAACCGGCGATGCGGATCGGAACCGGGCGGGCCGTCAAAAAGACTTGGAGGCGGCCCTCCTTGGGCCTTCGTCTCCGCAGCAGCCGCAATTGACGACGATATCGTTGCTGATATCGCCGACTGCGCGCGCCATCCATGCATCATAATCGCCTTCCGCCGGCCCTGACCGGCCGCCAAACCCACCGCTCCAGACGATGGCGATAGCGACGATCAATGCGGCGACGATGTTGGCTAAGCCGTTGCCCATCATAACAAAACCCTGACCTCTAGCGCTCCGATTTCCCCAAAACCCGCGAAAATTCGGCTTCCGGACGCATGGCCGTGGAGCGCGGGCGGGCCATGCGGGGTCAAACCTCCCAAGTCTTGTGCCAAGCTCGGGCGGGCGGGCGCGTTCGGGATTATCGCCCGTTGCCAACCGGTTGCAGGCTTTTCGTGGGTTTTGGGGCCGCGCCGGCCGGCGATTTTTGTCTCAAAATCTGGCCCGAATCAGCGCTGATATCTGCTATGTGCAGTTTTGACACAGCTTTGCCTGTGGTGGATTTCAGGCCCGCCCGGCGGCTACCCAACCGCGGCGTGGCGTGCTATTTATTGGTTAATGCGGGGCTGGGCGGATGCCAGATTGGGGCGCTGGCCCGCGCGGTGAATTTGGTATTCGGTTGGTGAGGTAAGAGGGGTTTTGTGGGGACGATGCGGACGGGAGATACCGGTCTTAATCTGATCAAGGGCTATGAGGGCCTGCGCATGTCGGCGCATTATGCGCCGAGTGAGCAATGGACTGTCGGCTATGGTCATGTCTCCTCAGCCCGTCACGGCATGAGCGTCACCGAGGGTGACGCCGAACGTCTGTTGAAGGACGATGTCCAGCCGATTGAACAATTGCTCGGCGATACCGTCCGGGCGCCGCTTAATCAGAATGAACATGACGCGCTGGTGTCGCTGATTTTTAATATCGGTGAAGAAAACTGGAAGCGCTCAACGGTGCTGCGCAAGCTTAACGCTGGCGACAAAATTGGCGCCGCTAGCGCCTTTGAGATGTGGAACAAGGCCTTTGTCAGCAACGAGCTGGTGACGCTTGATGGTCTGGTGCGCCGGCGCGCGGCGGAAAAATCATTGTTCCTGATGCCGACGGACGCCTCGCTTGTGGTGCCGACATCGGATGTCTTTCCGGCGCGCGAATGCGAACCGGACTATATTTCCGACGCGGTGATGAACGCCAAGCCGCTGGTGAATTTCGACGAGCTGCGGCAAGACCAGAAAAAGGCGCTGACGCCGGAAGAAAAAGCCGCGCGCACGCGCGCGCTGTTCGCCGCGACGCAAGCGCTGTCCGGCGATCCCTCGAAGATGATTATTTCCAAGACCGAAGAACACGCCGATATGGGCGTCACCATCGGGGTTGTGCTCGCCGGCATTTTGGCGCTCGGCCTGACGGCCATGGGCGTGATTTTGTTGCTCGGCCAGGAAGCGCCCGGCGTCGCGGAAGCCTTGGGGCTGAGCTATGACCGCTTTGCGGCGATCTTTGAAAACCTGCCCCTATGGCTCGCCGCTGTTGGCGCCGCGATGTGTTATTTCATCCTATATATTCTGGTGAAGCGCTCGGCCCGCCACGACCTCAAACGCCAGCGCGCGCGCGATCTCGCCCGGCTGCGGGTGGCTGAGTAGTCGGCCCACTGCTTTCACCTTTGCCTGGCAAGACCCAGCTGATTCGCCTTCAGCGCAGAAGCCGGGTGGTTTGCGTCCGGCGTATGCGCGCGGGTTTGGCGGCGCAGCCTATATAACGCGGCGTAATGTCCATCCGATCACGTCCGCCTCGCAAAGCATTTGCCTCGGCGCAATTGCAGCCTATGATTGACGGGACGTGGGTGCGACGCCGGTTGTGGCGGCGCGCCATTCAAATGGAGACGGCCTTGGCGCTACCGTATAAAGTGTTGCGTATCTCAGCTCTCATGCTGTTGCTGTCCGGCTGCTCGACCCTCACCGACCGCTGGGGAAGTGCGAATGGTGATGTTGACGGCATGGTTCAAGTAGCGGAACTGCGCACGGCCGAGCTTGAGGTCGAGGTTGCGCAATTGAAATCCGATAAAGAGCTGCTCGCCAGCCAGCTGGAGGAATTGCAGCGTGAGAATGACAAGCTGGCCGCCGTCGATGAGGACACGTCTGCCGCTGATGAAGCGGCCAAGCTTGCCGAGGCGACCGCGCTGGCCAATAGCGAGTTGAAACTCCGCGACGGCGCCGTTGCCAGCAGCGCTATCGTTGAAGCCGCGGACGGCGCGGCGATCGCCAATGGTTCAGCCCCCGTCGCGCCGGCGCCGCGCCTGGTGCAGCCAACTTTTGCCTCAACTGATGCGGTTTTTGAAAACGAGGCCGGCGGCGATATTGAAACCGCAAGCGTCCTGTTCGGGGTTCATCTTGCTTCCTATCGCAAGGTGAGGGAGGCGCGCGACGGCTGGAGCAAGTTGCAGCGGCAAAACCCCGACGAGCTTGGCCTGCTTGAGCCACGCATTGAACGGGTGCGGCTAAAGGGTAAGGGCGTTTTTCTACGGCTGATCGGCGGTGGCTTCTCCTCACAGGAAAAAGCCGCGGCGCTGTGTGCGAGCCTTCAGCAAAAAGGCCTGTTTTGCTCCGTATCCGGATTTAACGGAAAACGCCTGTCGCAGCTGGAAACCGGATAGGGTTTATTTCGGCGGCGCAATCGTGAATGTGCGCTCATCGAAGACGCGCCCGGCATATTCGCCGCCCCCCTCATAGCGCAGCGTTAATTCACCCGCGCCAAGGGAAAAGAACCCGAACGGGATTTCAACCAGACGGTGCGGCGCATCCGGATAGCCGGCGACATTGTCGCGAA
>JAADIQ010000095.1 GCA_013151255.1 Alphaproteobacteria bacterium
AGCGTTGTCGCTAATTATCAGAGATAATCGTCGATGTCCCGGCGCCTGTCAGCGCGCCGACAATGCCGCCAGGCTCGCCAATCGGGAAGACGACAATGGGAATGCCGCTCTCACGGGTCAGCGATATCGCCGCCTGGTCCATGACTTTGAGGTCTCGCGCCAGGACATCGTGATAGGTCAGCTTCTCGATACGCTCAGCTGTCGGGTCCAGTTTCGGGTCTGCAGTATAGACGCCGTCGACCTGGGTGCCTTTTAGCAAGACGTCACATTTCATCTCAGCAGCCCGCAGCGCGGCCGCGGTATCGGTGGTGAAGAACGGATTGCCGGTGCCGGCGGCGAAGATCACAATCCGCCTTTTCTCCAGGTGGCGCAGCGCGCGGCGGCGGATGTACGTCTCGCAAATCGCCGTCATCTCAATTGCTGACAGAACCCGCGTGTAGACCCCCATCTGCTCCAGCGCATTTTGCATCGCCAGCGCGTTCATCACCGTCGCCAGCATGCCCATATAATCAGCGCTGGCGCGCTCCATGCCCTCAGCGGCGGTTGAAAGGCCACGGAAGATGTTGCCGCCGCCAATCACCAGGCTGAGCTCGACGCCGAGATTTTGAGCGTCTTTTATCTCGCCGGCAATGCGGTCCACGGTAGAGTTGTCGATGCCGTAATCACCCGGGCCCATCAGCGCTTCGCCGGAAATTTTGAGCAAAACCCGCTTATATTTGGGGGCGGACGCGTTTGAGGCTTCGGGCGCCTTAGTCATGGACACTGCTTTCGATTATCGCCGGACAGCTCTAGAGCGCATTCGAAAAAGTGGGAACCGGTTTTTCGATAAAATGCGCGCAAAAGCAAAAACTAGACCCTGTTCGTCGATTCTGTGGTTCTCGAACATGGTCTAGAGTACGCTGTCCGTTTGAAATTGAAACATCGCCGACGTCGATCAGCCACAAAAAATCACCGCCCAGGTAAATCCGGTGCGCCCCAGCGCTATCCGCTGCGAGGCGAAGGCCCCAAGGTCAGTCTTCGTCGCCGCCGGCCTCTACGCCTTCGCCAAGCTCGAGCCGCTCAAAACCGACAAACTCAATCGGCGCGCCGATTTCTGCGGCGGCGTTTTCGATCACTTTGGCGACTTTGGTTTCGCCGTCGATGACAAATATCTGCTCAAGCAACACGGATTCTTCGTAGAATTTGCGCAGCCGGCCTTCGACCATCTTCTCAATGATATTCTCAGGCTTGCCGGACGCACGCGCCTGTTCGGCGAGCACGTTTTTCTCGCGCGCAACGACAGCAGCGTCAAGTTCGTCAATCCGCCCCGCCAGCGGACGCACCGCCGCCACATGCATGGCGATCTGCTTGCCGAGCGCTTCCAGCTTGGCCTTGTTCCCGGACGATTTCAGCCCGACGATAACGCCGATTTTCCCGGCGCCGGGCGTTACCTGGCCATGAACATAGGCCGCAACTACGCCTTCGCTAACGCTAAGGCCAGCCGCGCGGCGCAACGCCATATTCTCGCCGATTTTGCCGATCATCGCAACGATGTGGTCGTCAACCGACTTATCTTCGCCCGGGTAAGTCTCTGTGCGGAGCTTATCGACATCGCCGCCAACGCCGATTGCGGTTTGCGCAATGTTGGCGACCATGTTTTGAAAAATTTCATTGCGCGCGACAAAGTCGGTCTCGGAATTAACCTCAACGACAACCCCGACAGCGCCGGCGCCGTCCGGCTCCACGCCAACGGCGACAAGGCCTTGCGCGGCTGTGCGGCCAGCTTTCTTAGCGGCCTTGGCGAGGCCTTTCTTTCGCAGCCAGTCGACGGCGACTTCCATATCGCCATCAGTTTCGGTCAACGCCGTCTTGCAGTCCATCATGCCTGCGCCGGTGCTATCACGCAGCTGTTTTACCATTGCGGCCGTTATACCAGTCATCCGGTATGCTCCTCTTATTCAGTTCGTGCGGCTCGGCAAAGCCAGCCGTCCTTGCGGTTTAAAGTCGTCGCATGCGAGCCTGCCGTAACGGCGCCGGTTCGCATCGTTGATTGGCTGCCGGAAAAAGCTTTAGGCGCTCGCCAATTGCTCCGGCGGCGACGTGGACGTGTCCGCTTCGGTTGCGGCCTCGGCCTTTGGCTCTTGCACCGGTGTTTCCAACGCTGGTGTTTCCGACGCTGGCGTTTGCGCCACTGGCGCCTCGGCCAGCGCGGGCTCTGCCGGCGCATCTTCCATGGCGCCAATATCAATCCCCAGCGCCGCCTGGCTTTCGCCAATGCCGTCAATCACAGCGTCAGCAATGAGGTTGACGTATAGCGAGATGGCGCGTGAAGCATCGTCATTGCCGGGAATGACGTAGTCAATATTATCCGGCGCGCAATTGGTGTCGACGATAGCGACAACCGGAATGCCGAGTTTTTTCGCTTCGCGGATTGCAATCGCTTCTTTCTTGACGTCGATGACAAAAATAATATCCGGCAGGCCGCCCATGTCGCGAATGCCGCCTAACGACGCTTCGAGCTTGTCGCGATGACGGGTGAGGTCGAGCAGCTCTTTTTTATTGAGGCCGGAGCCTTCAGCCGCCAGGCTCTCTTCGAAACTTTTCAGGCGGCGGATTGATTCCGAAATCGTTTCCCAATTCGTCAGCGTACCGCCGAGCCAGCGCACATTCATATAATATTGCGCACAGCGTTTGGCCGCTTCCGCGACGGGCTGTTGCGCCTGACGTTTGGTGCCGACAAACAACACCCGTCCGCCGCCGGCGACAACGTCGCGGACTTTGACCAGCGCCTGATGCAGGAGCGGGACGGTTTGCGACAGATCGAGAATGTGAATGCCGTTGCGTTGGCCGAAGATGTAAGATTTCATCTTCGGGTCCCAACGGTGGGTTTGGTGACCGAAATGCACGCCAGCTTCCAAAAGCTGACGCATAGAAAATTCTGGCAGCGCCATCTGCAGTAACTCCTTCAGTTTTTCCGCCGCGACGCTGATCAACCATCCCGGACACGAAAACGCCCGGGCGGCCACTGAGGAAAGCGCCGCGTGTGAGATGGCGCGCCATATACGCCCTCTTTAGCGCCTGTGCAAGCGCAGCATCGATAAATCAGCGCCTGACGGGAGCGCCTGGGCTCAGCCGGCCTAAAATAAGGCATATTGGAGGCCTCCGAACAAATATCAAACCCTTAGCTTTTAACGTGCGAGCGCACGTCGGCCGGCCAGGCCGCCCCGCCGGAAGCGATTGCCAAGCAATTCGCCGCGAGGCAAAAAATGCCACCCGATCACACCAGCTCAACGTCGACCACGCCCTCAATGCCTTTCAGGGCGCCGCGCGCCGCGGGCGTGCACACGGTCTTATCCGGCAGGGTGATTTCCACCTCGCGGCCCGAGCCGCCAAGGCGCATGGCGAGGATGATCGCCCCGCGCTCCGTGTCGCTGGCGGGTTTGACCGCGGCGAGGCGCCTTTTGACGCCTTCAAGGGCGGCCAGTGACGTAACCGCGACGCGCAATTGAGACACCGCAGCGGCCGCTGCAATATCGAGGCTGCGCATACCTTCGCAGGTAAAACGGATATCGCCGTCGCGATCTTCCGCGCTGGCCGAAATCAAGACCAGCGCTCCGGGCTCCATCAGGTCGCGGGCGGCATTCAGCGTTTCGGAAAACGCTGTGACTTCGAACTCGCCGGTGGCGTCAGAAAGCTCGACCCAGGCAAACGGCTTGCCGGCTTTTGACCGCCGCATGCGTACCGTGCGGATGACGCCGGCCATTTGAAAAGCGGCGCGGCCTGACGAGCGTGCGCGCTCAATGGCCTCAGTATAAGAGACAATATTGAGGCGTTTTAATTCGCGCTCATATTCATCCAGCGGATGGCCGCTGAAATAAAACCCGATGGCGGCGCGCTCCTGATCCAGCCGGTCCTGCGCAATCCAGTCCTCGGCAATCGGCAATTTGGGTTTTTCAAGCTCGGGCGCTGCATCAATCGCAAACAACCCGCCCTGGTCGCTGTTGCGTTCCTCAGCAATCTGGGCGGAAAAGCGGATCAGCAAATCCGCCGCCGCCAGCGCCTGGGGCCTTGTCGCGCAAAGCCCGTCAAAGGCGCCGGCGCGGGCGAGGTTTTCAAGCGCGCGCTTGCCGACCGATTTCAGATCGACCCGTTCGGCAAAATCCATCAGGTCGGTAAACGGCCCGCCGTCCCGGCGGCGTTCGGCGATAAGGTCCATCGCCGCAGCGCCGACATTCTTGACCGCCGACAGCGCATAGACGATGGCGCCGTCCTTGACGGAAAAATCGGCCTCGGAATGGTTGATATGCGGTGGGCGCACCTCAACCCCGGTGCGCCGCGCTTCTTTTAAGAACACCGAAAGCTTGTCGGTGTTGGCGCGGTCGAGCGACATCGACGCGGCGAGCAACTCGGCCGGGTAGTTCGCCTTCAGCCATGCTGTTTGATAGGCAATGTAGGCGTATGCGGCGGCGTGCGATTTGTTGAAGCCGTAGCCGGCAAATTTCTGGACAAGGTCGAAAATCGACGAGGCTTTCTTGTCGTCGACGCCATTTTCAGCCGCGCCGTCAACAAAACGCTTGCGCTGCTTGTCCATCTCCTCTTTTTTCTTTTTGCCCATGGCGCGGCGCAAAAGGTCCGCCTCGCCGAGCGAATAGCCGGACAGGATTTGCGCAATCTGCATCACCTGTTCCTGGTAGATGATGACGCCGTAAGTCTCCTTCAGCACCTCTTCCAGCATCGGGTGAAGATAGTCCGGGTCCTGAATGCCCTGCTTGCGCTCGATATAGGTCGGGATATTTTCCATCGGCCCCGGCCGATAGAGCGAGACCAGCGCGATGATGTCCTCCAGCGTATCGGGCTTCATCGCGCGCAGCGTTGAACGCATGCCGGCGCTCTCAAGCTGGAAGACGCCAACCGCCGCGCCCTCGCCCAGCATTTCAAACGTCGCGGCGTCATCGACCGGGATGGCGCTTATATCAATGGTCACGCCGCGCTCGGCGACAAACCGCACCGCGCGGTCAATCACCGTCAGGGTCTTGAGGCCGAGAAAGTCAAATTTCACCAGCCCCGCAGGCTCCACCCATTTCATGTTGAATTGGGTCGCGGGCATGTCCGAGCGCGGGTCGCGATAGAGCGGCACCAGCTCTTGCAGCGGGCGGTCGGCGATAACGACGCCGGCCGCATGGGTCGAGGCGTGGCGGTAGAGCCCTTCAAGGCGCAACGCTTTTTCAATCAGCGCCGCGACGGAGGCCTCTTCTTTGCGCATTTCCTTCAGCCGCGGCTCGGTCTCCAGCGCCTCGGCGAGCGTCACCGGATTGGCCGGATTGTTGGGCACCAGCTTGCAGATCCTGTCGACCTGCATGAACGGCATGTTCAGGACACGCCCGACATCACGTAACACCGCGCGCGCCTGTAGCTTTCCGAAGGTGATGATTTGCGCCACCCGGTCGCGGCCATATTTTTCCTGCACATAGCGGATTACTTCATCGCGCCTGTCCTGGCAGAAATCGATATCGAAGTCCGGCATTGAGACGCGTTCGGGATTCAAAAAGCGCTCAAACAACAGCCCGAACCGCAACGGGTCGAGATCGGTGATGGTCAGCACCCAGGCGACCACCGAACCGGCGCCGGAACCACGACCGGGGCCGACCGGAATATCCTCGGTCTTGGCCCATTTGATGAAGTCGGCGACGATAAGAAAGTAGCCGGGAAAGCCCATGCTATTGATGATTTCAAGCTCGCGCTTGAGCCGCGCCCAATAATCCTCTTCCGGCGCAGCCAGCGTGATGGTTTTCAAACGCTGCTTCAGGCCTTCACGGGCCTGGCGCTCCAGCTCCATGGCTTCGGCCTTTAGCGCCTCGGCTTCATCCTCGCCCACCTTCACAAAGCGCGGTAAAATCGGGTCATGAAAGCGCGGACGGAACGCGCAGCGCCGCGCAATCTCGACGGTATTTTCAATCGCTTCCGGCAGATCGCGGAACAGCGCGGTCATCTCATCGGCGGTCTTGAAATAATGGTCCGGCGTGGCGTGACGGCGATCATCCTGGTGCACGTAAGCGCCGTCAGCAATGCACAACAGCGCATCATGGGCTTCATAATCATCCGGGGACGGAAAAAATGGCTCGTTGGTCGCAACCAGCGGCAACTCCAGCGCATAGGCAAGGTCAAGCAGCCCCGCCTCGACGCTCTCGCCGCTGCGCCCTTTGTGGCGCTGTACTTCAACATAAAGCCGGTTTGGAAACAGCGCGCCCAATCGCTCCAGCGCCGCACGCGCATCCCCATCGCGGTTCTCGCGCAATAACCGGTCGATCGGGCCATCATAGCCGCCGGTCAGACAAATCAGCCCGTCGCAAAACCCTTCCAGCCGCGCCAGCGCCGAGCACGCCCCCTCCTCATCGGCAGAGATTAAAAACGCTTCGCTGGTCAGCTTGAGGAGGTTTTTGTAGCCGGCCTCCGATTGCGCCAATAGGACAAGCCCGGGATGGCGTGCACCGCGCGCCAGCGGCAGAGAGAAATCCGACGCCGCGAAGGCCTGCTGGATGCCGATGATTGGCTGAATGCCGGCGCCGGCGAGCGTGGTTGAAACCTCCAGCGCGCCGAACAGATTATTCGTATCGGTCACCGCCGCGGCGGGCATCTCTGCCTCCAGGCACAAATCCTTGAGCCGCGAGACCGGTATTGCGCCTTCGGACAGCGAATAGGCCGAATGCAAATGGAGGTGAATAAAACGCGCCATCATAAGGCCTGCGGCTCCCGAAAATGCTCTGAAAGATATCGCGCGCCTCGCCTCACGCCCCCAAAAGCACGCCCCAAAGCTGCGCCGCGCCAATGACCATCAAGAGTACGCCGAGTCCGACGACATCACGCAAGGTTTCGTTTTCCATAGCCGTTTTCCTTTTATATGTTCGTCTTTTGTTCTATATTCCCTTTTTGTTCTTTTGGCAAGTGAACGACCCGAAGAAAATTGGCGGGGCAGGAATAACGACGGATTAGCGATAACAGCTGGTTTACGACACCCGCGCGCTATGCGGCCTCCATTGTGGTTTCGAACCGCGAAACCGAAATCACTTTCGCTGAAAACGCTCCAGCGCTGCGATGTCGCCTTTGCGGATTGCCGGGAGGTTGAGGGTGATTTTTTCCACAGGCCAGCCCCACCATGCGATGGCGATAAGCCGGGTGATGGTCTCGGCGGGAAAGCGATATTTGCGGATTTCCGCCGGGTTGCCCGCGGCCACGGCGAAAGCCGGAACGTCCTGCGCGACCACCGCCTTGGCGCCAATCACCGCGGATTTTGACGCCGGGCATAATCGTCGCGCCGGTCCCGATCCAGACGTCGTTGCCGACAACAGTATCGCCGCGCGAGGCCTTGGCGTAATCAACCGTCTCATCTTCCCAGCCTTGGCCGAAAATCTCGAACGGGTAGGTCGAAAGACGGTCCATCAGATGATTGGCGCCGTTCATGATAAATTCAACGCCCGACGCGATGGCGCAGAAGCGCCCGATGATGAGGCGATCGCCAATATGCTCGAAATGATAGCGCACGCAGCGATCAACGAAATGCTCCGGCCCCGCCGGGTCGTCATAATAAGTGTAATCGCCAATCTCGATGCGCGGATGGTCGACGATGGGTTTTAAAAACCCGATTTGCGCAACGCCCGGCAAAGGGTGAATAGTTGCGGGGTCTGGCCCCGCCTTTTGAACAGGCATCATCAGCCTCTTGATAAATTACTACAAAAGTAAAGTGGTTTGCGATCCGTCTGTAAACTCACTTGCGGCTCCCCGGTACGCTGCAATCCCCCTCAGATAGGCAGCAGATGTGAATGTAGCGCCCAACAATACCGTGAAGAAACTTATTGGCGCGAGAAGCAAATTTTGCACAACGATATTCACGCTGGAAAATAGCTTAATATCGTCGAAGGCAATCGGTGACACAATCGCTGAAGAAATGCCCCAACCAACGTACGTGACGCCAGTCACTATGACCGCCGCCAATAACTGCAGACAAACAATCCCAAATGCGACTTGGAAGTGCATCTTTCGCCCTATTGGAAAACTTGTCCGCAGGCCGAGTTTTTGTTGCGCCACAATGTAGGCAGGGATGACTAATAACCATGCAAACAAAAATAGGACGGCGATATCGATACCCATCGATATAGCGCTCCGCCATTGAATCTGCTGGCCCAGCAAAACACGAGGGTCATCATCCCAAATATGCCAAAAGATAACATCTCCCAAAAGTTGTTTCGGAATAAAGAACGCAAGATCGATAACAACCACAGCAGCAAAAAAAAGCCAAAACACTTTTCCTGTAGCAAACAGAAATGACTTCCGTTCCAATATTGCGAAGCGATGCACATTGAACGCGAACTGCGCTGTCAAAAAAGTGCCGAGCAGATAAACCAGCCACGCAAGAAACTCGTGGGGTATCGCATCCACGTTGATCTCTAGCAATCGAGAACAGATAAATATCAACTTGGAAGCCAACGTCAGCAGAGCGCCAGTCAGCAACGCCTTTCTAAAATGCTGCCTAGCCAAACGAAAAGCATCGCCGAGTAACAGGCGCGCAGACACTAGGTGTACGCTGCAATCAGAAGAGCGCCGCCCACCGGTAACCAGAAAATCAGACTGAGCATCGCCAGTGTTTTGACGTCATGATTTAAAACCCTCGTCATACCCTACCGGCCGCCGCGCGCGAGGACTGTCAAAATCAGCGCGACAAGTCCCGGAACCGCTTGCGTGTAGAGAATGCTCGGGCTTGCGGTGATCGCACCGAAGACGCCGGCGACGATGACGAATATGAGAAACAAGATGGTGACATCGCGCTTGCCGGTAAACAGACCCCATAACAATCCCGCCGCCAGGAACCCGTTATAAAGCCCCTGATTGGCCGCCAGCACCGCTGTTTGCGCCGATTGTTCAGGCGTCATGGAGAACACCTCGCGCCCGATCTCATGGTCCCAGAAGAACATCTCCAACGCCAAAAACCCACCATGTAAGACGGCGACGAAGAGAACGGCGATGAAGGCGAGTGTTTTTATCATTGCGAATTTCCCAACTCTTTTTCCTGCTTGTCTCCGTGAGCATCATAATGCCCAGCTGAACGAAGCCACGAAAAGATTTTTGCCAGATAAGCTGGCCGAAGAGCCATAAATGAAGCAACCGTGATAATCAGCAAATTTGATATGGTGCTTCGCCATTCGATTGTATAGCGACGAAGAGTTCCAAGTTGACCTTCCTCAACCGGATCTTGGCCAGCCAAGTGAACAAACCACCACCCTAAATCAATGAGGAGTTGGGGCCCATATTTCGCGAGATAAAACGCGCCGATTAAGAAGCTGCCTATGGCGACTAACTGGTCTGCGTTGATATTCATATTAAGCCCAGCATTTGGCGCGGCGCGACTCAAGCGCCGCGCCAGCCATGGCGCTAATATCCAGGCCCCAAGACCAATCAACACCCAGACGCCAGAATCAATAAGGTATTCACTACCAACACTCGACAGTTTGCCATCGACAAAAAATACATAATACGAGGCTGATATTATGGATGGAATAATTGCGTCAGCCGCCCACAGACGAATGATTAAAATCATAATGGCGTGGATTGGGGTCATGGCGCTCACTCGCCGCGCGCCAGTTTTTGCTGCGCCAGCACGAAGTCCGGCTTTAACGCCAGTGCTTTTGCATAAGCTTCGCGCGCTTTGGCCGGTTGTTTCTTCGCATCGTGAATGAGGCCGATATTATACCACGCCGCCCATGGTTTTGAGATGTCGTTGGCGAGCGCGGTTTCATATTCTGCAAACGCATCGTCAAACCGGCCGCCAAGGAAAAAGCTGTTGCCGCGATTGAGATAGGCCTCCGCCAAACCGTCATCGATTTCCAGCGCGGCGTTGAAATCATCGATGGCGGCGTCAAGGTCGAGGTTGCGGTTGTGAATAATCCCGCGATTGACATAGGTCTTCATCTGATCACCGCGCGTCAAGCCCGTGTCTTTAATTGCTTTGTCGCAAGGGTCGGTGTCGCCGGAAAATTCACTATTGGCATTTTGATAACACGCCGCAGCATCGGTCGCGCCAAAGGTCGTCACCGACATTTGCGCGGCTGCATTTGCCGTGAGCGCAAGCGTGGAAATCATTGATAGGAAAGCAAGTTTCGCAGTCATAGTCATGTCCTACTCCAAGCCGCCCCGCCCTCGCCGAGGGCGTCAATCATAGTGATGTCTGCTGAAAACATATAGCGAAATTGGCGCCTTAGTCGCAGCCCTTGTTGTTATTGTGCGGCGCACCAAATATGTAACAATCCAAACCCCACAACATTAAGAGAGCAAGTCTCATGACCAACACGCTCAACACTCCGCTCAACGCAATTGTCACCGGTTCCACCTCGGGCATCGGCGAAGGCATCGCCACAGCTTTCGCCGCCGAGGGGTGGAACGTGATGCTCAACGGTTTTGGCGACGCTAGTGAGATTGAGGCGCTGCGCGCCGAACTGGAAGAAAACTACGGCGTTAAAGTTCTTTATAACGGCGCCGACATGACCAAGCCGGAAGAAATCCGCTCCCTGATTAAAGAGGCCGAAGCCTCCTTTGGTCAGGTTGACGTGCTGGTCAACAATGCCGGTATTCAACATGTCTCGCCGATTGAGGAATTCCCCGACGCAAAATGGGACGCGATTATCGCCATCAACCTGTCGTCGGCGTTTCACACCATCAAAGCGGTGATGGCGGGCATGAAACAACGCGGCTTCGGGCGCATCATCAACATCGCATCCGCCCATGGCCTCGTCGCCTCGCCGTTCAAGTCCGCTTATGTCGCCGCCAAACACGGGATTGTCGGTTTGACAAAAACCATTGCGCTTGAGGGCGCTGAATTTGGGGTCACCTCAAACGCTATCTGCC
>JAADIQ010000054.1 GCA_013151255.1 Alphaproteobacteria bacterium
GCTGGATAAACCGCGGGCTTTTGCGGAAAAACACGAAGCCGAGATAATCGGCGCCGGCGCGCGCGGCGGTGAGCGCTGTTTCCAGCCGCGTCACCCCGCAGATTTTGACCTCTATATCGCTCATATCATTTGGGCAGGTCTGTCATTGGGGAGAGTCTTGTGGCGAAACGTCGGCGCTTTCAAGTATCGCCGGCACGGTCTCGCCCGCCCGCCGTTCAGCGGCCTCGAGCCTGGCGGTTGTATCGGCAAGCTCGGCCCGCAGGCGCTTCAGCTCGCGATGCTCGGTGCGGGCGCGGCCGCGCTTGGGCCGCCCCGAAAACCACATCCCCATAGCCCCAGCGCCAAGGCCGATAAACAGCATAAGCATCAGCCACAGCCACAGTGGAAACGCCGGCGTCGTCAGGGCCGGTGCGGCGGCGGAAAAGGGATCAAGACTGAGGGCGACCATCTGGCGGTTGGCGACCAGAAACAGGACCGCAACGGCAAATACCGGTATCCAGACAATGCGAGAAAGCCACTTCTTCATGGGCGCGAGCGTTTCATGAGCGTGATTGTCTCATATTACAGGCGCAAAGGGCAACTTGTTATGAGCGCAATGTCGCGCATGCCGCCCACTCTCACGCTAACCGCCAGCACCGGCCGAAAACCGGCCCTCGCGATTGAGCCTGTCGCGCAGCTCCTTGCCGGCTTTGAAAAACGGCGACCATTTTTCTTCAATATGGACCGCCTCGCCGCTGCGTGGATTGCGGCCGACCCGCGCTGGCCGGTGCTTGACCGAATAGGCGCCAAAGCCGCGAAGCTCGACCCGATCGCCGCGCGCCAGGGCGTCGGTAATCTCGTCAAAGATGATGGAAACAATGCGCTCAACGTCGCGATGGAACAGATTCGGGTTCTCATCGGCGAGTTTTTGCACCAGTTCTGATTTAATCATTTTTCCCCTGCGCTCCCGCCGCTATGGTCATACCCTGACCCCGCGGCCCCAAATTGTGGAAAAAATACGCTAATTCAAGTGCTTAACACTGGCAAACCCACCATGCGGCGTCAAGGCCGGTTCTCTGATAAACACAGGAATTGTAAGGACTTCTTATGACGCAGCGCAAAGAAGACGACGCCAGCTTTGGATTTCGCACCGTGAAGGCGGGCGAGAAGGCCGGGCTGGTGCGTGGCGTTTTTGACAATGTCGCCAGCCATTATGACGTGATGAACGATTTGATGTCCGGCGGCGTCCACCGGATCTGGAAGGCGGTGCTGCTCGACCGCCTGAACCCGCAACCGGGCCAGACGCTGATTGATGTCGCCGGCGGCACTGGCGATGTCGCGCTGGGGTTTTTAAAACGCGCGCGCGCGCGGCCATCAGCGGATGTAAAACCGCCGGCGCGCGCCATCATCTGCGACATCAATCATGAGATGCTCAAAGCCGGCGCCGAGCGCGATGCGGCGGAGGGTTTTTCCAGCCAGGTAACGCGCATCTGCGGCGATGCGGAATGTCTGCCGCTCAATGACGGCGCCGCCGACGCTTATACGATTGCCTTCGGGCTCAGAAACGTCACCGACATGGACGCCGCCCTTAGCGAGGCTTACCGGGTTTTAAAACCGGGCGGGCGTTTTATCTGTCTTGAGTTTTCTCATCCGATTACGGACGGTTTACAAAAAATCTACGACGCGTATTCGTTCAAAGTTATTCCATGGCTCGGCGAAGTGGTCGCCAATGACCGCGCGTCCTATCAATATCTGGTGGAATCGATCCGCAAGTTTCCCGGCCAGGAGGCCTTCGCCGCGCGCATCCGCAACGCCGGTTTTGCCCGCGTAACTTATGAAAACCTCACCGGCGGCGTCGCGGCGCTGCACATGGCCTGGCGGATTTAAAAACTCATGCTCACTGCAATTGCTGATTACGCTCGCCTTGCCCGCGCCGGTTGGATGCTTGCGCGCCGCGACGCTTTAATCCCGCGCGAATTTGCGCATCTCGCGCCACCGCCGCTGAAGCTTTTTGGCGCGCTGACGCGGATTGGCGCTAAGGGCAAAGGCAAACGCCCCGGAGAGCGGCTGGCTGGCGCGTTTGAACGGCTTGGCCCCGCTTACGTCAAGCTCGGCCAGTTCATGGCGACGCGGCCCGATATTATCGGCTTTGACATGGCCGATGATCTGGGCCGTCTGCAAGACAAGATGCCGCCGTTTTCCGAGCGCGCGGCGCGCCGCGAAGTTGAAGCCGCATTCGGCAAATCCGTCGATGATCTGTTCACCGATTTTTCAGCGCCGATTGCGGCGGCATCCATTGCCCAGGCGCATCGCGCGACATTGAAAGACGACGGCGCGGTTGCGGTGAAAATCCTGCGGCCATCGATTGAGCGCATCGCCGCCAATGAGTTTCGCGCGTTTGGCCGCGCCGCGCGCAATATCGAGGCGGCGTCAAGCACCGCCAGGCGCATGGAGCCGGTGCGGTTTGTTGAGACTTTAAAAGCCTCCGCCGCGATTGAGCTGGATTTGCGCATGGAGGCGGGCGCGGCATCGGAACTCGCTGAAAACCTTAAAGACAACCCGCGCATCCGCATCCCGGCAGTGCACTGGCCGTTAACGGCGCGCCGTATACTGACGGTTGAGTGGATTGACGGAACGCCGATCTCCGATCTGGCAGCGCTCGATGCGCGCGGGATTGACCGCAAGGAACTCGCCCGGCTGGTGATATCGGTGTTTCTCACCCAGGCTTTGCAAACCGGCTTCTTTCACGCCGATATGCATCAGGGCAATATGATCATCGATGAGCAAGGCCGCCTGGCGCTAATTGATTTCGGGATTATGGGCCGGCTCGATGAGACCGCGCGCCATACTTTCGCGGAGATTATTTACGGCTTCATCACCCGCGATTATGCCCGCACCGCCGACGTTCATTTCGCCGCCGGTTATGTCGGGCCGGGCCATTCGCGCGAGGCTTTCGCCCAAGCTTTGCGGGCGGTCGGCGAGCCGCTACAGGGGCGCAACGCCGCGCAAGTCGATATGTCGCGCGTGTTGCAGCAACTGTTTGACGTTACCGCGCTGTTCGACATGCATTTGCGGCCCGAGCTGTTGTTGCTTCAGCGCACCATGGTGACAGTCGAGGGGGTGGCGCGCCTGCTCGACCCGGAAATTGACATGTGGGAGGCGGCGACGCCGACCGTGCGCGCCTATATCACCGATGCGCTGGGGCCCAAGGCGCAGGCCGACAAGCTGCGGGCCGCAACCAAAAAGGCGCTCGAAATCGCCCCGCGCCTGCCGCATTATATTGAGGAAATCGGCAAGGCGGCGGAGGAAATATCCCACCACCGCGTCGGGTTAAACGCCGCCCCACCGCCAAAGCGCAGCCGCGCAGTTTTCTGGTTTTTAGGGTTTGCAGCCCTGGCGCTCGCAGCAGCGCTCGCCTTCCACAGGCTTGGTCTTTAGATAATAGAGCCCCGCCCCCCGTGACTTATGGCGTCTGGAGGTTTATTTTACGCCCATGACAGATAGCTCCATCCTTCTCATTATCGGCGGCGGCATTGCCGCTTATAAAAGCCTTGAGCTGATCCGCGAGCTGGCCCGCCGCAATATTGGCGCGCGGGCGATTTTAACCAAAGCCGGGGCGGAGTTCATCACGCCTTTGTCGGTCGCCAGCCTTACCGGCGAGAAATGCTACACCGACTTATTCAACCTCACCGATGAAGCCGAGATGGGCCATATCGAATTATCGCGCGCCGCTGGCCTCGTGGTTGTCGCGCCGGCGACCGCTGACCTGATGGCGAAAGCCGCCAATGGTCTGGCTAACGATCTCGCCTCCACCGCGCTGCTCGCCACCGACAAGCCGGTGATGTTTGCGCCGGCGATGAATGTGCGGATGTGGGAACACAGAGCGACGCAGCGCAATCTTGAAACCTTGAAAGCCGACGGCGCTTTGTTTGTCGGGCCTGACGCCGGCGAGATGGCGTGCGGTGAATATGGGCCGGGGCGGATGGCCGAGCCGATTGAAATTGCCGATGCGGTCGAGGCGTATTTTGCAAAGACCGCCCAAGGCCCGCTCACCGGACGGCGCATTCTGGTGACCGCCGGGCCAACCCACGAAGCGCTCGACCCGGTGCGCTATCTCGCCAACCGCTCCTCCGGCAAGCAGGGTTATGCGATTGCCGCCGCGCTCAGAAATCTTGGCGCCGATGTCACGCTGGTGACCGGCCCCACCAGCATCCCCCCGCCCAAAGGCGTTGAAGTTGTTCGCGTGGTGACGGCGCGCGAGATGATGGCCGCCAGTCAGGCTGCGCTGCCGGTCGATTGCGCGATTTGCTGCGCGGCGGTTGCCGATTATCGCCCGACGACACAAACGAACCACAAAATCAAAAAAGAACGCGGCGGCCTCACCACCATACCGGTTGAGGAAAACCCCGATATTTTAAAAACCATTTCACAAATGAACAAAGGCCGCCCGCGGCTGGTTGTTGGTTTTGCCGCCGAGACCGACGACGTGCTTTGCTATGCGGAAGTCAAACGCAAGCGAAAGGGCTGCGACTGGATTATCGCCAATGACGTCTCGCCCGGCGCCCAATCCGCCATGGGCGGAGAGCGCAATGCGATTATTCTGATTACTGATAAAGGCGACGAGACCTGGCCGGAAATGCCCAAGCAAGAAGTTGCCCGCCGGCTTGGCGAACGCATCACCGAGGCGCTTAAAGGCCCGGTGCTGGTGAAGGCCGCGGAATAAATCCCCCCTTGATGAAAAACTCCCCCTGGTGAACGGTTTGCTCGATTTTCTTATCGCCATGGTCGGCCAGCGGCCGATTGAAATTGCCGCCGTGGTTTTGGGGCTCGCCAATATCACGCTGCTCATTCGCCGCTCGATTTGGAACTACCCGTTCGGCATCGCCATGGTGACGCTCTATGCGTGGATATTTTACGGCGCAAAACTCTATAGCGATATGTTGCTGCAACCGTTCTTTTTCGTGGTGCAGATTTATGGCTGGTATTACTGGCTGAAGGGGCGCGGCGATGATGGGCTGATTGTTGTTGAGCGGCTGACGCGCAATCAAGCGATTGGCTATGCGGCGGCGGCTGGCGGCGTTGTCGTCATATGGGGCACACTGATGGCGCGCTACACCGATGCGTCCTTTCCCCATTGGGACGCGTCCATTCTCGCCCTAAGCATCATTGCGCAAATCCTGCTGGCACGGCGGCGGTTGGAAAACTGGCTGGTCTGGGTGCTGGTAGATGTGCTGGCGATCGGGCTTTACTGGACCAAAGGGCTATACCCCACCGCCGCGCTTTATGCGGTGTTTTTAGCGCTGGCGACGCTCGGTTATTTTAACTGGCGGCAGGTCTGGCGCAGCAGCAGCGAGCCCGTCCGTTGACAACGCGCGGATTTCTCCTTGGCAAGTTTATGCCGCCTCATCGCGGGCACATATTTCTTTGCAACACGGCAAGCCGCATGGTTGATGAACTGACCGTGCTCGTGTGTTCAACAGACCTTGAACCTATCCCCGGAAAGTTACGGTATGCGTGGATGCGCGAGGCGTTGCCGCATATCAATATTGCGCACATGCACCGTGACATACCGCAAAAGCCTGATGACCATCCTGACTTTTGGAACATATGGCGCCGCGCTATCCATGAATTTCATCCGGCGCCAATTGATAGGGTCTTCGGATCAGAACCCTATATTTCCCGTCTGGCTAAAGAGCTTGACGCAACACCGCTTTTGATTGACCCAGAAAGGGTTATATTTCCTGTTTCCGGCAGCGCCATCAGAGAAAACCCAGCAAAGTATTGGAACGACCTAGTCGTGACGTCACGCCCATATTTCCAAAAACGCCTTTGCCTGCTGGGCCCCGAAAGCACCGGCAAATCCCGGCTTGCCGACACGCTTGCTGCGCATTTCGGAACGCTTGCAATGCCGGAATATGGCCGCCGCTTCGACATCGACCATATGCAAGGCGAAGACGGAAACGCCAAAGGCCAAAACTGGACCGAGGCGGACCTTGTCCTGCTCGCCAACACCCATATCGCCATGCGCGAGGCGATGGCGCCGGAAGCAGGCGCGCTTTTAATCGAAGACACCGACATCATCCAGACCGCAATCTGGGCGGAG
The DNA here is from genome assembly GCA_013151255.1 of Alphaproteobacteria bacterium. GTDB lineage: Bacteria > Pseudomonadota > Alphaproteobacteria > Caulobacterales > Parvularculaceae > Hyphococcus. Next base: position 6,083 of record JAADIQ010000054.1, read on the forward strand.
TTTTTGCTCGGCGCGCCATCGCCAGTGCTTGAAGAGATGATTGCTGGCGCCGCTCTCGCCGATCACTATCTTGTTCTGTCTGCGGATGTTCAATGGATTGACGACGGCGTGCGCTATGCCGGCGACGACAATGTGCGGCGGTGGTTTTTTGACGACGCCATCGCCCGGCTGCAAAAGCTTGGGCTCAGTTACAACATCATCGAGGGAACAGACTGGGCCGCCCGCACGGCGCGCGCGGTTGGGTTTGCCGAACAGGTCTTTGGCGGTAATCGGACATCAGGCGCTTTTGATTTCAAGCAACCAAGCTGATGACAAGATAACTGGCCATGGCGTACATCGCCAAGAGGCTAAGGCTCATAAACAGCCCGCGCGCACCGTCCTTGCCGGCAAGATAGCTGTAAGTGTAGCCAAGCCGGGCGACAGCAAACCCAATAATCCAAACCTGCGCCGCAAGCGTTGTCGGCGACACAAGGGCGAATATGAATGCCAGAAAGATGAAATAAACCACGTTCTCGGTTGTGTTTCGGTGTGCGTTGTGCCGCCGTTCAAGTTCAACCAGGCCTTCGCTTTGCGCATCCTGCCGGTTGGTTCCGCTTGCCGCCCACTCTTCCGGGGTTGCGTGTAATTTATATCGTACCCGTGTCAGCTCCGTCGTCGTCATCAGCCATGTGTGGTTGATGGCCAGCAATACAGAGGCAATCACCAGAGCCGAGACGCTCGCGTCAGAAGGAAGCGCCAAGGCCAAAGGGCTTACGCCAAACACAAACAAGTTGAGCCCGACGCCAATCAGCAGCACGACGAATGGATAAGCAATAATGATCGCCATGGTTTACCCCTTATGCTTTACACCTTTTGCTGCGTTCGCTTCGCAAACGGTCGCGTTCGGGCGCTGCGTTTACTTCGCAAACGGTCGCCCTCACTCCTTCAATACCGACGCATCGGGCATGCCGACAATGTGGTAGCCGCCATCGACGTGGTGGGTCTCGCCGGTGCAGGACAAGCCAAGATCGGACAGGAGATAAAGCGCCGCGCCGGCAACGCCTTTCGGGTCGGTGTCGTCGCGCAGCGGGCTGGCCGCCCGGTTAAACGAGAACATATCCGGAGGAAATCCCCGCCGCCGCCAGGGTTTTAATCGGCCCGGCGGAAATTGCGTTGACGCGAATGCCTTTGGGGCCAAGGTCGCGGGCAATATAACGCGTTGACGCTTCCAGCGCGGCTTTAGCAACGCCCATGACATTGTAATTCGGAATGGTCCGTTCACTGCCCAAATAGGTGAGCGTAATCATCGCCCCGCCCGGCTTCATCATTTTTGCCGCACGGCCCGCCGCATCAACAAATGAAAACGCCGAGACATCCATCGTGTCTTTAAAAATCTGCCGCGTGGTGTTTTCAACGAACGAGCCTTCCAGCGCGGATTTATCCGTAAACGCGATGGCGTGGACCAGAAAATCAATCTCGCCCCATTTGTCTTTGACGGCCGCAAAAATCGTATCCATCGATGCGTCCGATGTGACATCGCATTCGAGAATAATTTCCGCATCAAGGCTTTCTGCGAGCGGGCGCACGCGGCGCTCCATCGCTTCGTTCACATAGGTGAACGCAAGTTCTGCGCCCTGTGCGTGAAGCTGCTGGGCGATAAACCAGGCGATAGAGCGCTTATTGGCGACGCCCATAATCAGCCCGCGCTTGCCCTTCATTAAATCGCCTGTCGGAAAAACGACTTCTCCGCCCATAATATTATCCTTTGTTTATGCTTGTCCGCGACCGATTAAGATCATGGTCAAAATGAAATACGCCAGCCAAGCGCATATATGCCATAGCGCGTCGCCGGGCGCATCTTCCTGACTTGCACGAGGACGAGGCGAAACCACCATAGCCCGATGCAGGCAATGACGGCCGCGGCGATAGCGACGTAAAGAATATTTTCCGGCAACGCAGCCTATCCTTCAAACCCGGGCGACGGCGAGCGACCCGTTGGTGCCGCCAAAGCCGAAGCTGTTGGTCAAGAAGCAGTCGATTTTTGCATTATCCACGCGCTCGCGGATAACCGGCAAATCTTCAAATTCCGGGTCGATGTTTTCAATATGCGCCGAGGCGGCAAGGAATTTCTCGCGCATCATAATCAGCCCATAGACCAGTTCCTGCGCGCCGACCGCGCCGAGCGAATGTCCGGTAAGCGACTTGGTCGATGAAAATGGCGGAATGTCGGCGCCGAAAACCTCGCGGATGGCTTGGGTTTCTTTCTGGTCGCCGACCGGCGTCGAGGTGCCGTGGGGATTGAGATAATCAATCGGCTGGCTAACCGTTTCAAGCGCGCCGCGCATGCACCGCACCGCGCCCTCGCCGGAAAGCTGCACCATGTCATAACCGTCGGAATTGGCGTAATAGCCGACAATCTCGCCGAGAATATTGGCGCCGCGTTTTTTGGCGCGCTCAAATTCTTCCAGCACCACGACGCCGGCGCCGCCGGCAATCACAAACCCGTCGCGGTCACGGTCATAGGCTCGGCTCGCCGTCGCCGGCGTATCGTTAAAATTCGTCGTCATCGCGCCCATCGCATCAAACAGGTTCGCCATCGTCCAGTCGAGATCCTCGCAGCCGCCGGCAAAAACAATATCCTGCTTGCCCCACATGATTTGCTCGGCCGCTGCGCCAACGCAGTGAACGGATGTGGCGCATGCGGATGAAATCGAATAATTGACGCCGAGAATTTTCAAGGTGGTCGCGAGCGCAGCGGAAGGCGCTGACGACATCGCTTTGGGAACCACTGTCGGGCCAATTTTTTTGGTGTTGCCGGCGGCGATGGTTTTTTGTGCTGCGTCAAAGATAGACCGGGTCGATGGGCCGCCCTCGCCCATGATGATGCCGATCATCGGATCGCTAATCTCGCCTTCGGCCAGCCCCGCGCTCGCCATCGCCTCGCGCATGGCGATATAGTTCCAGCCAACGCCTATAAACCGCCGCGTGCGCCGGTCAAGCACTTCGGTCACATCAACCGGCGGCTTGGCCCAGACCTGACATCGAAAGCCGTGCTCGGCAAAGTCCGGCGAATGGGTGACGCCGGATTTTCCGTCGCGCAAAGACTTTGTCACCTCATCGACATTGGCGCCGATAGAAGAAACGACGCCCATTCCGGTTATGGCTACGCGGCGCATATCAATCCTTTCTTGCAAGTTTCGCCAAAGACGCGACTTACATCGCTGTTCCGGCATCCAGTTGCTCTCTGGAAAACAGCCCGACCTGCAGGCCTTTGGCGGAATAAATTTCCTTCCCGTCAACCAGCATTTTGCCATTGGCGATGCCAAGGATCATCGGCTTGCGCATCATCCGGCGAATGTCGAGCTCGTAGCGCACGAGTTTGGCGCCCGGCGTGACGGTCCCAAAAAACCGGACTTCCTTGGAGCCAAGCGCGCGGCCATGGCCGGGATTGCCCGCCCAGGTGAGGATAAAGCCTATAAGCTGCCACATCGCATCAAGGCCAAGACAGCCCGGCATCACCGGGTCGCCGGGAAAGTGGCAGTCGAAAAACCATAGATCCGGATTGATATCGAGCTCGGCTTCAATCCGGCCTTTGCCAAATTCACCGCCATCGTCGTTGATGAGCGTCACCCGGTCGAACATCAACATTTGCGGTATAGGCAATTGCGCCGTGCCTGGCCCGGCAAATCCGTGCTGGCCGCATTCCAGCAATTCCTCACGCGAATAGGAGCTTTTCTTTTCTAACATAA
>JAADIQ010000118.1 GCA_013151255.1 Alphaproteobacteria bacterium
GCCGCATCGTCGCTGTCGCGCAACAATGGCAGGTCCATCAATTCCCACAGCGGGCTGGCGAACACCGCTATCGGCGCCGGCGGGGCGAACACCGCCGGGCCCACTGGCGCTTCGTATACGGATGGTGAGACGCGCACCAGATCGGCGCGGCGCTCGGTTCCGTCGTCAATCTCGGTGATGCGATAGCGGCGCTGGGTTCCCAAATCGTTTAAAATAATCGCGTCCCCGGGCTCCAGATCGAGCGCCGATGGCGGCAGCGAAAACGACAGCGTCTCGCGCATCACCCAGGCGTCGGCGAGGATGGAGCGCGCGCGTGCTTCGGCTTCCGCCGGCGCCAGCACCGCGGCGATTTCGGCGCCAATCTCGCGCGTTGGCGCCGCGCCCGGATCGCGCGCCTCCACCACGGCGGGCGCGAAATCTTCCTGCTCGTCAATAAAGCCGAGCCGGAAGGCGGCGGGAAGGTCAAGCTCCTGGCCCAATGACAAGGTGAAGGCGCCGGATTTGCGCGCCGCCAAATCGCTCGCATCCAGCGTTAAAACCGCATCGTCGCTGCGCGGTTGAAAACGGATAATCTCGCCAGCCTCAATCATGTCGAACTGGAACACATCCGCCAGCGGATCAATCATCTCGCGCGGGCTCATGGGCCGGTCGATGACATAGCCGGTGAGAACGCCTTCGAGCCGGCCGGTCTCCACCGCGCTAAAGCCCGCCTCCGCGCCAAGCGCGGCGACCAGAATATCGAGCGGCGCGCGGCCGAGCCGGCCATTCAGCCAATGGCCCTTTTCCCAATTCGCCGCATCGCCCCAAACATCAGAGCGCGCCGGAAAATCCGGATAGGGGCGCGCATCATAAGCCCAGATGTAACGCCGCGCCGCCTCGACCATCGGCGCGGAATAAACGCTTGAGGTCGGATTGTTCGCCGCATCGTTCCAGAACGCAGCGCTTGCCTCCAAGATCCGCCGCTGAGCCAAATCATCGCGCGCGCCGGTGGAATAATAAGGCAGCGCGCTCTCGGTGCTTTTGGGATCGACAAACACATTGGGTTGATTCGCGCTCTTGTCGACAGCCGGCGCGCCGGTCTCTGTAAAGACGATTTTTTTCGATTGCGGAACCCACGATGTCGGGGCGCCCGCCCGCACGCCGCCGGGGCGGTTGTAATGCGTATTCGCCCACCAGCTCCACAAATCCTTATAGCGAAACACCCACGGCTCATTATAGGTCGTATCGGTGATCGGCGTTCTAACTTGCGCGTCACGATCGGCCGTCGAGGCGTAAAACCAGTCAAACCCCTCGCCACCATTGATATTGGATTTTAGATAATCCACATCATACTGACTATTGGCGCCGGCCAGCGCATCCACATGGCCGAAACCGTCGCGCCAGTCGGCCAGCGGCATATAATTGTCGATGCCGATAAAATTTATGTTCGGGTCATTCCATAAATCATCCAGATGAAAGTAAACATCACCGCTTCCGTCCGCTGGTTGATGGCCGAAATATTCCGACCAGTCGGCGGCGTAGGAAACTTCCGTAGCTGATCCGAGGACGGCGCGCACTTCCGCGGCGAGGCTTTTTAACGCGGCGATCGCGGGGAAATTATTACCGCCGTCGCGGGTGCGGGTGATGCCGCGCAGCTCCGAGCCGAGCAGGAACCTATCGACGCCGCCAGCGAGAAAACAAAGATGCGCATAGTGCAAAATCATCCGCCGCAAGCCCCATTCGGCTGGCCCGGAATACACCACCTCGCCGGCATTGAATGAGAAGTCGCTGGCGCTGGCGGTTCCGAAAAATGCGTTGATGTCGGCGGGCGCGGCGGCGGTTTTGTCATTGGCGCCGGCGTCGATGCGACCGCGCCAGGGAAAGCCCGCAGCGTCAATTAAAATAAACGGATGGAACATCACCTTCAGCCCGCGCGCGTTTAACGCCGCGATCGCCTCGATGACGCTTTGGTCCGACGGCGTGCCGCCAAACGCCGGCGCGCCGTTATATAACGACACCAGCCGCGCATTGCTGCGGTTCTCGCCAGCGACTTTCCAGGAATAAGGCGTCGTGGTTTTCACCGCCGTTTCAACGCCGGGGCGGAGCGTCACCGAGCCGGCGCTTAAGCTGTCGCCGAACCACGACACCACCAGCGAGACGGCCGCAAGGTTGGGCGCGGTCTGGGTTAACGCACTGAGCGCGGCGGTAAAGTCCGTGGCGCCGGAAATATTGTGGATGTTTTCAGAGATTGTCACGCCTTCATCTAAGTTGCGCGCAACACCCATTGTTCCGTAGACGAACTCTCCCGAGCCGGGGATCATCGACACCGCCGTCAGACGGTTCTCCAGCGTGTCGGGATCGGTGTCGGCGAGGCTTTTTTCAATCTCGAAGGAAAGTTGCGGAATGCGATTGCCGAAATCTTTGAGCGGCAAATCTTCAAACACGATATAGGCAAGGCCGCGGAAAGCCGGCGCCGCGCCGGCGCCTTCCACCGTTTCAATCAGCCCGTCCGGCGTTTGCGTCTCGGTCCCGTTATAGATGCGGACATTATGCGACGACAGATCGAGCGGCTTGCCGTCGGCCCAGACCCGGCCGATGCGCGAGATTTCCCCCTCGCACAGCCCGACTGCGAAGGATATCGAATATAAAAACTCCGTAAACGTAGTTTTCGCCGCCGGACGCCCACCCTTGCCGCCGGAAGTCTCGACGGTTTCCGACGTGGTTTCCTTAAAATTCGCCGCCCAGATCAGCTGTCCGGCGATGCGTGCGCGTCCAAACACACGCAACACCGGCGCGCCTTCCTGGCTCGCCTGAACCTGGAAACTCTCCAGCCGCGGGCCCTCCACTTTGCGTTTGGCGGGGCCGAAAATCAGCCGGTCAACATAACCGGCCGCAAACGAGGCTGCCGTGGTAGCGGCGGTGCGCGCAATAAACGCGCCAATCCCGGCTCTAGAAACCGCAGCGGCCGCGCCCGAGGCGACGGTGAGAAAAAGTTGGGCCATTAGTTTGCTCCCTGATTATTTATGGGTTGGGTGCGGCTAGATTGTGCGGGTTGTGATAAATTCGAAGGATGGAAAGAGCCCCCTTCGACCGCTTCGCGGCCACTTCCCCCGTAAACGGGGGAAGAAAGAGGGTGCGGCAAACACAACCCAATTCCTCCCCCGTTTACGGGGGAGGTGTCGGCAAAGCCGACGGAGGAGGCTCTTTCGACACAAAAATCTTTCGCCGACCTGTTATGACAAATACTGCCGACCATCATTCCGTACCCGGAAAGATAAACACGCCCGCAAGGCGCGCGCGCCACCAGCGATTGAGCCAGCTTTGCGTTACTTGGCGCCCGGCATAAGCGTGGATGAACTGGTCCGGGCCGGAGGCGATGCCGCAATGTTTGGCCGGGCCGTCAGCGGCGACGCGGAACACCAACACATCGCCGGGCTCGAAGGCGGGGGCTTTTTTATCCGTAGGCGGCGCACGCCGGATCATGTGGCGCCCGGCAGCCGATAACAGCGCTTCATCGCCGCTCCCTTCGCGCCAATGGCGCTCGCTCCAGTCCGGCGTATAGGCCGGCGGCGCCTCAGGCTCGGCGCCGTAAATCTCGCGCCAAACGCCGCGAATAAGCCCCAGGCAATCCGAGCCCGCGCCCTTGGCGCTCGCCTGATGCACATAGGGCGTGCCAATCCATGACCGCGCCGCGTCGATAATCTGTATACGCGATATCGTGGAGGAGAAGGTTGGGATGTTGCTCATCTCAATTTTCCCCCGTCATTGTTCTCCGCGCGCAATGGATATGACACCGCAAAATCATTGCCGGGCATCAGCGGGAAGCCGCGAAAATTTATGGTGTTGGCGAATTTATCGCCGCAGGTGGCAAAGCGCTTGTCGCAGCCGGCGGTGGCGGTAAACGCGTCGCCAATCGCAATGTCAGCGCCGGCGGGCAGCCATAGAGCCACCGCGCCGCCCTGGCCCTGGGTTTTGATATGGACGCGCGCGCCAAAATTGGCGCCGCTGGTCCAGGTCAGCAATCCGTGTGCGAACCAGCTATCGGCGAAGGTGCCGAAACCGCTGGCGATAAAACTTTGATCATCGCGCAGAGCCGTGACGGCGCCGGTGGTTTTATAGGCCGCATCGTTAAGATCGACGCCGCATTTAGGGCTGCCGAGATTGATGTCGCAGAGCCGCTGATAGACCCGGCCGGTGGTCTGGTCGAGAAAATGCGACAGCCCGCGCAACTCCGCCCGAAACGCATCGCCATCGCGCCGGACCTCGCCGATCACCGCTTTTTTGAGCAACAGCCGGGTTTCGGGGTCGGCCCAATTCACCCGAAAAATTTCCACCGTCGCGCCATCATAACGCCCGGCCGCCAAATCGTCCGCGCTGAGCGCGGCGTCCGACAGAGCGCCTTCAATCTCGGCATTATCGACCGCAAGATCGGCGGTGGATGTCATGCCCGAACCGGTAGCCCCGCTATCGGGCAGGAAACTCGTCCCATCGAACACCAACGCGCGGTCATGGTCGGTGAACCCCAGCACCGCGCCATCAACGCACGTAATGCGCCAGCAGGTGGCCAGCGTCGTCGCGCCGCTGTCGAGGAGGGTTTTTAAATTGGGGCCAAGCGCACGCATCAGATCAGCACCTCTATCAATGGAATGGACGGGATATCGCCGGCCTTGAAGGCGGCAAGGTTGATGCGCAATTCATCCGTATCAAAACGAACTGGTGTGTCGAATAAAAACCCGGCCGTGACAACTGCGCCGGAGACCGGCGCCTGGCTGAGCGTGATGGCGCCGGTGGTGTCATCGAGGCTAAAGCCTGCGCCCTCGCTCTGGCTGACGCCGGCGACCGCAACCACGGCCGAGCCGGCGACCGGTTTTTTGATAGCGCGCGTATAAGTCGCCGGGCCGGACGGATATTGTTTGACGAGCTGAAACGTGGTCGCCGCGCCGTCTCCGGTCCCGAGCAATTGGTCGGCGTCGGTGGGCGCCCCGGCAATTTTGCTGCTTTTAAAATCGAACGGGTCGCGAAACCGGAACCCGAACAGGCGTCCCTGCCGGGCTTCAAAAAACGCGATGATATCTTCAATATCACCGATGGATTTGACGCCATAGCCGGCATTGAACGACCGGCGCGAGCCAACCCAGGGGGAGTTGCGCTCCTCATAACCGGAGACCAGCGCGACAATATCGGTACGCCGGGTTGGTCCGCCCTCGGAGTTTAGGGCGATATCGACGGGAAATAAAACTTCGTGAAAGGACATTTTTGATACTCAACTGGTTTGGGTTTTCGTTCGGAAAAGCCCCGCTCACTCCGGCGAAAGCCGGAGCCCAGGGCCACACATGCACCGAGTGGGTCTGGGTCCCGGCTTTCGCCGGGGTGAGCAGTGATAAATGATTGAAAAAACTGCATCATAAATTCCGCTGCCCCCGCCCCACCGCTCTTGCGAGCGCGGCGGCGATTTGGGTTTCGGAACGGCGGAAGCTCTCAGTGTCGGAAACCCCCGGCAGCGCGATGTTGACCGTAAGCCCGGATGTATTCAGGGGACGGACGGAACCGGCGGCGCCCGGCGTAAACAATTCCGGCCCGCGCTCGCCGACCAGGAAGGACTGGCCCGGCGCCACCGGGCCGCCATCTGCTCTGGCGCCACCAAACGGCGCGGCAAATAGATTTGTCAGGAGGTTCTGCACCGGCTGGCGCACCAGACTATCGATGGCGAACCGCCGTAAATCACGGGTAAGCGCACGGGTGAGTTTTTTTAGCGAAATCTCGCCGCGCTCCGCAGCACGCGCGAGATTGGACTGGATTGACGAGGCCGCCTCAGCAAAAGCTGCATCGATGAGGGCGGCGGCGGGCGCTATTTCCTCGCGCGCGACGCGCTCAATTTCCGCGCCCGCCTCGCCAAGCCCGGCGGCAAGGCCGCTGGCGTCGATTTTCAGGTTTATATGTTCGGTCATGGGTTTTTATCCGGATAAAGATGAATGAGAGATTGCAATGTGGCGGCGTCGGTTGCCGCGCCGTTCGCATAACCGCCAAGACTGGCGCCGAGCAGCCAGCGCCATTCGGCAAGCGGCAGCGCCCAGAAATCGCCGGGGGCGAGCCGAAGCGTGAGAACCGCAAATCCATACCACTGGCGCCATTTGTCTACGCCTCCGCCGACGACGCCGATGGACGCGCTTGGCGCTTTCCCGGCGCCTCCGCATCATCGCCCAGCGCCTGAAACGCCGCGGCGATGGCGCGCGCAGCTTGCGCGAGATCCACGTCGCTGGCCTTTAAAAGCTGCAAAGAAAGCCCCGCGCCGCCGCCGGTTAACAGCGCATGCAGAATTAAAATGACATCGCTGATACGCGGGCTTTTTAACCGCGCTTGCAAGGCATCGAAATCACCGCCCAGCGCGTCTTCAATTTGCGCCAGCGCGCCGAGCGTTAAGCGTAGCTTCATGGCCTCGCCATTGATGGTGATTTCTGCGTCGCCGGGACGATGGGCCATCACACGCCCTCCGGCGTGAAGACCAGCGCGCCGGCTGATTCCAGCGCCAGCGACATGGTCGCCTCGCCGTCATGGTCGCCAGCGTAATCGAGATTGGAAATCTGGAACGCGCCGGCAATTTCGCCGAAACCGGGAACAATTACCTGCCAGTTTCTAATCTCACTGTTAAAGAATGCCGAGCGGATGTCTTCCGCGGCGCCGGCGCTTAAAAAGACGCCGGCCCCGGCGATTGACGCCTGGCGCACGCCGGCGCCGGCGAGCAATTCGCGCCAGCCGCCGGTGGAGTTTGAATGCGTGATGTCAACGCTCTGCGCATTGAGCGACAGGCTGCGGGTGCGCAGCCCGCCAA
>JAADIQ010000090.1 GCA_013151255.1 Alphaproteobacteria bacterium
GGTGATTGTCGGCTGCACCAGTGCGGCGGTCATAATCTCGCGGCGCAGCTGATCTTTTTTCGCCGCCGCATCGGTTGCGTCCTGCTCCAGCTTGGCGAGCAGCGTCGGTTTGATCCGCGGCGCCGGCGTCTTACGGTAAAGCGCGGCGACCAGCATGGGTTTGCGTTTGATGGAGGCGAAGGCTTTGTTGAGAATATCGCGCATATGCCGGTCGCGGCTGCGCGATGTGCGCCCGCCAAGGACAACGCCGATAAGCCGGTTGTCACCCTTCACCGCCGTGGTCACCAGGTTGAAGCCGGAGCGGCGGGTATAGCCGGTTTTGATCCCGTCGGCGCCGCTATAGGTTTTGACCAGCCGGTTATGCGAGGCATAGGTGCGCCCGCCCCAGGTAAAGCTCTTGGCGCTGAAATAATGATAATATTGCGGGAAATCCTGCAACACGCGCTGGCCGAGGACGGCCATGTCGCGCGCGGTGGTGACCTGTTTGGAATTGGGCAGGCCTGAAGCGTTGCGAAACCGCGTCCGGCTCATGCCGAGCGAACGCGCCTTGGCGGTCATCTTTTTGGCGAACCGCCATTCGGAACCGGAGATATGTTCGGCGACAACCGCGGCGACGTCATTGGCGGATTTCACCACCAGCGCTTCAATCGCGGTTTCAACCTCAATCGTTGAACCTGCCTTGAGGCCAAGCTTAGACGGCGGCTGTCCGGCGGCGCGGGCGGAGACTTTGAGTTTTGATTGCAGCGTTAACTCGCCGGCGTCCAGTTCCTCAAACAACAGATAGAGCGTCATCATCTTGGTTAAGGAAGCCGGATAGCGCCGCGCAGTGGAATAGCGGTCGAACAAAACGTCGCCCGTGTCGGCGTGGATCACATAGGCGGCGTATTTGGAATTGGCATGGGCCGGCGCGCTAAAAATCCCCGCGAGCGCGAGCATCGCCCCGAGAATGATTACACAACGAAAAACCCAGCCCATTTAACGACCCTCGCCCATTCCGGCATGTATTTCAATATTTCGAGCAACGCCGCCCCGAAAAACTATGCGCCCGCCAACCCGGAACTCAGATTTGAGCCCGACCAGGGCCCTGACAGAGCAAGGCCCATGCCGCGAGGGCGCATCAGCGATCAGAGAATGCAATTGCGTGGTAAACGCTTCGTTAACGACAAATTCACATTAAACCTGTCCAAATATTATTGTGCGCCGCAACATAATCCTTGACAACCTGAGGGTGCATGCATATGTTGCATTGCACAATACGTAGTTGATCGTAAAATAACAATAAAATCAAATCGCTACGTTATTTGACATTCAGGAGATGAACATGACCACGACGAAAAAAACTGCAGACACAACGACTCCCTTTGAAACCATGACGGCGATCAATCCGGACACATTCAAGGCTGGGTATGAAAAATTCGCTGAAAGCATGGCTGCGATGGCTGATTTCCAAAAGGGATCGCTTGAAGCGATGATGGCTTCCGCCAGCGCATTTGCCAAAGGCGCAGAAAAACTGGCGGCTGAGCAGTCTGAATTTTTCAAAACTGCGTATGAAACCAGCGTTGAGACCGCAAAAGCGGCCACCAGCGCCAAGAGCCCTCAGGAATCGATTGAAATCAATAGCGATTACGCCCGCGGCGCTATGGAAAAAAATCTTGGCCAGGCCAGCAAGGTTGCTGATTTGTGGATTGAAACCACCAAGCAAACAGTTGAGCCTTTGACGGTGCGCTACAGCGAAATGGTTGAAAAAATTCAATCTTTCCGCCCGTAACAGCGACAAAAGTCTCTAACAGTTTCAGTTAGTTGCGTATCTGCGTAACGGAATACCCGGCGGGCGACCGCCGGGTTTTTTGTTGGCTGGGTTTTGGCGTGCGCCGCGCAGGGGATAAAAAGATTGTGATTTCGGTTTTCTCAATTGGAAAATATGAATTTGCGTCTTTTCAACCAAATACGGTTACTTATCTTAAAGCTAACCCGTTGGCGTAGATTGCTGCGTTGCAACGGAACTGCTCAAGGGTATGAACGAGAATGATGTCTGACGACCACGACCATGACGACGACCGCGCCCCCGGCCAGGGGGTTGGCGTTGTCTCTAAGACGGCGCCGAAAACCAAGCGTCCATCGCTTTACAAAGTGATGCTCCTCAACGACGATTATACGCCTCAGGAATTCGTCGTCTGGCTGCTTCAGGCGGTATTCAAGCGGGCGCCGGAGGAGGCGATGCGGATAATGATGCATGTCCACAATAGCGGCGTCGGGATTTGCGGCGTCTATACCTATGAGGTCGCGGAAACCAAAGTGGTGCAGGTGATGGAGCTGTCGCGGCGCAACCAGCATCCGCTGCAATGTATGATGGAACGGGAGTAAAGTGGCGTCTTTCAGTAGTAGTCTTGATGAAGCCCTACACAGAGCGATCGCCCTGGCGACCGAGCGCGACCACGAGCTTGCAACGCTGGAACATCTGCTGCTGGCCCTGACCGAAGACCAGGACGCGGCTGCCGTCATGCGCGCCTGCAATGTCGATATCGAGCTTCTTAGCCGCCAGCTTTACGAGTTTATCGAAAACGAGCTTGCCAATCCGCAACGCGAAAACGATGAGCAGGCAAAACCAACGGCGAGCTTCCAGCGGGTTATTCAGCGGTCGGTCATTCACGTACAATCGTCGGGCCGTGAAGAGGTGACCGGCGCGAATGTGCTGGTGGCGTTGTTTGCCGAGCGCGAGTCCCACGCCGCGCATTTCCTTCAGGACCAGGACATGACGCGCTTTGATGCGGTGAATTACATCTCGCACGGGCTGGCCAAACGCCCGGGCGAGGCGCAACCGAAAACCCCGCGCGGCGTTAGCGACGATCCCGAACAGCAGAGCAAAAACCAAAGCGCGCTTGAAGCTTATTGCGTTGACCTGAACGCCAAAGCGCGCGCTGGAAAAATCGATCCGCTGATCGGGCGTGAAGCTGAGGTTGAGCGTTCCATTCAGGTGCTTTGCCGCCGGCGCAAGAACAATCCGCTGCTGGTCGGAGACCCCGGCGTCGGCAAGACCGCCATCGCCGAAGGGCTGGCGCTGAAAATCGTCGACGAAGACGTGCCGGAAGTCCTGGAAAATTCTACCATTTTCGCCCTCGACATGGGCTCGCTCCTGGCCGGCACGCGCTATCGCGGGGACTTTGAAGAGCGCATCAAAGCGGTGCTGAAGGAAATGGAAGACCATGACGATGCGATTTTGTTTATCGACGAAATCCACACCGTGGTCGGCGCCGGCGCCACATCCGGCGGCGCGATGGATGCGTCCAATCTTCTAAAACCGGCGCTGCAATCGGGTTCGCTGCGCTGCATGGGCTCAACCACCTATAAGGAATTCCGCCAGCATTTTGAAAAAGACCGCGCGCTGGCCCGGCGTTTTCAGAAAATTGATGTTGTCGAGCCGTCGATGGAAGACACGGTTAAAATCCTCGCCGGGTTGCAGCCGTATTTTGAAGAGCATCATAAAATAACGTATACGGATGAAGCCATCCGCGCCGCCGCCGAGTTGTCGTCGAAATATATGTCGGACCGTAAATTGCCGGATAAAGCGATTGACGTCATTGACGAGGCTGGCGCACGGCAGATGTTGTTCCCGGCTGATGAACGCAAAAAAATCATCGATACCTTGGAGATTGAAGAAGTGATCGCCAAGATGGCGCGCATTCCGCCGCGCTCGGTGTCGAAATCCGATACCGAACGCTTACAAAAACTCGGCGAAGAATTGCGCCGGGTGGTGTTCGGGCAGGGCGAGGCGATTGACCAGCTTGCCGCCGCGATCAAACTGTCGCGCGCCGGTTTGCGCGAGCCTGAAAAACCGATTGGCTCATATCTGTTTGCGGGCCCCACGGGCGTTGGCAAAACCGAGGTCGCAAAACAGCTGGCGCTGGCCACCGGGGTTGAGCTTGTTCGCTTTGACATGTCGGAATATATGGAGCGCCACACCGTCTCTCGGTTGATCGGCGCGCCGCCGGGCTATGTTGGGTTTGACCAGGGTGGATTGCTAACCGACGCCATCAGCCAGCATCCGCATTCGGTGTTGCTGCTTGACGAAATTGAAAAAGCCCATCCGGAGATTTTCAATATTCTCCTGCAAGTGATGGACAACGGCCAGCTTACCGACACCAATGGCCGCAAGGTCGATTTCCGCAATGTCATCCTTATCATGACGACCAATGCGGGTGCTGCCGATGCTGCGAAATTTGCAATCGGTTTTGCCGGCGGCAAGAAGTCCGATGAAACCGATGTTGCGATCACGCGGATGTTCTCACCGGAGTTTCGCAATCGTCTCGATGCGACGATCCATTTTGCCGGCCTGTCAGCGGAGATTATCCACCGCATCGTTGAGAAGTTCGTATTGCAGCTCGAAGTCCAACTCGCCGATCGCGGCGTGACGTTTGAATTGTCTGAAGAGGCGACAACCTGGCTTGCCGAGCGCGGCTTCGACGATGAGATGGGCGCGCGCCCGTTGGCGCGGATTATTCAAGAGCACATCAAGAAGCCGATTGCCGATGAAATTCTCTTTGGCAGCCTAAAAAATGGCGGCCTCGTCAAGGTGATGCGCGACCCGAAGGATAAGTCGAAACTGGCGTTTGAATATCTCGCCGATCCCGAAAAGGACGCACCATCAAAAGACGGCGGCGGCGGGACCAGCGTCCCGGCGCTGGTGGAGTAGCGCGGAAGCTAAGCACGCTGCCTGACGCTATGGGCCAAACACAAAAACCCCGGCGCATTTTCGATAATGCGCCGGGGTTTTATTATTTGAAGAAGCTTTGCGGCCTGGCCGCCAGATTACTTTTACTTATGTTTTTTGCTTTTCTTTTTCTTGCCCTTCTTGTTCTTCTTGCCTTTTTTATTTTTCTTCGGCTTTTTACCTTTTGGGCTGCCATTGCCGCTGCCAGAGGCGCTGCTTTTGCCGCCGCCGCCACTGTTGTTGCCTGCGCTCCCGCCGCCCGCTGCGGCGCCGCTGCCGCCTGCCGCTCCGTTGTCGCCGCCGGCGCCGTCACCACTTCCGCCTCCGCCATTGTTGGCGCTATCGCCAGTAATGGACGCGTTCATCCCCATCAGAGCGCTGCTTGTCGCCATGCCAACCTGGCCGACGGACACGATTGTAGCGCCGGCAATCAATGCGGCCACCAGCGCATATTCAACAGCGCTCAGCCCGGATTGGTCGCGCGAGAAATCGCCAAGCTTTTTGAACAAACGAAATCGTCTCTCGGTTTTTGGGGTCCGCATAACAAAACTCATCCCTTATAATCTGTACGACGCTGGCCGCAGGCATATCAGCTCACAAACCGGCAAACATAAAAGGCCGGAATTACATAAAAATTCTCTTAAATTTGGAATAGTTTTTCAACAGCTATAAAAATGTAATCTCTATAAAGAGGATACACAGTGAATTATCTGTTTACCAAGTTCTAAAAGGCGAAATTTACGTCGCCGTGTCTTTGTGACGACGACGATATTGACGGCTTTTACCTAAAGGACATAAAAAACCGCCGCGGGGGATGGAGCCGCGGCGGTCTCTTCGATCAGCGCTCGGGGAGGGGGCATGAGCGCCTTTGTAATTTCGTTATCTAAGGTCGGCTGCGCTCCAAAGCTTGGCGTATGCCTCGCAGTGAATCAGGATCGATTTGAAGTCAGCAAAATCAATGCCTTCAGGAATTTCATAAATCTGCTCGCCTGACCGGCTTGTCAGCGGCGCGATCAACACCGAGCCGTTCGCGGCGTTGCGGCCATTGGTGTCTTTGGCTGCGAGCGGCGACAGAAAAATCTTGAGATCAGGCGCCTTGCGGGTTTTGAAATCCGCGGAAAGTTTGACGAAAGTCTTGTCGCCTTCGGAAAAGATTTCCCATGTGCCGGAGGATTTGAACGATTTCTTGGTCCAGACGCCTGAGAAAAGTAACTCTGACGCTTTGGTTGCAACCGCAGTGTCTGCCGCGAATGCCGGAGCGCTTACCGCTCCAAGCGTTAGGGCGATAGCGGCGATTCCACTTAAAATAATAAATCGTTTTCTCATATCCGCTCTCAACAGGCCAATCTTGTCTGTGTGCATACATAGATAAACGGTCTCGCCGCTCACCGGCAAAACACGAGCCCGAGAGCATGGTGACGATAGCGTGAAGGGGGCGTGAGACAGGTGTGAGGAGGGCGTGATTAAAGCGCGGCGCGGATTTTTGCGGCGACCTTTTCAAGGCTTTGCGTATCTGCCGGACCGCCGGAAGCGTGGGCGCCAAGTTCGCGCCCTTCATAGACGGGGATGATATGAAAATGCAGATGGTAGACGGTTTGCCCCGCCGGCGCGCCGTTAAACTGCGCAATGCGAATGCCGTCGGGCGTCAAACCATCCCTGACGGCGCGCGCCAGTTTTTGAACCGCCGCCGTCAAGGTTGCCAGAACGTCGGCGTCAACATCAAACAGATTGGTCGCCGTCGCCTGTTTATGAATGACCAGGCAATGGCCCTCGCTTTGCGGGAACACGTCCATAAAAGCGAGGATGGCGTCGGTCTCGAACAGTTTTACGCAAGGAATGTCGCCGCGGATGATTTTGGCGAAGATGTTGTCCGGATCATACTGCGCCTCAAGGCTCATTCCTGGTCTCCATCATCAAGCGCGGCGCCGCCGCTCTCCGCATTGGCCAAGAGTGTCAGCGCCTCTGCTTCCTGCGCCACAGGCACGGCGATGCGCACGCCACCAGTGACAACCGGGAGAACGGCGTTAATCGCACCATCCATGAGTTCCGCGTCAATGCCGTGGGCGTTGAGAAAACCGACGATGATTTTGGCTTCCTGCAGGTTGTGCATGCGTTTGATGATTTTCATTGGGGCTCGATTTCTGGCTGCGGACGGACAAACCCAGCATATGGCCTCGCGGCGCTTTGCTCAACCGGCCTGATGCACTACTGGCGGTCTCTTTGTCTGGCGCGGTCGCGAAGGTTTTCGAGCCAGATTTGATGGAACGTATGCATTTGGCGTGGCCGCATCATGTGGCCAATCCGCGCCAGGAAGCCATTTTGCGTTTCTTCGGTGAGGACGTGGCAGCCTTGCGGCGTCGCGGTGATCAGCCATGCATGATAGACGTCAATCCCAAATGCATTGGCGCTCCAGGCGATGCGCTCATGGGGAACAAACTCCTCAACTGTCGTGTTGATGGTGACGCCGAAAGTTTTCCAGCGAAACCGCGCGCCGTATGTCAGCCGCCCATCTGGCGCATCCCTCACCACAACATTGGCGGCGTTGGGATACCAGTCCGGCCATTCGGACGCCTGCACCAGGCAATCCCAAACCGCGGCCGGCGAGGCATCCATCGCCAGCTCATTTACAACGTGTACAGCGCAGTTCTCAGGCCGGTATCGCTCCGGCCAGTTTATCGTCGGCGTCATCTTATGGCGTCCCCATTTTTCTTAAACGGCGTGAACTGTTTTAAAGCTTCAATACCTTGGCCGGTCTGGTCGCGTTCGGCTTGTAAATAACGCGCAATCGCGTCACGAAAGCTGCTATCTTCAATCCAGTGCGCGGAATAGGTGGCGACCGGTTCATAGCCTCTGGCGATTTTGTGCTCGCCCTGAGCGCCGGCTTCAACCCGCGCCAGGCCGCGTTCAATGGCGAAATCGATAGCCTGATAGTAGCAGATTTCAAAATGCAGGAACGGCGCGTCTTCGCTGCATCCCCAATAGCGCCCGTATAGCGTATCGCCGCCAATGAAGTTGAGGGCGCCGGCGACAGGCGCGCCGTCGCGTTCGGCGACGATGAACAACAGCTGCTCCGGCATATGTTCGGCGATCAGATCAAAGAAGCTGCGCGTCAGATAGGGATGGCCCCATTTGCGCGCGCCGGTGTCCTGATAAAATTGCCACATCGCGTCCCAGTGGCGAGGCGTTATCTCCGCGCCGAGCAATCGCCGGATGACGAGCCCGTCCGCGAGGGCGCCGCGCCGCTCGCGGCGGATTGTTTTGCGTTTGCGCGATGAAAGCTGATCGAGGAAATCGTCGAAGGATTTATAGTCGCGATTGAACCAATGATATTGCTCGCCGATGCGCGCCAGAAAACCGGCCTCGGCGAGGGTGTCTTGCTCTTGCTTGGAGATAAAATTGACATGCAGGGAGGAGGCGCCGAGCTGCGCCGTCATCTGCCGCAAGGCTGACGCGAGGTTGCGTTTGGCGGCGGCGTCTTTGGCTAACAGGCGCGGGCCCGGAACCGGCGTGAACGGCGCGGCGCAAACCAGCTTCGGGTAATAGCGTCCGCCGGCGCGGGCGTAAGCATCCGCCCAATGATGATCGAACACATATTCGCCCTGGCTGTGGCCCTTGGCGTAAAGCGGCGCGGCGGCGACAATCTCGCCGCGTTCTTCCAGCAGGAGATGCAACGGCGCCCAGCCGGCTTCATGGGCAACGGATTTTGACGCCTCCAGCGCGGCGAGAAATTCATGCGCGACAAACGGATTGAACGGCGCGCCATGAGGGTTCGCCAACGCATTCCACACCGCCGGGTCAACCTCATTGATTGAGGAGACCGTGCGCGCCAGCAATGCGTCAGAGCCATCGGGCATTATTTAATCTCGAACACGCCGTCGACTTCAACCGCTGCATCCATCGGCAGCGACGGCGCGCCGACTGCAGCGCGCGCATGACGTCCGCGCTCGCCAAACACCGCGACCATCAGATCGGAGGTTCCGTTGATGACTTTGGGTTGGCCGGTAAAATCATCGGTGCAGTTGACGAAGCCGCCCAGTTTCACGACGCGCACAACCCGGTCGAGATCGCCGCCGCAAGCCGCTTTCAGTTGCGCGATGAGGTTGACGCCGCAAGCATGCGCCGCCATCACGCCTTGCTCAACATCCAGCGCGCGCCCGAGCTTTCCAGTGATCAAGCCGTCCGGGCCAATCGATACCTGGCCGGAAATAAACACCAGCTTGCCGCTGATGACATAAGGGACATAGTTGGCAACCGGCGCCGTCGGCTCGGGCAACACGATGCCAAGTTCGGCGAGCTGGTTTTCAATTTGCGACATGGGACATCCTTGCTGGTTGGGCGGTATTTTAGTTCACGGGACTACTATATCGAAACGGCTATTTATAGTCATTCACGAGTTCACCATCAGAAGATGCGTCAAACTGGGGAAGCGCGTCTTCGATCGCATAGAAATCGGCTTTCTCGCCAACATAAATATGCCCCATGGTGGTTAAACCGGTTGGCCCGTCGAGTGAGCCGGCAATGATACCGGTGGCGTCCAGCTCAAAAGGTTCCCAGAACAGGCTGGATCCGCATTTGCGGCAAAATCCGCGATGCGCGACATCTGAGGTTTTATACCAGGCCAGGCCTTCGTCCGTGGTGATGGTGATGTTGGTTTTGCGCGCTTTGCTATGGGCGCCATAAACGCCGTGTAGTTTTTGACACATACTGCAATGGCAGTTCACGACATTGCGCAACGGCCCGCGCACTTCATATCTTACCGCCCCGCACAGGCAGCCGCCCGTGGTGATTTTGGCTGCATCTGACATATTGTCGTCTCCTGTTTTATTGTGATCGATATAGATGGGGCGGGGGTAAGGGATATGAAAGACCCGTATCAACAATCGACATCTTTAGCGGCGGCTATAGCGCCGGGCGAAAAAGTGGGAACCGGTTTTTCGCACTAAACGGCGTGCAGAAAAGACTCTAGATCATCGGGCGATTTCTTTTAAGCGCCCGATGATCTAGGCCGCAACGTCCTTCCAGCCTTCACCGCATCCTTGCCGAATTTCTCCCGGATGGCGTCGATGGCTTTTTCCTGGGCGGCGATGCGTTCGCGGTCCTCGCCGAACAGGTCCGCTTCGCTAGGCTCGCCCGCCGCGATTAGGTCGGAAAAGCCGACCCCTATAAGGCGGAAAGCAGTGTCGCCGGCCGCCTCATGCAGCATTTTCTTGGTCGCGGCAAAGGCGATGCGCGCCAGATTGCTCGGCGCTTCGAGCGTGATGCGCCGAGTGATGGTTTTGAAGTTTGCAGATTTCAGCTTCAGCGTGATGACGCGGCCTTCAAATTCACTCGCCTTCATTCGTGCAGAGACTTTCTCGCATAAGTCCCACAAGATATCTTCAAGCCTTTGCACATCGGTGATGTCGTGATTAAAGGTGGTCTCCGATGAGACGCTTTTGGTCTCGCGCCGGGGTTTGATGCGCCGCGCATCCTCGCCCTGAGACAGCCGCGCCAGACGCAGGCCAATCTCGCCATAGCGCTTGGCGAGCATTGCCGCGTCGAGCTTTTGTAACTGGCCTATCGTAGCGATGCCGTCGCCCTCAAGCCTGGCGGCCATCGCTGCGCCGACGCCCCAGATTTTGGTCACCGGCTGGCGCGCCAGAAACGCCAGCGTCTCGTCTTTGCCGATCACTGAAAACCCCTGCGGCTTGTCGAGGTCGGAGGCGATTTTGGCGAGAAACTTGTTGTGAGAAAGCCCGACCGAGGCGGTGACCCCAAGCTCGGCTTTGATTCGCGCCTGTAGTTTAGCCAGGGTAATGGCCGGCGGGCTGCCATGCAGCCGTTCCGTGCCGGTCAGATCCATGAAGGCCTCATCGATCGACAAGGGTTCGACCATCGGCGTCAGATCGCGCATCATCTCGCGTACCGCCCGCCCGACCGCGACGTATTTCGCCATATTCGGCTTGATGACAACCGCATCAGGGCAGGCTTTCAGCGCCCTGAACATCGGCATGGCCGATTTCACCCCATAGGTGCGCGCCACATAACAGCAGGTCGCCACCACCCCCCGCACGCCGCCGCCGACAATCACCGGCTTGTCGTTCAGCCCCGGATCATCGCGCTTTTCGATCGCCGCATAGAACGCGTCACAGTCCAGATGAGCGATTGTTAGCTCGAAAAGCTCTGGATGCGACACAATGCGCTGATCGCCGCAGGCGGCGCATTGGCGCGCCCCGTCAGGCATGCGGGCGTAACAAACCCGGCAAAAAGCATTATCCGCAATAGCAAACATTTAACAAAACGTTACCAGAAAGGGGCGGAAAAATATGCCCCCTTAGCGCTCAGGATAAACAATCGATTAAGACCTTTGTCGCAATACTTAACACCGGAGCGCTGATTCGGCGCGACCAGAGGCTTGTATGCGTATGATGTCTGCAATGGAAAAGCTTGATATGCCGGCGCTTCCTAAGACGGTGCTTATCGTTGAGGACAATGAGCTGAACATGAAACTGTTTCATGATCTGCTTGAAGCCCATGGCTATCAGACACTTGAGGCCCGTACAGGCCCCGAGGCGCTTAAACTTGCCATCGATCACCGGCCTGACCTTATCTTGATGGACATTCAGCTTCCGGAGGTTTCTGGCCTGGAAGTCACCCGAAAGATTAAGGATAATGCGGAATTGGCTGATATTCCGATTATCGCCGTCACCGCCTTCGCCATGAAAGGCGACGAAGAACGCATTCGCCAGGGCGGATGCGAAGATTACATCGCAAAACCTATCTCCGTGGTCTCGTTTCTTGAGAAAGTGAAAAGGTATTTGGATTAGTCTTAATCCAACTTAGCTGATTGTTTTTGACGGGAGCCACGTATGACGGCGCGCGTATTAGTCGTCGACGATTTAGAACCAAACGTGAAACTGCTCGAGGCCAAGCTTCGCGCAGAGTATTTTGACGTGGTGGGCGCCTATTCCGGCGAGGAGGCGATCACCATCGCCCAGGCCGAGCAACCCGATATCATTCTGCTTGATGTTATGATGCCGGGGCTCGATGGGTTTGAAACCTGCCGCCGGCTGAAGGCCGCGCCCGAGACCATGCATATCCCGATTGTTATGGTCACCGCGCTTGATCAGCAAGCGGACCGTGTCGCCGGACTGGAAGCGGGCGCTGATGATTTCCTCACCAAGCCGGTTGAAGACGTTGCGCTTTTTGCACGGGTGCGCTCCCTGACGCGCCTGAAGATGATGACCGACGAGCTGCGCGCGCGCTACACGACCGGCAAGGGTCTCGGTGTCGTCGATAGCATTGATGTTGATGTCGATGATGGCGAAAGCAGCATATTGATCATTGATGACAATGAGGAGCAGACGGAACGCTTAAAAACCGCCCTTGGCGATGGCTATCTAATTTCGAACGAGGTTGATCCTGAGGCGGCGTTGGTTCAGGTGCGGTCCGGCGATTTTGGTTTGATCATCGTCAATATGTCGATTGAAGCGATGGACCCGCTGCGCTTGTGCTCATCGATCCGGTCGTTTGAAGAGACCAGGCTGACGCCGATCCTGGCGGTTGTGCGTAAAGGCGATACGCGTAAACTGGTGCGGGCGCTGGATATTGGCGTCAATGACTACCTTACCAAGCCGATTGACAAGGGTGAGTTGGGCGCGCGCGTTGCAACGCAATTGCGCCGCATGCGCTATGTTGACCAGTTGCGTTCTTCGTTCCAGGCGAGCCTTGAAATGGCGGTGACCGATCAATTGACCGGGCTTTACAATCGCCGTTATCTGGCCAGCCATCTGTCGGCAATGTTTGACCGCGCGCAATGGACCGGCCGGCCGCTTGCGGTGATGATCCTCGACATCGATCACTTTAAAGAAGTCAACGACACCCACGGCCATGATGTCGGCGATAAGGTCATTCAGGAGTTTGCCGAACGCATCTCGCGGTCAGTGCGCGGGATTGATTTGGCCTGCCGTTATGGCGGCGAGGAATTTTTGATCGCCATGCCTGATACCGACATTGCGTTTGCGTCTGTGGTTGCTGAACGTCTGCGTCAGGAAATTGCCACGGCGAAATTCCTTGTTGGCGCGGGCGGTGCAGAAATCAAGGCGACGGTGAGCATCGGCATCGGCTCGACCGAAGGCGGGCCGGAAGAGGACAATGCGCAAAAGCTGATTAAACGCGCCGACGAAGCGCTTTATGAAGCCAAGACCTGCGGGCGTAACCGGGTGATCAAAAGCGCCGCTTAGGCGACAGGCGCATGCAATAAAAAAGCCGCCCCACGGGGCGGCTTCGTCATTTCAGGCAAGCAGCAAATGCGTGCTATTTGATTTTGCCTTCTTTGAATTCGACGTGTTTGCGCGCCACCGGGTCATATTTCCGCAAGACAAGCTTTTCGGTCATGGTCCGGGTGTTTTTCCTGGTGACATAGAAAAATCCCGTTCCAGCAGTGGAATTGAGCCGGATTTTGACAGTTGTCGGCTTGGCCATTGGTATCTCCATAAAGCCGCAAACCTCTGCGGCGAGCCGGGAAACTACTAATCAAGCCCGCGATGTCAAGGCGCTGGCGGGGATTTTCATCGGCCTGGCCAAATAGTCGCCGCCAGGCTTTTCGGAAGGCCCGTCGCTGATTCGCCAGTCTTTGAGCCGGGCTGCGAGGAAAAGGGTAACTGCGCCCTGAAACCGGCTCAAAGTCGCTGATTCGGTTGGAAATCCGCTTCCTCACGACGATGTGAGTAGCGTGCGGGCTGTCAGGAGTATTGTCTGGTGGTGCAGCGGGCGGAGAGTAGGGGGCCCGCTTAGCGCCGCGTGGGAACAGGAGAGATGCGACAATGACAACCTTAAAATGGGTTTTGGCGTTAGCCATAGGCGGATTTTTGATCATGATGGGGGTGATGAAGTTCACCGGCGAAGCGCATATCTTTCCCTATATTGAATATAAAGCCGCCGCGGCCGGGCTGCCGTTTGCAAGCCTGGCCTATCCGCTCGGCAACTATCTGACCGGCGCCTTGGAGCTTGTCGCCGGCGTCACGGTGATCTTGCCGATGACCCGCAAGATTGGCTCGCTCCTGGCGGTGCTGCCGGTGCTTGGCGCGGTGCTGTTTCACCTGTCGCCGGCGCTCGGCATTGTCACGGCGGAAGGCTACGCTGACCCGAAACCGGTCGAAGCGCTGGCCGCCGGCGGGCCTTTCACCGCCGCGGATTTCACCGGCGAGACCAATATGCTGTTCATGATGGCGGCGGGCGGATTGTTGCTGGCGATTATCAATTTTGTAGTTCAGCGCAATTCTTAGAGCGCCGGGTTTAACCGAATACGCGGCTGAAAATCACATCCACATGCCTTGTGTGATGGTCGAGGTCGAAAAGCTTGTCGAGCTGTGACGGTTCAATACGCGACGTCACATCTTTGTCGGCTTTGAGGTTATCGATAAACCGTCCTTCACCGCGCCAGGCTGGCATCGCGTTTCGTTGCACCCAAGAATAGGAATCCTCGCGCGAGACGCCCGCCTGGGTCAGCGCCAGGAGGACGCGCTGCGAGAAAATCAAACCGCCAAGCTTGTCGAGATTTTCCTTCATGCGATCGGGATAGACGACAAGGTTTTCAATAACCCCCGCCAGCCGGTGCAGGGCGAAGTCGAGATGGATGGTGGCGTCCGGCGCAATGCCGCGCTCAACGGAGGAATGCGAAATATCGCGCTCATGCCAGAGGGCGACATTTTCCATCGCCGGGATGACGCACATACGCACCAGCCGGGCCAGGCCCGTAAGGTTTTCTGTGAGGATGGGGTTGCGCTTATGCGGCATCGCCGATGAGCCCTTTTGGCCCTTGGAGAAATATTCCTCCGCCTCCAGAACTTCGCTGCGCTGGAGATGACGGACCTCAACGGCGAGGCGCTCAATCGACGAGGCGATAATACCGAGCGCGGCGAAGAATGCGGCGTGGCGATCGCGCGGGATGATTTGCGTCGAGACCGGCTCAACCGCCAGCCCCATTTTGTCCGCGACATAAGCTTCAACGGATGGGTCAACATTGGCGAAGGTGCCGACCGCGCCGGAGATGGCGCAAACCGCGATTTCCGCACGCGCCGCTTCCAGGCGGCGTTTGCCGCGTTCAAATTCAGCGTAGAATGTCGCGAGCTTCAGCCCGAAAGTCGTTGGCTCGGCGTGGATAGCGTGGCTGCGGCCGACGCAGATGGTGTTTTTATGCTCCATGGCGCGGAGTTTTAAACTCGCGAGCACCCGGTCCATGCCCGCCAGTAAAAGATCGCTCGCCCGCGCCAGTTGCACTGACAGACAAGTGTCGAGGATGTCCGACGAGGTCATGCCCTGATGGACATAGCGCGCCTCGGGCCCGACAATTTCCGACAGGTGGGTTAAAAAGGCGATGACGTCATGTTTCACCTCGCGCTCAATCTCATCAATCCGGTCGCTATCGAAGGCGGCTTGGCTGCCCTTTTCCCAGACGGTTTTGGCGGCCTGTTCGGGAATAACCCCAAGCTCGGCCATGCGCGTGGCGGCATGGGCCTCGATTTCAAACCATATCCGATATTTGGTTTGCGCCGACCAGATGTCGGTCATTTCCGGGCGCGCATAGCGTGGGATCATGTCTTACTCCTGTTGTGCAGGGCGTAAGGTTCGGGCGGAAAAATGTCAAAGGACGTTATTGGTTTTTATGAGGCGGATCGGACGCCGCGCCGTCGCTCTCCAGCGTGCCCATGGTGGTTTCATCGTCGAGGGTGGCGACGGGCGCGCTGCGGGCGCCCCATATCCACCAGCCGACGCCGAGGCCGGTGGCGAAGGCCAGGACCAGAAGAAACCACATATGTAAGGCGAGCCAGAGCATTGGTGTAACCACGCTAATCCTGATTGCCGGGTGTGAACTCAAATTCTATACGGCGATTCCTCGCCCGGCCCTCAGCCGTTCTGTTGCTGACCAGCGGCTGGCTTTCGCCGGCGCCGCTTGTGGTGATGCGCGCGGCGTCGACGCCGGCGGTGCGGAGATAGTCGCCAACCGCGCGGGCTCTGGCAAGGCTGAGCCGACGATTTGCCGCCGTGCCGCCGGCGGCGTCAGTGTGGCCGGTGATGGCGATTTTAAGGCCCGGGCAGGCGCCAAGCGCCGCCGCCAGCGCGTCCAATAGCTCCCGGCTGGCGCCGTTGAGGCTGGCGCGGTCTCTGGCGAAGGATATCTGCGCGGCGCTGAGGATTGACCGGGACTGTCCGGCGCAACGCAGGGCGCGGTCGGGCTCTGCAACTGCGGCGGGCGCGGCGCCGGTATCGGCTGCAACCGGCCCCTCGCTAAGTGTTTCGGATTCTTCCTGGGTGATTTCGGGCTGGGTGATTTCAGGCGGGGCGAGGGTGAGCTTGGCGGCGCCGGAAAGCCCGTCATTGATCATCGCCATTAGCCGCTCAATCGCCGCCGCGCCGGCGCTGTCGGCGACAACGCCGCTGACTTCAAACGCCGGACCGTTGGCTTCCACGGCGCCATTATCAAGCCGCGCCAGCGCCTGCAGACTAATTGACGCCGCCGACAGCCAGCTGTCTTCCGGCGGCGCGCCGCTGGCGATTTCAAGCGCGCCGGAAATATCAGCGTCGGGAAAGCGCATGGCGGCAAGGAGAAAGACCGCATCGCGTGCGCTCGGACTTGGCGCATAGCCGGAAAGGACCAACTGACCCGCTTGCAATTGGGCAATCCAGACAAACGGATCGGCCAGCGGCGGGCCGGAAAACACCGTCATATTCGAGGCGTCGAGAATGGTTATGCCGCCAAGCGCCAGCCCGCCTGGCCATTGCGCGCGCGCGACACCGGTTTTGAGGGTGTCCAATGCCTCGCGCGAGGGCGCCTCTCCGAATAAAACCGCCTTCTGCCCATCAATCTCCACGCCGGCCCAATCGGCGCCCGCCGCATCGATGGCGCGGAGCGCTTTGTCGAGCAAATGGCGTTCAGCCGACTGCGCCGAGCCGGGCAGCCAATCCATATGTATGCTGACTATGCCAATCACCCCAATGACAACGCAGCCGGCAAGAAATTTTAACAGCGCTTTCATATTTCAACAGTGATGCGCGCTACCATTCGAGAATGACTTTTCCCGATTGGCCGGAGCGCATAACATCGAACCCCTTTTGATAGTCGTCGATTTTGAAGCGGTGGGTGAGAATTGGCGACAGGTCGAGCCCGGCCTGCAACATCGCGCCCATCTTGTACCAGGTTTCAAACATCCGCCGACCATAGACGCCTTTGATTTCCAGCCCCTTAAAGATAACTTTGTCCCAGTCGATCCCGGCGCCATTGGGCATGATGCCGAGCATGGCGATTTTGCCGCCATGGTTCATGGTCTCCAGCATCGCCTGAAACGCTGAGGGAACACCGGACATTTCAAGACCGATGTCAAAGCCCTCGGTCATTTTCAGTTCGCTCATCGTGTCCTGGAGCGATCCGTTTTGCACATTGACGGTGCGGGTGGCGCCCATTTTCGTCGCGAGATCGAGGCGGTAGTCATTAACGTCGGTCACCACCACATGGCGCGCGCCGGCAAACTGCGCGATGGCGCAGGCCATGATGCCAATCGGTCCGGCGCCGGTAATCAGGACATCCTCGCCGACAAGGTCAAAGGCGAGGGCGGTATGGGTGGCGTTGCCGTAAGGGTCAAAGATCGCGCCCATATCGTCGGAGACATCATCAGGCAGCTTGTAAACATTGAATGCCGGCACCGCGACATATTCCGCAAACGAGCCCGCCCGGTTGACGCCGACGCCGACGGTGTTGCGGCAGAGATGGCGTTTGCCGGCGCGGCAATTGCGGCAATAACCGCAAGTGATGTGGCCCTCGGCCGAAACCCGGTCGCCGATCTTGAAGGTGGCGTGTTCGGGATGGACTTCCGATCCGATCTCAACAACTTCGCCGGCGAACTCATGACCGACAGTCATCGGCACGGGAATGGTTGCTTGCGCCCACTCGTCCCAATTATAAATATGGATATCGGTGCCGCAGATCGCCGTGCGCTTCACCTTGATCAAAACATCATTGAGCCCGATTTGCGGGCGCGCAGTATCGGCAAGCCAGATGCCTTCCTCGCGCTTTGCCTTGATCAGAGCTTTCATGGCTCGTCTCCACCGGTTGAGATGCTTTAGACTTATTCGCTGAGCGATGCGCGGTCTATAGAAACTGTCAAGAAATTACGCCTTACAAGGTCGCAGGGGCGTGATGTTAACCTTACTCAAAACACATCGGCGCCTGAGCTTAAATCATACCGAGGTCGCGGCCAACTTTCACAAACGCGGCGACGGCGCGGTCCACCTGTTCGTCGCTATGGGCGGCGCACATTTGCGTGCGGATGCGCGCCAGGCCCTTCGGCACCACCGGGAACGAGAAGGCGGTGACATAAACCCCTTCATCCATGAGTGCGGCCGCCATTTCGCCAGCCAGTTTCGCGTCGCCAAGCATCACCGGAATAATCGGGTGCTCGCCTGGCAGGAGGTCAAATCCGGCCTCGCTCATTTGCGCGCGAAAGCGCTGCGCATTGCGAAACAGCTGCTTGCGCAAATCGCCGCCGTTGCGGACCAGCGCAAATGTCTTCATGGCCGCGCCAAGCAGCGCCGGCGTCAGCGCATTGGAGAACAGGTATGGCCGCGCGCGGTTGCGCAACAGATGCACGACATTCTTTGAGGCGCAGATATATCCACCCATGCCACCGCCCAACGCCTTGCCGAGCGTGCCTGTCAAGATATCGATACGCTCAGCGACGCCGCAATGTTCCGGCGCGCCCTTGCCATTGGCCCCCATAAAGCCGGTCGCATGACAATCATCGACCATCACCAGCGCGTCATATTTATCCGCAAGCTGACAAATCTCGTCGAGCTTGGCGATGTAGCCGTCCATCGAGAAGACGCCGTCAGTGACGATAAGCTTCGTGCGGGCGCCGTCAGCATCGGCCTGCTTCAGCTGAACTTCGAGATCGTCCATATCTGAATTGGCGAAGCGATAGCGCTTGGCCTTGCACAGGCGCACCCCGTCGATGATCGAGGCGTGGTTTAAGGCGTCGGAGATGATTGCATCCTCCGCGCCCAGCAGCGGTTCAAACACGCCGCCATTAGCATCAAAACAGGCGGCGAAAAGGATTGCATCCTCATAGCCCAGAAAATCGGCAATCTCCTTTTCGACACGGCGGTGGAGATCGCTGGTGCCGCAGATAAACCGCACCGACGCCATGCCGAAACCATAGGCGTCCATGGTTTCCTTCGCCGCCGCGACCAGCGCCGGGTTGTCGGCGAGGCCGAGATAATTGTTGGCGCAAAAATTCAACACGCGAAGGGTCTTGCCTTGATGCAGAACGTCAATCTCCGGGCCTTGCGGCGAGGTGATTTGGCGCTCGTTTTTCTCAAGGCCCTGCTCGCGAATATCGGCCAATGTTGCGTCTATCCGGGCGTAAAATGCATCGCGCATGAGCGTCTCCATTGGGGGGCCGTTTGTGGTTGGTTGTCAGGACGGTTTGGCAGCGCGCGGCGCCAACGTCAATTGGCGCCGGGCCACAAGGTTTTCAAATAGATATTCAAGCTTGCCATGTTTACAGCCGCCCGGCAGTGTTCAAAATGAATAGTGTAGAAGTCGTTGTTCCGGGCAAACAAAGGGCGAGCCATCATGAAAACGAACCGGCGTGATATTTTGCGCGGCGCGGCGCTGACGGGGGTGGTTGCGGGCGCGGGCGCTCTTTCCGCCTGTAGCGAGAGCGCCAAGGCGCCGTCGTCTGCCGATGAGGTTGGCGACAAGATTACCACGCGCACCATTGCCGAGGCGGAAAAGCTTCAGGGCATTTCCCTCACCCCGGCCGAGCGCGAGCAGATGCTGGGCGACCTTGAAGGCAAGCTTGAGGCGTTGGCGCGGTTGCGCGCGGTGGATATGCCCAACACCGATGCGCCGGCGCTATTGTTTGACCCGAAGCTGCCCGGAAAATCGGTTCGTTCACAGAAGAATATTCTGGTTTTGTCAAAGGTTGAAAACCCGCTGCCGGACAAAGACGCCGATATCGCGTTCGCCAGCGTCGTGGAGCAGGGCGAATGGCTGCGCGCCGGCGCTATCAGCGCCACAAGGCTGACGGAAATTTATCTGAAACGCATCGAGCAATATGACGCGAAGCTACGCGCCTTCATCACCGTGACGCCGGCGATCGCCCGTTTGCAGGCGGCCAAGGCCGATAAAGATTTCGCTGCCGGGCGCGTGCGCAGTGCGTTGCAGGGCATTGCCTATGGGTTGAAAGATCTGGTCGACACCAAGGACGTAAAAACCACCTGGGGAGCGACGCCCTATAAAACCCGGACGCCGGACCACGATGCGCAGATCGTCCGCAAGCTGCACCGCGCCGGCGCGGTGATGCTCGGCAAGACCTCTTGCGGTGCGCTGGCTTATGGCGACCAATGGTTTGATGCGCGCACCAAAAACCCCTGGAACATAAAAGAGGGCTCATCAGGTTCGTCCGCCGGGTCAGCATCGGCGACGGCGGCGGGGCTGTGCAGCTTTGGCATTGGCACGGAAACCCTTGGCTCAATCATCTCGCCATCGGAGCGCTGCGGCGCCACAGGCTTGCGCCCAACTTTCGGGCGCGTCTCGCGCCATGGGGTGATGGCGCTGTGCTGGTCGCTCGACAAAATCGGCGCCATCTGCCGCAGTGTTGAAGACACCGCCGCTGTATTGGCGGCCATGAATGGTTATGATGCGGACGATCCTTCAACCGCGCGGATTGGTTTTACCTATGACAGCGCGGTTGACGTCTCCGGCATGACGGTTGGCTATGTACCGGCGTGGTTTGAGGAGGGCGACGCCGCTGACCGGGCTGGGCTGGAGGCGTTGCGCGGGCTCGGCGTGACGGTGAAGGAATTTTCCTGGCCGGAGCTGAGCTTTGATGCGCTGATTGAAATCGTACTGGTGGAATCGGCGGCGGCCTTTGCCGACCTCACCCTGTCCGGCCGCGATGACGAACTGGTCTGGCAGGAGCCGCAAGCCTGGCCCAACACATGGCGCGCGGCGCGGTTTATCTCCGCGGTGGACTATGTGCAAATCGACCGGCTGCGGCGCAAGCTGATGCAGGATGTGCGTAGCGCATTTGAAGGCTTCGATGCGCTGATCGGCCCGCATTATGCCGGCGGCGCTTTGCTCGCGACGAACATGACAGGCCATCCGCAACTGGCGCTGCGCGCCGGCTTTGCACAAAAACCAAACCGCACCCTGGCGACCAGTGAACCGGTGGAAGGCGCAGAGACATTTCGCGTACCGCGCGGCATTAGTCTGTGGGGCGATCTGTTTCAGGAAGGTAAAATCATTGCGCTCGGCGCCGCGATGGAAAAAGCGCTTGGCGTTTCCGGTGAGCGCCCGCCGGGGTTTTAAATTTTGTAACGCGCGCCCTTCGCGGGCGGGCTCTCCGGCGCGCCGGCGAAGCACTGCGCGATGTCCATCCAGCGGGCGGCGTTAACGCCATGTGTTTGTAATGGCGTGTCCGCAACATTGCGGGTTTGCGTGACGATTTGCGCAAAGTGAACCGCCTCGCCAATCACTGCATTGTCGTCTTGCACGTCGTTCCATTCCCAAATCGCGCCCGATGGCGCCGTCAGTCGCACATAGGGCTTGGGCAGGGGAACATCCTCCTGGCGGTTTTTAAACGTCCAGCTGTACGTCGTCACGCCAAGATGACATATATTCCGGATACGGTCTTTTTCTTCTCGTGCAATACCCAGAACGTCAAAGACTGCCTGTCCATGCGCCCATGTCTCCATCTGCCGGGCGATCATTTTCGAGCGCGTGGTCATGTCCGGTCCCGCCCAGGCCACGCGTGTGTTCGGGCCAGCATCGCCGTAGGCGCGCGCGAGCTTTGGGCAATAGTCGCGCCAGGCCTCAAGCAACGCACGCCCATGCAACCCGTTTTGCGTCTCATCAAACCACAGGCGTTGCACTTGCGGGTGGGTTTTCCCGGCCATCAGGTGCTTCGCAACGCCGGCAAAAAACTCCTGAAACGCATCGCGCCCGTCAAGCGTCAGGCCGGCGGCGATGTTCCACATATGCAAGTGGGCGATGACGTCTTCGATGGTCCAGTCTTTGAAAAGCGTGACTTTTCTTAGTGCTTGCGCATCGGCGCGCTCCAGCGTTTCTGTAAGCGCACGGCTTTCGTCGGCAAAGTCTTGGGCCTCGTTCATCATAGCGCGGGCGGGCTCCTACTATTCGGCGGTGATTTCCATAATCAACGCATTGGCTGAAATCTGTACGCCAGCGTCAAAGTGAATGTCAGTGACGACGCCGTCAATCTCGGCGTGCAACTCATGCTGCATTTTCATTGCCTCAAGAACCGCCAGGCGCGTCCCCCGCGCAACTTTCTGTCCGGGCGCCACGCAAATCTCGACCAGCATACCATGCATCGGCGCGACGACAGCTCCGGCGCCAGCGCTGTCGATCGTTGAGGCGATGATTGCATTGCGGTTTTGTAGCTCGAAGTCGCGGCCGTCGATGGATATCTGTATTCTGGCATGGGCCGCGTCGTCGGGCAGGTCGAATGAAACCCCTTGCCGCGCGCCATCGACAGAAAGGACTGCTTCATAGGGGGCAATCGTGACGGCCTCCACAGCTATCGTCCGGCCTTCATGCTCGACATGATACTGTTTCGGTCCGACGGGCGTCACATTCAAGTCCAGTGTTTTGTCGCCATCGACAAAGCGATACGGCGTTGTGATTTTTGTCGCGCTCGACCAGTTCGTAAGCACCGCGGATGCGCACACCGCTTGCGATATAGCGCGCGCGCGCGCGGTTTCATATAACAGCACGACGGCGCAGGCGGCGTCCTCGGGGTTGAGATTCGGTGCGGCGAGGTCTTCGTTTGAGAACGTTTCCGCAATAAACGCGGTTGTCGCCTCACCTTTAGCGAAAGCGGGGCGCTCGAGCGCGTCGATGAGAAATTTTTTATTGGTAGCGACGCCGAACAGGGTTGTGCGTTTTAGCGCCTCAATCAACTTGCGCCGCGCCTCGTCGCGGGTCGGCCCATGGGCGATGATTTTCGCGATCATTGGGTCGTAATAGGAGGATATGTCGCCGCCGGTAGCGATACCGGCGTCAATGCGAATGCCAGGCGCCGTCGCCGGGCGCCACAGGTCAACCGGTCCGGCGGCGGGCAGAAATCCTTGCGCGACATCTTCTGCATAAAGACGAGCTTCAATAGCGTGGCCAGCCAGCGCGACATCTTCTTGCGAAAAGCCGAGCGCTTCGCCTTGCGCGACACGTATTTGCAGCGCGACGAGATCGCGGTCGGTCACCATTTCCGTCACCGGATGCTCCACTTGCAGGCGTGTGTTCATTTCCAGAAAATAAAACGCGCCATCGCTATCCAGCAGAAACTCAACTGTGCCGGCGCCAAGATAGTTGATATCGCGCGCAGCTTTCACGGCGGCGGCGCCCATTTTCTCGCGCAGCGCCGGCGTCATCACCGGGCAGGGCGCTTCTTCCAGCACTTTTTGGTGCCGGCGCTGCACCGAGCAGTCGCGCTCGCCAAGATGGACGACATTGCCATGGCGGTCGGCGAAAATCTGGATTTCTACATGGCGCGGGCGAAGGATTGCGCGCTCAAGGATTAACTCACCGGCGCCAAATGCATTTTCCGCCTCGCTGCGGGCGGATTTTAGCGCTCCGGCGAGGTCGCGCGCGTGCTCGACCAACCGCATGCCGCGCCCGCCGCCGCCGCTAGCGGCTTTCACCATTAGAGGAAACCCAACTTCACCGGCTGCGCGTGTCAGCGCATCATCTGATTGCTCCGCACCATGATAACCGGGGATGCAAGCAACGCCAGCGGCGATCATGCGCTGCTTGGCTTTGGCCTTGTCGCCCATCAGTGCAATGGCGTCAGGCGCCGGGCCGATAAAAACTATTCCGGCCTTTGCGCATGCCGCGGCGAAGGCGGCGTTCTCCGATAAAAATCCGTAACCGGGGTGAATGGCCTCTGCGCCCGTATTGCGGGCGGCGTCGATAATTCGTTCGATGTCGAGATAGGATTGGGCCGCCGGCGCCGGGCCGAGCCGGAAGGCGGCGTCGGCCATTTTCACATGCGGCGCATGGGCGTCGGCGTCGGAATAGACCGCGATACTGCGCAAGCCCATTTCGCGGGCGCTGCGCATGATGCGACAGGCGATCTCGCCGCGATTGGCGATCAGGATGCTTGAGAAAGGCGTTGGCGTCATACTTCTACCCTCACATCCGCGCAATGCCGAAGCTGTTTGGTTTGACTTTGCGATGGCGCGCTTCCCACACCGTCGCCAATAAAAAGCCAAGCGTCTGACGGGTCTCGCGCGGGTCGATCATACCGTCGTCGAGACAATGGCCGGAGGTGTAGAACGCGCCCGATTGCCGGTCGAACATATGCGCCAGCATTTTTTCCTGCATCGCCAGCTGGTCGCGGTTTACTTCCCTACCAGCTTTTGCAGCCGCGCCCTCGGCGACAATACTCATCACCTGCGCGGCCTGCGCGCCGCCCATCACGCCGGTGGCGGCGTTGGGCCAGGTGACGCAAAAGTCGGGATCGTAACCCCGCCCGCACATACCGTAATTGCCGGCGCCGAAACTGGCGCCAATCATAAACGTAATACGCGGCACACTGACATTGGTGACGGCCTGAATCATTTTCGATCCGTGCTTAATCATGCCGCCTTGTTCATAGTCCTTGCCGACGAGATAGCCGGTTGTGTTTTGTAGAAACACCAGCGGAATGTCGGCCTGATCGCAGAGCTGCATGAAGTGCGCAGCTTTCGTCGCGCCATCGGTGTCAATCGGGCCGTTATTACCGATCAGCCCGCAGGCATGCCCATGGACTTCCGCCTGGAGGCACACGGTGGAAACGCCATAGCCCGGTTTGAAATCGCTAAAGTCCGAGCCGTCAACAATGCGCGCGGCGACCTCGCGCATATCATAGGGTCTTTTATAGTCTACCGGAACGATGCCGAGGATTTCGTCCGGATCATATTCCGGCTCGCGAAAGGATTGTTGCGGTCGCGTCGGGCAGCGCGTGTTCCATTGCAGCCGAGAGACAACCTCGCGCGCCATCAGCGCCGCCTCGCCATCATTTTCTGCAAGATACTCAACCAGCCCGGTGACGCTGGCATGCATTTGCGCGCCGCCAAGCTCTTCTTCGGAGGCGATCTCTCCTGTCGCCGCCTTCAACAGCGGCGGGCCGGCGAGAAACGCCTTGCCGCCGCCTTTGACGGCGATCACATAGTCGGATAGGCCCGGCATGTAAGCGCCGCCGGCGGTTGACGAGCCGTGGAGGATGGAAATCACCGGCAGGCCTTGCTTGGACAGGCGCGCAAGATTGGCGAATAATGTGCCGCCCTCCAAAAATCCGCCTACGGTGTAATTCATCAAATCACCGCCGGCGCTTTCAACCAGGTGAATGAAAGGCAGGTTTTGTGCCAGCGCTATTTCCTGCGCGCGCTTTAACCGGTAGCCGCCAGCGGTGGTCATCGCGCCGGCCTTGATGGCGCTGTCGTCATTGACGATGGCGCAGCGCACGCCATTAATAAAGCCAATCCCGGACATGATGGTTGAGCCGGGAATGGATTTTTCTTCATTATCGGTATCAAGCAGATAGCCGGCAATATTGCCTATCTCGAAATACGGCATGCCGGGATCGAGGAGGCGCGCGAGACGCTCGCGCGGCAATAATTGGCCGCGCTTTTCGAACCGCTCCTTGCGACTGGCGGAGCGCGCCGGCGCGCGTGCGTTTAGCGCGCGTAATTTGTCGACCAGCGCCGTCATGTCCGCATGGTTTTGTCTGAACCCGTCAGACTGCGTATTAATTTTCGAGCGAAAAACCGTCATGGGAACGCTTTCGTCATGGAGTGCGGTATTGGAATCGGGTGATCCAGCAGGATTTGCGCGAAAGCTTTGCCTTGGGGGTCGTTGCGCAGCGAGGCAACGCCGCCGCCGCCGAGCACGGCGTCGATGAGGAAGTTTATCGCGTTTGAACCGGGCAGAAAAAACCGCTGCACTTTTGATGCATCGCCGCCGCCTTCGATGAAATGCGCAAAGCGTTTGGCGACCGTTTCTTCGGTTAACGCCGCCCAGATGAAAGGCAGATAAGCAGCGTCGCGCGCGATCACGCCAATATTCGCCTTGTCGCCTTTGTCGCCGGAACGGGCCCAGGCAAGATTAATAAGCGCGGTGTCGATGAGGTCGCTGCGCGACGGCGTCGTCGGCGGGTTCGGTCGGACGATCTGATCCGGATTGAAAGCCACACCTGGCTTGTCCTTGAAGCTTGCTGGCTCGCCGTCGACATCGACCGTGATTGCGACGTCTTGCTTCGCGGTCAGGAAGGAAAACAAACGTACTACTGGCATCGGTTTGGGTCGCCCGAACGAAAAGCCTGTGAGGCCCGGCGGTGTCGCCAGTCCTAATCCGGCGATTTCTTTTAACAACAAGCCGGCGCCCATGGCGTCATCATGTTTGGCTGCGATTTTCAAAACCACTTCACGGGCGCTGTCGACTTTAGAGAAGTCTCCATACTGAGATTCAACGCCGATAACTTCAATACTGGTTGCGCTAAAGTCAGCGGCGTTATGGCGCCGAAGGGTGTTGCGGCTACGCTCAAAGGCGGCGTCGGCGAATTTTCGCGCTTTGCGGTCTGCCTCGGCGCCGGTGAAACCGAGCAGCATGCCGGCGCGATATCCGTCGCGATAGGTGAGGGAGGTTTTGTAAACATCCGGCGCCGGCGCGCCCTTTGCGGGCGAGACGCGAACGCGATTGTCACTCTCCTCGGTGATGGTGACGCCTGAGAAATCGCAAACCACATCGGGGAGCATATAGGCCTGTGGGTCGCCGATTTCGTAGACCAGTTGCTCCGAGACTGTGCCGACATCGACGATGCCGCCGGTATTGTCCGGTTTGGTGACAGTGAAGCCGCCATCGCTTGAAATTTCAGCGATCGGGTAACCGATATTGGCGATGTCGCCCGCTGCCTCCCAGTCGGTGAAGTTGCCGCCGGTGGCTTGCGGGCCGCATTCAAGGATGTGTCCCGCGAGGCAGCCGC
This sequence comes from Alphaproteobacteria bacterium, assembly GCA_013151255.1. GTDB lineage: Bacteria > Pseudomonadota > Alphaproteobacteria > Caulobacterales > Parvularculaceae > Hyphococcus. The sequence goes on from JAADIQ010000090.1 coordinate 26,725, forward strand.
TGGCGAGCGCGTCCCAATCATCGGCGCGCCACCCGAATGCATGAATGCAGGCGCCAAGCGTCACCGCGCTGTCGACGCAACGCCCGGTGATGATAATATCGGCGCCGCGGTCCAACGCATTGGCGATAGGGAAGGCGCCAAGATAGGCGTTGATGCTGACGATGTTCTCCGGGCGGGGAAACTTGTCGCCGCTATAGAGTTCGCGCGGCGACGCAGACGCGATAGCGTCCTTGTGGTCGATTAGATCATCCCCGGTGATAATGGCGACTTTTAAATTAAGGCCTTGTTCTTTTATCAGCGCCCGGACTGCCGCGCCGCAGCTTGCCGGGTTAACGCCGCCGGCGTTGGAAATAATTTTGACGCCTTGGCGCGCAATCTCGCTTAGGTTTGGTTTGAGTACGGAGTGTATAAAATCCGTCGCATAGCCCGCCTGTGGGTCTTTGTCGCGCGCCCGCGCCAAGATCGACATGGTGATTTCCGCAAGATAGTCAAAGACAATATAATCGAGCCCGCCGCCCGCCAAAAGCTGCGGCGTCGCCATCGCGCTCTCGCCCCAATAGCCGCTGGCGCCGCCGATGCGGATGGTGTTTTGGCCAGTCATAAGGCGTCTTTCACGACAATCCTAAAGGCTTGCAAAATTCGATGATTTAGAGTATTACTCATATATGATGAATATCACTCAGTGGTTAAAAGTCAATGCGGGCGAGAGTGGTAAGTTCCAGTGAAAGCGACGAATAAGTCAGTGAAACGAGCGATGCCGGTGCAAAAAAAATCACGGATCGTCAAGGCGCGTCTGCGCCAATCCTCGCCAGCGGCAACCCGGCGCGAGCGTGTTCAGTCCAAGGAAGATGCGATTATCGCCGCGGCGCATAAGAGCCTCGTGGCGCGCGGCTTTGCAAAAACTACAATGTCGCAGATAGCCCGCAATGCCGGCGTCGCGGAGGGAACGCTCTACCTTTATTTCAGCAACAAGAATGCGCTGGCGCGCGCGGTTGTGGCGGCGTTTTATTACCGCCTCACCGAGACGGCGAAGACGGGGGTCGCCAAATGTGCGACGACCAGACAAAAGCTTGAGTTTTTGGCGCGCCACCATCTTGAAAACATCATCGGCGAACGCCGCCTTCTTGAGCTGATCGCCAGCGATGTGCGCAATACGCAAGCCTATGAGGGCAGCGATATCTACAAGATGAACCGGGAATATGTCGCGGTGTTTGACGATGTTATGCGCGACGGCGTCTGGCGCGGCGAGATTGAAGACGGCGCGGCGCAGTGGATTAAGCGCGATATTTTTTTCGGCAGTCTGGAATATGCGATGCGGACGTTGTTAATGAAAAAGCGTTCCAACAAGAAAGATATCGCCGCCGTTGTCGCTGAATTGGTGAAGCTTATTATCGGCGGTTCGTCCGCGCGGGCGAAACCGGTGTCCGACCGCGATCTGATAAAAGCAGTGGAACGGGTTGACGCCGCAGCCTCGCGGCTTGAACGTCTTTCAGCGGTGAAAATGTGAGCGAATGATATGACGGTTGTGGACGACAAACAGCTCCAGGAATTTAGCCAGGGCGCCGACGCCTGGTTTCGGGACAATGTTCCCGCCGATCCCGGTTTTATGTTGCCGCTTACCTTCATGGAAGTCGGCACGGACCAGCAGTTTAATTTCCTGCGCGACTGGCAACATAAAGTCTGGGAGGCGGGATATCTTGGCGCCGCCTGGCCAAAGCAATATGGCGGCGGCGGGCTCGATCAGTCGTTTCAGAAGGCGGCGACCGAAGCGATGCGCCGGCGCCATGCGCCAATAATGCTGAACGCCATCGGGCTCAACTGGACCGGGCCGTTATTGCTCGATATGGGCGGCGAAGAACAGAAACAAAAATACATTAAACGCATTCTGTCTGCGGAGGATATCTGGTGTCAGGGGTTTTCCGAACCTGAAAACGGCTCCGATCTCGGCAATGCGCAATTGCGCGCGGTGCGTGAGGGCGATGAGTATGTGTTGAACGGCTCTAAAATCTGGACCACCCATGGCGGGTATGCAAAGCACATGATATTGCTGGCGCGCACGAATTTTGACGCGCCCAACAAATATGCCGGGCTCAGTTTCTTCCTGGCGCCGATGGATGCGGCGGGGATTGAAACGACGCCGATCCGCAAACTCACGGGCGAGTTTGGGTTTACGCAAACCTTCTTCACCGATGCGCGCATTCCCGCAGATTGCCTGATGGGCGAGGAAGGCCAGGGGTGGCTGATCGCCATGCGCACGCTGGAATATGAGCGCGGCGCCAGGGGCGGTCAGGCGGGCGGTTATGTGATTACGCCGCTTGATGCATTCTCAATCTTGGAGCTAGCCAAAAAAGCCCAACGCGACGGCGCGCCGGTGATGGACGATCCGGTGATGCGCGATAGGCTGGTTGGTTTTCTGATTGAAGCGCAGGGCTTGAAACTGTGTCAGGAACGCGGACGCATCGCGCCGCTCACCACCGACCGGCCAATGGCTTTGTCGCTGTCGGGCAAGCTGATGTGGACGGAGTTCGCCCGCCGGCTCAATGAATTTGCGATGACGCTTCTGGGCGCCAAGGGCGGCTATTATGTTGGCGATGAAAGCGCGGTCGATGACGGATTGTGGACGCGCGGTTATTTAAATGCGTTTTCCGCCACCATTGGCGGCGGTACGTCGGAAATTCAACGCAATATTATTGGCGAGCATGTGCTTGGGCTTCCTAAGAAATAAATTTGTACGGAACAGGTGATGGAAAATCTTGGCCGTTTAGGCTTTAGCGAGGAACAGGCGGACCTTTTGGAGGTCGCGACAAATTTTTGTCGTGACAAGTCGCCAATGAATAAAGTCCGTAAGTTGATTGAGGATGAGAGCGGGTATGATCGGGAGGTTTGGAAGGAGATCGTCGCGCTGGGCTGGCTGGGGATAGCCATTCCGGAGGAATATGGCGGCGTCGGCCTCAGCCTTGGCGAGGCGGCGCCGGTAATGGAGCAAATCGGCCGCTTCATGTTGGCGAGCCCGTTCCTGTCAACGACGCTAGCGGCGCAGGCGGTGTTGGCTGGTGGCACAGAGGAGCAAAAGCAACGCCTGTTGCCGAAGATTGTCGAGGGCGCGATTGCAACGCTGGCGCTTACCGAGGACAGCGGCGACTGGGACCTGTCTCAGATCACCGCCCGCGCGGAAAAGAACGGCGATGACATCGTCCTTAGCGGTAAAAAGCTACTCGTCTGCGACGCGGCGTCGGCGCAGTGGATCATTGTCTCGGTCCGCCTCGATAATCAACCGGCGCTGGTTCTGGTTGAGCGCGCGCAGTTGCCGCAAGGCGCGTTGCGCCGAGAGACGATTATCGATGAAACCAAACGCTCTTACGCGTTGACGCTGGATGGTATTCGGGTAGATGCGAGCGCTCTGTTCGATCCGCATAAGGCGCGCGCTGCGCTCAGCCATATTCACCTCGCCGCCAATCTTCTCGCCGCGGCGGAAATGATCGGCGCAACGCAAGCGGTAATCGATTACACCATCGACTACCTCACCACGCGCAAACAATTCGGCAAGCTAATCGGTTCCTATCAGGCGTTGAAACATCCGACGGTCAACGCCTTTGTCGGCTATGAGCAGGCCCGCTCGCATCTTTATAGCGCCGCGCATTGTTTTAACGAACAGGGAACCGGCGAGATTGCCACCCGGATGGCGAAGGCGGAAGCCGACAAGGCGCTATCGTACGCTGCCGACCGGTCGATACAGTTCCATGGCGCTTTCGGGTTTACCTATGATTGCGACGCACAGCTCTATCGTCGCCGTGCCATGTGGCACGCCGCACAATTTGGCGACGCTGCCTATCACCGCAAGAAGCTGGCGGAGCTGTTGTTGTAGGCGCCGCTACCTAAATTTCGCCTTCTCGCGAATTTTGTCTGCGAAGTGAATGGCCGCAGCGACAACAGCATAGTGTTCGCGCTGGATTTCCTCGCCGACATCGACGCTTGCGAATATCGCTCTGGCCGAGGGCGGGTCGGACTGGATTGGAACACCGGAGACGGCGGCAATTTCGCGAATACGCGCGGCCAATTGATCGGCGCCCTTGGCGATGCAAATCGGGGCCGCGCCGGCCTCGCGATCCCAGGCTAGCGCTACGGCATAATGCGTCGGGTTGACAATAACCACATTGGCGTTCGGTACATCATGCAACATTTTATTCTGGCTGATGGCTTGCGCGCGCTCGCGGCGGTTTTGTTTCATCGTCGGGTCGCCGTCGTTTTCCTTGCTCTCCTTTTTCGCATCCTCATGGGTCATGCGCAGGCGCTTGGCGTGCTGGTGCTGGCTCCAGGGAAGGTCGATCGCCGCAAGGCCTACGGAAAACAAAACCACGATGCCGGCAAACAACGTCACCTCCTCCAGCAACCGCCCGGGCAAAGCTGTCGCCGGCGACAACACATCCGCCGGCAGGGTTGAGAAGCGTTGCATGAAGAAGGCGCCGAACAGCGTGAAGATCACCAGCAGCTTTAGGCTGCTCTTTGCAAATTCAACCAGCCCCTGGGTTCCATATTTTTTCTTGGCGTTTGCCGTCAAAGAAAGTCTTGAAAATTTCGGATTTATTTTCGACGGCGCAAAGGTGATGGCGCGCTGCGCGATTAACGCCAGGAGCGAGGCCAGTGCCGGCAGGAAGAAAAACAACGACACGGCGTTCATGGTGTCCATCCATAATGACTGGATGAAGACGCCGCCCGATGCGTTGAGCGCTTGCTCGGTAATCATTTCCGGATATTTCAGCAGGCTCGACAACACAGTCGCCAACCCGCTGACCGCGCCGCCGGCGAGGATGATGGCGAGGTAGAGACCGATATAGCTGGCGGCGGAGTTTAACTCTTTGGACTGAGAGACATCGCCATCACGCCGCGCCTTTTCCATGCGCGCGGGGCTGGCGTCCTGCGACTTTTCCTGGCCATCGTCTTTGTCGCCTTCGCTCATAAAGCCCCCGCGAGGAAGTCCAGCAACACCCGCTCAAAGCCGGCGAGCCAGTCATTCAAAATGACCGGAGCGGCAACTGCAAACAGCGCAAAGCCGGCCAGCGTAATCGCTGGCGCGCCGATGAAGGCGGCCATCAATTGCGGCATTGCGCGGTTGGCGGCGGCGAGCGCCATGGTGTAGACAAAGCCAAGCACGATAAACGGCGAGGCGAGGGTGATCGATTTTGTCAGCGCCGCTGCGACGCGATGCGTGGTCCACTCGGCGGTGTCGCTGGCGCCCGGAAAAACCCCGAACGGAAAAACCTCATAAGCCTCGCCAAGCGCGCGGGCGAGATGGAAATGGATGCCGGCGCTGACCGCAAGGGTGACGCCGGCCATCACCAGGATGGCGGTGAAGGGCGATTCTGAATCGAAGCCGATATTCGGGCCGAACAGTTGGGACAACGACAAATGCTGGGCGATCATTGCGCCGGCTATTTGCAAGACAAACACCAATATCCGCAGCGCGAAGCCGATAAGCAGGCCGACCATCGCTTCGGCTGCATAAATCTCCACGACATCGGCGAGCGTTGCGATCTCTGCGGCGCGCGCATCGTCATAGACCATAGGCGCGAGAACGATGGTAAAAGCGATCGCGACAGTGAGGCGCACGCGAACCGGTATTGCGCGCTCGCCAATGCCGGGGGCGAAAAATGCAATTGCTGAAATCCGCATGAAGATGGCGCCGAGGGCGAAAATCGCCGGCGCTGCGTCCTCGAACACGGGCGCGAAATATTCAAGCGCCATCATCGCGGGCTATGCAACGCCGAGGAGCGTTGGTTTGACGGTCGGGTCAATCTCCTCATAGGAGATGACGGGATTGCGAATTTTCTTGGCGTGCAGGACCGTGCGGATAAATCTGCGCCGTTTGGCGGAGGTGACGACGGCGGGAAAAATGCTCTGCTGGGCGGCTTTATTTATCTGTGCAAGGACAGATTGTGCAAAGCGGTTGAATTCCTCTGGCGGCAGTGAAATATCGCTATGATTGGTCTCGCTGACAGTTTCATGCTCGGTGAATATATCTTCCCAGTTCGCGCCAATCTGGATCAGGGGCAGGTTTCCGTCACCGTCCTGGATTTTCGAGATAAACTGCCGGGATATGCGTTGGCGAACATATTCGTTGACGTCTTCCGGGCTGGCGAACATTGCGCGCCCGTCGGCAATCGCCTCCAATACAACGGGGAGGTTTTTCACCGGCACCATTTCGTCGAGCAAGAGACGGATGACGGATTGGACGAACTCAACCGGGATTTTGTCGGGCACGAATTCGTCGATCAGCTGGCGATTGGCGGCGGCGCGGTCAGCATCGGTGGTTTTTGAAAACTCATCGAAGATACGGCGGATCGACCGGCGGGTCGCCAGCCGCGAGAAATTCTGTTTGATGGTTTCGAGAAGGTGCGTGGAGATAACCTCGGCCGGGTCGATCACCGCCAGCCCCATCGCTTGCGCATTGTCGCGTTCGGATTTTTCAATCCAGCGCGCCGGCGCATGATAGACCGGCTCTTGCGTATCCTTGCCGGGAAAGGGCAGCGCGTCGATGTCGTCTGCGATCACCAGGACGCGGTCGGAATATAACATTCCCTTTGCCGCGGTGACGCCTTGGACTTTTATCAAATATTCGTTGGGCGCAAGGTTTAGATTATCCGTCAGCCGGATTGGCGAGATGATGAAACCAAATTCGCTGGCGATATAATGGCGAATTTTGACGATGCGCGGCTCCAGCCCGTGGACATTGTCGAGCGCTAGCGGAATGAGATCGCCGGCAAACTCCAAATGGATTTCATCGACATCAAGCAGGTCGCCAAGCGGTTTTTGTTTATCGACCGGTTTTGCGTCCGGTGTTATTTGCGCGGCCGCTTTAGCTTTTTCCTGGCTCTGATAGACCCGGTAGGCGCAGATGAGAAAAGCCGATGCGCCAACGAAAAACGGAATAAACGGAAGCCCCGGCAGAAGCGCGAACGCCCCCAGGATAACGCCGACGGTGCCGAGCGCGAGCGGATTTGTGCCGAGCTGTATTACCATCGCCTTATCAGCGGAGCCAATCACCCCGCCCTTCGACAACAGCAACGCAGAGGCGATGGAAATGATTACGGCGGGGATTTGCGTTACCAACCCGTCGCCAACGGTGAGAATGGAATAAGTCGATACCGCTTCCTGCATCGACAGCCCGTGCACGCTGAGGCCCATGCCGAGACCGACCACAAGGTTGAGCAGCGTAATCATCAGCCCGGCGATAGCGTCGCCTTTAACAAACTTTGAGGCGCCGTCCAGCGAACCGAAAAACGTTGTTTCATCCTGCTCAATCCGGCGGCGTTCCTTCGCCTCGTCATGGCTGATGGCGCCGGCGGCGACATCGCTGTCAATCGCCAGCTGTTTGCCGGGCATGCCGTCAAGCGCAAACCGCGCGCCAACCTCGGCCATGCGCCCGGCGCCTTTGGTGATGACCAAAAAGTTGACAATCAACAGGACGCCGAACACCACCATGCCAAGCAGGATGTTGCCGCCCATAACAAACATCGCAAAGCCGTGGATGACGCTGCCCGCCGCATCCGGTCCGGTGTGTCCCTGGCTGATGATCAGTTTCGTTGAAGAGACGTTGAGCGACAGGCGCAAAATCAACGATGCCAGAAGCACCGTTGGGAAAGCTGAGAAGTCGAGCGGGCGTTCGGAAAACAGTGTGATGGTGAAAATCAGGATCGCCAGCGCGAACGACATCGTCAGCCCGATATCGACCATCACCGCCGGCACCGGGACGACCATCATGACGATGATCGACATCAGGCCGAGCGCCAGCAAGACAGTCGCCTGTCCCGGGATATTAAAATTTATGACGCGGTCCATAATCTGTGCTTTCCGGGCGCGGCTAAACGCCGGCGATCACGGACAAAACCGTGTCGTTAAAAAGCCGAACCAGAATGCGCGCCATATATCCGGAGCACATCCAGAAAACCAACACCATGACAAAGAGTTTGGGCGCAAATGTCAGGGTCAATTCCTGTATCGAGGTGAGCGCCTGAAACAGGCCGACAACGATGCCGACAACCAGCGCAGCGCCGATCATCGGCGCGCCCATCCACAGGCCGGCCCATAAAAATTCCTGTAAGAGCGCAACAATATCGCTTTCGTTCATGTCATTCCTGCGGGGTTAAACCGGCATACGGATTAATTCTTGATAGGCTTCAACGACTTTATTGCGCACGGTAACGGCGGTCTCGACCGCAAGCTCCGCCGCGGCCATGGCTTGCACGACCGAGTGCGGGTCGGCGTTGCCGGTGAGCAAAGCCTGTCCAGCTTGCTCGCCCTGGGCGACGGTTTTGGCGAGATTATGAACGGCTTCAAAGGCGGGATTTTGTTTTATCTCGCCGGCTTTCGGCGCCGCTGTCGCCATCGGTCCCGCGCCCGCGCCGGTTAACGCCGACTTTGCGAGATTATAGTTTTGCGTCGCCTGAAATGCTGCAAGTTTCATGGGCCGCCTCCTATCGTTTCAAAATATCGAGCAGCGAGGTATACATTTCCCGCGCTTGTTTAAGCACCTGAAGGCCGGCGTCATAGGACCGGGTCGCCTCGCGTGCATCGGCAAATTCAGTCATTATGCTGACATTAGACATCGTCACATAGCCCTTCTCATCAGCGAAGGGATGGGAGGGGTCGAAAACGGTCTCGCGCGGCGCGGGGTCGAGATATTGCCGACCGATCTCAAGCCGGCTTTCACCGGTTGCGCGGTCATAGACGGTGTTAAAAGTGACCAGCTTGCGCTGATAGCCATGAGTATCGACATTGGCGATATTTTCGCTGACGACTTGCATGCGTTGGGCTTGCGCTTGCATGCCGGAAACCGCGAGGGCTGAAATTTTTTCAAATGGGTTCATGACGCGCCTCCTATCGCCGGCCGATGCTGGTGCGCAGCATGGTCATTGCTTTTGAATAAATCGCCATGGCCGTTTCATGATCGCGCAGCGCGCCGGAACTGCGCGACATCTGGTCTTCCAGCGATACGGTGTTGCCGTTTGGCGAAGGATCGCCCGTAGTGATGGGCTCCACTCGGAACTCGACCGCGCCGGTCCGTTGCGCGCGCGCAAACGCGTCGCTGAACGGTTCCATATCTTTCGCTTTGAAACCGGGCGTATCAGAATTGGCGATGTTTTCAGCGATTACGGCGTGACGCTGAACGGCGTGGCGCGCCATCGCTGATGCGATTTCAAGGATGTTGAGATTTTGAAGCATGACGTGCGCCTCGCATTAATAGTCTGCTAAGCATAACTGCACGCATAAGTTGAATTAAGTATTAATTACCCGCATTAGTAAAAGTGTTTGGAAAAATTATCCGCGCGAAAGCGCGTTGGAGAGGATCAGATTGATGGTCTGCGCGCCGCCGGTCGGCGGGGCTGACAAGATGCTAAGCGCGGCCATGCCCGGGGTTGATGCGCTCGGTCCGTTCTCTATTTCCTTGCGCAGGAAGAACCGTTGCAGGGCGTCTTCAACCGCCTCTGAGTCAGAAAAAACCGATGGCGAGCTTGAACCGAAGATCGCTTCGGCTTTACGCATAAAAATATCGCGTTGCTGATCGAGATCAACCGCCCCGATTGTCGCGGGCAGTCCCAGCGCCGCTTCCATGACCGCGCGCACCGGTCGCTGTCCCATAATCTGAAACCATTTCACTCCGTCGGACGAAGAATTGTCTGCGATACGCGCGATTTCTCGCCGGAAGTTCATGGCCAGGCGGATGTCGGTGTCGACTTCGCCGACGCGCTCTTCGAAACTGCGGTCTATATATTGAGTGGCGATTTCCTCACGGAAAGACGAGAGCAAAATTCGCGAGCCGGCGAAGTTGCCATAGCCGAAACGTTCAGAAAAATCCCGCCAGCGCTGGTCGTTGATGCGGTTGGCGAAAGCGTCGCTGTCTTCCGTGCCTTCTTCAAGGATGCGCTGGATGAGCGCCTTTTTATCGATTTCATCGGAAAGGCCAAAGGCGCCGAGCGCGACGGTTAGCAACCGGCGGTCATTAACGAGGTCCGCTGCGGTCGCGGCGCCGGAAACTTTTTCCTTGAAATAATCGACATTGCGCAATGTTAAGGCGTCATTGGTAAAAACTTCTCTCTGACGCGCCTCCGTCTGGTTGAAAACGCGCCAGCCGAGAAAACCGCTGAGCGGAATTGCAGGTGAAAAACTCATGGCGCGCCCTCGCGCCGGGCAAGCATCGCTTTTTCGATCGGAAAAAGCCTTTTGAGGGCGCGCATAACAAGGAAAAATTTTTCTTCGCCAGCAGCGCTTCGCGCCCGAGCCAGCTCTTGCGCGGAATGGCCGGTGAAAATTTTAGACAGCTGGTCAATTCCGTCTCTAACCTGACGCATCGCCTCATCCGGTTTGGCCTGTCCGGCCAACGCCAGTTGCGCAATATAATATATCCGTGTCAGCGGCGTGTTTGCGTCTTGCGGTGAGATGGCGTCGCGGCTGCGCAGGATGGAAACATTACTACTGCGCACGCGTATTCGCGCTGCACGATCACCGTTCTGCAACAAGACGCCGTTGACCAGCACTTTTTCGTTGGGTTTGAGTTTTAGCACAAGCCCGGTCATGGCGTTTATTCACTCACACAGACGTTAAGGCCGGTCATTATGTTGCGATTGATTTCAATCAGCGGTTCTGCGGAAAGGCTGGTGTCGCCGCTCAACAATCTTTTGGTGTGATACTGGGTGAACTCGAACAGAAAGAACAGTTGCCCCCGCAGGGAAGCGGGCAGGGCGTTTTCATGGCTGGACACATCAGCGCCGATGGTAGTCCAAAGCTCAAGGTTCCAGCTGAGCGCATCAATATAGGATGAGTGATTGTTTATTTTATTTTCTTCAGCGGTTGAGAGCGCGCTGGTTAGCCGTAAAAACAAGTTGTATTCTATGCTACGCGGCGTGCCGGTTGATTTCGCTGACGTTTCATATGCGCGGCGCGCCAAATTCGTATTTCTTACCATTATAACCCCATAATCCCTATACAGATAAAGAACCCGCGAAAGCCGAAGCCTTCGCGGGCGTTAGTCTTACCGGAACAACCCAAGAATGGCGTTCGGCGCTTGGTTGGCGATGGACAACGCCTGAATGCCAAGCTGTTGTTGCACCTGTAAGGATTGCAACCGGGCGGAAGCTTCCTCAAGGTCAGCGTCGACCAAGGCGCCGATGCCTGTTTTGAGGGCGTCCGTCAGATTGGAGATGAACGTGGTCTGAATGTCGATACGTTTTTGGGCCGAGCCAAATTCCGCCGCAGCGTCAACCGCGGTTTGGATCAGACCTTCAATCGATACCAGCGCAGCAGAGGCGCCGGCGCCGGTGCTGACATTAAGCGCATTCAAGGCGCCTAGACCGCCGCCAGAACCGTCAGTGACACCTACTTCAATGGCGACGGTAGAGCCGCTTGCATTGGTAATATCAACCTGCGCGTCCGTCGTTGAGGCTACGCCAGTTGAAAACGCGACAGTAATGCCGGTTAGGCCAGCGTTGTTGATCAGGTTGGTAATGCCCTGGCCGACATCGTTGAGATCGTCACCGGTCTGGACTTCATAGTTGAAACGGCGGCCGTCAATTTTTACCTCATAGATGTCGCCGGCGGTGAAGGTCGCACCATTGTCGATATCAAGAGCGAAGACATTGGTGTCGGCAACCAGCTGAGCGGCTGAATCACCGCCGCCATTAACGCCGGTGGTAGACGCCGCAAGACCGGCAACCGCAACGCCAGCCACTGTTTCCAGGCTAACGCGCGCAATTGAGATCGGCGCGGCCGTCACGGTGCCGCTGGAATCCCGGTTCAATGAAGCAAGGATGTTTACATTGGCGCCGGATTTCAGAAGGTTAAGGCCGTTAAATTGGGCGGCGTCAACGATCGATGTGATTTGATTGCGGAGTTGGCCGACATCGGTTTGAATTTTCGTCCGGTCAACATTTTCTTCCTGAGCGGCAACGATTAGCCCTTTCATCTCCGTCAGAAGTTCAGTGATTTGCTCCGCCGCGCCGCGTGCAACAGCTACCGTTGAAGAACCGAGATTGAGCGAGCTTGAAATCGCCTTAAACCCCTGAACGTCGGATTGCATAACGGTTGAAATGGCGAAGATCGCAGCATTGTCTCTGGCGCTGCCAACCTTTTTACCGGTTGAGATTTGCTCCTGCACAGTTGCAAGTCCTGCATTGACTGTGCGAAGGTTTTGTAGCGCGATCATGGCGCTGGTATTTGTCAATAGGCTCATTTTGATACTCCGTGTGGGATCGGTCAGTTAAAAAACTGGTGATTGTGCGCCCGACCTCGCAAGGGAGTTGCCGGTTACAAGTCTTTGCTTGTAAGAAAAAGCCATTCTGACGATGCGGCGCGCCGTTTAAGCGCGTCCGCGAAAACCATTCAGGTTGTGCATTAGGGTTACTACAACCAATACCATAATAAGCTGTTAAAGCCTACGCCTTTGACGAGAACGTCGCTGCATCGGGGTTCATCAATGTCGCCCCGCCAGGTAGATAGACGCCCGTCGCCAACTCCTTTTCGTTGATTGATTTCAGCCTTTGCAAGGCGTTTCTCGCGCCTTCAGCCATAGCTTGCAGCGTTACGGCGTTTTCCTGTGCTGCAGCGCGCACGGCGCCCAGTTCATCAATTAACGCCGCCGGCAGATTGTCTTCTTCCATGGCCGCGACTATGGCGTCAAATTCACCCAGCAGTGTCTTTTTATGTTCTGTCATCCCGGCAATGCCGTCAAAAGAACGCCCGGCAATAGCGGTTCGCTCCAGCCCGATGACGCGCGCAAGGTCGCTGATGATAGAGCTCAGCTTTGCAGCGGTATTTTTCATTCTACATTATCCTTAAGCTGATTATAGATTTTATCGGCAAGCCCAAACCCGCCGGCGTCAGCAATGCTTTGGGCGTAGCTATCGACTAACATCCGGGAAAATGTTTCGCCGCCAAACCCGGAATCGCCCGAAAGCGCCTTTTCAAACCCGGCATAGGCGAGCATTTCCCCGATAAAGGCGGCCTCGAATTCGCGCGCGGTCTTGCGCAGCGCTTCGGTTCGGTTTTGCTCCGCCAGGGGGCCTGTAGGCGCTTGCGTTTTGGGCGGTTTGAGAGCCGGCGGCATGGTATTTTCGATAGCGGGCATGGCGTTTTCCTGGAAAACTCAACCACAACTATAGGTAGCGTAACTAAATAATAAGTTATCATAGGTAGTATCCGGGATATGGAGAGTTTTGCTCAAGGTTTGGCCGCGAATTTGTTCGCCGCCCCAATGCCGCCGGCAGGTTCCGCCCCGGCGGTCGCGCCTGTGGGCGTCGGGCTGGCGGGCCTTATTGGCGGCGCTTTCTTGCCTGGCGAAACCAAGAGCGTAAAAATCAACGAATTTCTGGGGGTCCTGGATGCCAGCGCGCCGCTGCTCGATCCGCAGCAAACCGATCTTGCGGCGTCGCCCGATAGCCTTGCGGAGATCGCGGACCGCGCCAAGGCGCAGCCTGCTGACGGTTCGAGCGCGACGTTGGTGCTTGCGAATACGGAACGCTTGCTTCTGGGCGCTGCCGGCGACGATGGCGAGAGGACAATTTCGCTAACGACCGAAGAGCGTATAGGCCCGGTTCAACGCTTTACCCGTTCCGATAAAAGCCCGCTGGCGGGCATTATTAGCGACGTCAACTCTCGTGCGGCTGCACTGCCTACGCAGAGCTCAAAATTTCTCGATCTTGGCGGACGCGCGGCGCCGAGCGATGATGGAATTGAGCTGTCGCCACGGTTTGAAACGCAACGCAACCAATATCTGGCGCCGGCATTATCCGCGAACAAATTTAAAACCGCCGCGCCGCTAATGACGTTTGCAGTGGCGGACAAGGCGGCGATTGAGCCGGGGCTGGTTGCCCGCGATGATAATTTACCATTGATACAGACGTTAAATGTCGTCAGCGAGCGCGCATCCGCTGCGCTAACGATGTCGCCCTTGTCCGAGGCGGCGACAAAACCAGCAGCGCAAATCGTTGCGGCGATTTCCAATCGCGGCATGGACACGAAAATTGAGGTTCGGCTTGATCCGCCCGAGCTAGGCCGGGTGAGCATCGATTTTGAGGGCCGGGGCGGCGACATCATCCGCGCGACGGTGGCGGCAGAAGCGCCCGATACGCTGGAGCTGATGCGCCGGAATATCGATATCCTCCAGCGCGAACTTGAAAAAAGCGGATTGGCGAATATTGATCTGCAATTTCGTGAACGAGGGCCGCAGTCCGACGCGAATTTTAGTGATGAGCGATTTGGCGCCGGACGCCAACATGATGACGCCCTCGGCATAGAGATGAGTGACATGCCGCACCACATTGCCGCGTTGAGTTTGGATGGGCGCCTGGATCGCCTGTTGTAATGAAATTTAACTTCAGGAGTTAGCGCAATGGAAACACAAGCACTCGCATCGCAGCAATCAGCCAGTGGCGCAACGCCAGCTCTCGGCGTCGCGAAGGATCCCGCCGATGCGCCAAACCTCAACGGCGTGGATTTTCAAAACTTTTTGACCTTGTTGACCGCGCAGTTGCGCAATCAGGACCCGCTAAGCCCGGCGGACTCCACTGAATTTGTCGCCCAGCTCGCAAGCTTTTCGTCGGTGGAACAACTTGTGCGCGCCAATGGCCAGCTGGAGACGATTGCTTCGGCGATAACCGGCGGCGGTATTGACCAATATGCCGACTGGATTGGCCGGAGCGCTGAAGCGCCGGGCGGCTCGGTTTATTTCAGCGGCGAGCCGGTGCGCTTTCGTTTGACGGGGGAGCCGAGCGCGACCCGCGCTGAGGCGATCATCTTTGGTCCGTCCGGCAATGAAGTCGCCCGGTTCGATGTTGCGATCGGCCGGGAAGTACAGACCTGGGACGGCCAGGTGGATGGCAACGCCCTCGAGAACGGCATCTATAAAGTCACCGCAACCTATTATAATGATGAAGGTCTGATCCGCACTGACACAGCCAACACGTTTGGCGTGGTCAATGAAATCAGGCTTGATGGCGGCGCGGCCTCATTGAGGCTGGAGGGCGACATTGAAGTCGATCCGTCTGATGTCGTTGCTCTGTCGGCGGCGCTTTAGCCATTTCGTGTTCAAAAGAACGCAAGCTCACACTATGTAGCCCCGCTCATTCCGGCGAAAGCCGGGATCCAGACTGCGATGTTTATGTGGATTCCGGCTTTCGCCGGAATGAGCGAGGTGGGGTATGGGGTTCTACGTGAACATAAAAAGCCCTAGGCCACATTCACAAATCGTAGAATGTGATCCAAATTCTTTAGTGATGGCATTCGATGCTTTCTTGCTTCACTAGAACCTAAAAAACCGCACGCACTTTTTGTGACGGCGCTTTAATCAGTATTCCTGAATACCGATACCGAGAATTAAAATATCCTTGGCGCCGTCGCCCAATATTGTGCGCGCGGTGTTCAGCAATGACGATTTTGTGTTGGCCATCGCCTCCGGGCTTTCAATGATGTTCGCTAAAATGTCGACGCTGCCCAGCCGCATCAGCTCTGCGAGAAACGCATCGCGTAGCTTGGGCTCGAAGGCGTAAATGTCGCCGGCTTGAGACGGGTCAACCTCGATGCTGATCTCTAATATCATCATCACTTGCGGTGCGCCGCCTTTGACCACCGGGACAACAAACTGGCGTCCAAACTTCAAATAAGCAGCATCATTATCGGCCGCCGCGCCATGCTCACTCTTCTTATCTTTCTTCTTCTTCTTGCCTTTCTTGTCTTCTTTCTCGTGGCCCTCATCCGGCGCTTCGCCGGCCGCCTCTTCGGTAGAGCTGGGCGCTGTCGCCTGTTTCAAGAAAAACCCGCCGCCGCCGCCAAGGGCGCCGGCGATCACGATGATGATGATGGGAAGAAATTTTTTCATGGCTTAAAATGGCGAGATGATATCGACAATTTGCTGACCATATCGCGCCCGCTGCAAATCGCTGATCTGTCCGCGCCCGCCATAAGAAACCCGCGCATCGGCGATTTTGTCATAGGTAATGACATTGCTGCGCGAGATGTCTTCCGGGCGGATAATGCCGGCGATCAATAATTCACGCAGCTCGTAATTGACGCGGATTTCCTGACTGCCGGCAATGGCGAGGTGACCATTGGGCAGGACTTGCGTCACGGTAGCGGCGACCCGCAAGGTGATGCGTTCTTCGCGTTTGATAAGGCCGTCTCCGGAAGAGGTGGATGTTGAGGATGTATCAATCGCCGGATTGAGCGCAGCGCCGCCAGGCAGGACTTTGGCGGCGAGCGAGTTGACGCCGAGAAGCGCCGGTACGGACAGGTTCTCCGTGCCGCTGCGTTTGCGATTTGTGCGGTTACGGATTTCCGCTTCTTCATCGATTTCAATCATTACCGTGAGAATATCGCCTTGCTTGCGCGCGCGCCGGTCGCCGAACAGCGATTGCGGTCCCGACCGCCACAACGAGGCTGCCGTTTCGGGCGGCGCGGTATGAGATAAGGGGCTCGGCGGCACGCTCATTCGCGCTGGCGTCGGCATTGGCGCGGCGGCTTTCACGTCGCCGGGCGCGGTCATGCTGGGCGGGCGCAACATATGATCAAGGCTGTTCGAGCACCCGGCAATGACAGGAGTAAGCAGGAAAATAGTGAGTTTGAGTGCGCGGTTCATCTTGTTCTGACCTTGCTGCTGCTGACGACGATGGCGGTAAGAATAACTTTTGAGGACAGGTTCATCACCCGCACGCTCTCGCCGACCGAACCGGGTTCGAGCACGCGCGCTTCGGTGGTGATGAGGAGCGGGCCTTTTTTAAATTCTATGGTCACAATTGCGTTGCGTTTAATCGCCGTCGGCGGGGAAATATCTTCCGGCATGATGGTTTTATCTGCATAGATGGTGCGTTTGACCTCCATGCCGATGATATCTCTCGCCGCTGCTTGTGCGCTCTCGCTGTCGCCGATGATGATGTCGGTGCGCCGCAGGATGGTTCCGGCGCGCAAATGTCGGCGCGCTTTGATGGCGACGGGCGCGTCGTTGGGCGCCGCCACATTTTCGTCGAGCGTAATGGCTTCGGGCGCTATTGGCGCCTCGGCAGATGCGACGACCGGCGTCAGCATCACAGCGAGCGCAATAAGTATTGTTGTTGACTGTTTCATAATTTTACCGGATCTGCGTTGCCGCGCCGAGCATCTGGTCGGCGGCGGAAATCACTTTGGAGTTTAGCTCATAGCCGCGCTGCGCCTCGATGAGGTCGGCGATCTGTTGCACAACATCGACAGAGCTGTCTTCAAGAAAGCCCTGGCGAATGGCGCCGCGACCATCGATCCCAGCCTCGCCCGGAATGGGTGCGCCGGAAGCTTCGGTCTGGCGAAACAGATTCCCGCCCAACGCTTCCAGGCCCTTTTCATTGACAAACAGCGTCAATGGAATGGCGCCAATCAGCTGGCCGTTTGGCTGGCCGTCAAAAAATGCAAACACCTCACCATTAGCGTTGATAGTGACGCTGCGGGCGTCTACCGGAATGGTGACGTCGCCGCCTAGCGGGTAGCCGTCGGAATTAACGATGAGCCCTTCGCCGGTGCGCTTGAAACTGCCGTCGCGGGTGAACGCGAGGGCGCCAGAGGGCAACGTCACCTCGAAGAAGCCGCGCCCTTCAACCGCAAGGTCGAGATCGCTACTGGTCTGACGCAGTGCGCCTTGTTCGATATTGATGCTGATCGTCGACATTCTGACGCCAAGGCCGAGCTCAATGCCGCCTGGCGCAATCAGCCCGGTTGAAGAAGAAATCGCGCCAGGCGCGCGGATTTGCTGGTAGTGAAGATCGACAAACTCCGCCCGCCGCGTCGAAAAGGCGGTCGTGCTCATATTGGCGATATTGTTTGATATCACGGCGACGCGGGTTTGTTGCGCGTCCATGCCGGTGGCGGCGATTCTCAATGCGTCCATTTCATCCTCCAAATGTTGGGCTTAGCGCGGCCCCATGGCTTGAACAGTTTTTGTGATTCTATCGTGTTCTTGTTGCAGCAGTTGTTGTCCGAGTTCATAGGCGCGTTGCACTTCAATCAGCCTACTGAGCTCTACGACTGAATTGACGTTAGAGCCTTCGACAAATCCCTGGCGCAATTGCGCAAGTTCAGCCGCTTGCGTCGGTTCGGTAGCCTTAAACAGACTACCGCCTTCGCGTTGCAGCGCGGTTGCGGGAGCGGTCACCAGCGTCAGGCGGCCAAGCGGGACGCCGCCGCCGGCGATGGCGCCATCTGCGGCGATAGTAATCGCGCCGGCGCCGGGAGGAATGGTTATTGGGCTTCCGCCTTCGCCGAGAACACTATAGCCCTCTGGCGTTGTGAGTTGGCCTTCAGCGTTCAACATGAAAGAGCCAGCACGGGTGAGGCGCTCGCCGCGCGGCGTTTCAACGGCGAAAAATCCTTCGCCGTCAATGGCGACATCAAAGGCGCCGCCGGTTTTCGTCATGGCGCCGCCGCTGCGATCAAAAAAATGTCCGCCAACCCGCGTTTGCGACAGGCTGCGCTCAGCGGAACCGAGCGATTTGACATATTCGGAAAACAAAACCCCTTCACGCCGAAAGCCCGTGGTGTCGGCATTGGCGATATTGTTAGCGATGCTGGTGAGTTCCTTAGACAACCCCGCCTGGCGCGACATGATGACGTAAGATGTATTATTCATCGCGCATCCCCCGACGGAAGAATTCCGTTTCCCATGACACGCCGGTGATAAACGCATCGACTTTTGCGGCATTACGAAAGTTAAACGCCGGCGCCTTGGTGAACATGTGCTCCAGCGCCCGCGCATAGTTTTTATTGGCGCTGAGCACCTGTTTGGCGGAAGCGGGCAATGCTTTACCGCCGGTCTTCAATACCGTGAGCACGTAAGTGCTCGCGGTTTCGATATCGAGTTGCTCCGCTGGGAGCGAGGCGAAACTATCAGCGGCGCTGCGCCATTCCTCAGCGCGCCATAGGAGCGCTGTATTGTGAACATCCATTTTTTGACGCTGCAGAAGTTGGCGCGCCGTCTTGCGCAGCAACGCCTTGTCATCAAGCA
The DNA here is from genome assembly GCA_013151255.1 of Alphaproteobacteria bacterium. Taxonomy (GTDB): domain Bacteria; phylum Pseudomonadota; class Alphaproteobacteria; order Caulobacterales; family Parvularculaceae; genus Hyphococcus. Next base: position 45,734 of record JAADIQ010000090.1, read on the forward strand.
TGGAGCCAGCGCGCAAGATGACTTCGCCAAAGCCGTCATGGTCGGGGTTTTTGTTCGCCAGCACCAGCGCCGCCGCTGCATCGCCAGCGGAAAGATAGGCGTTGGCGACAATCATATCGGCGTCGGCGCGCTGTTCGGAGGGGATTTGCGAGGTTGCCCGCGCGGCTAATTTCGGGGCGCCCATTGACGCCAGCGTGTCGGCGATGGCGAGGCGCATTTCGTTATCGTCGGCCTCGACGCCGAATAAATCCGTATACTCAAAATAATAATCTATCGCCGCCAACCGTTGCGCCGGTTCATCGCTGGCCATCGCGGTTGCGATCATCGAGCGGGCGATAAAGCCGGCCGCTTGCGCTGTTTGCGGTGCGATTTCCCTGACGCTGCGTAATTGCGCAAAGGCGGCGCCAATGCGCCCGGCGGCGGCGAGCGCTTTGGCGCCGGATATCGCCGCATCGATTTCGCCGCGACTGGCCGCGCTGATCAGCGCCTGCTCCGCGAGATCGTCGAAAAATCCGTCATAGGCGATGGTCGCCTTGCGCTCGAATTCTTCTGCGAGGACGCCAAGCGCGCGCGAGCGATAGGGGCCGGGTGTTTGCGCGACGACGGCGAGTTTTTCCTGTGTGCGATCATCGCGAGGCGGATGGTCCTCTGAGCCGTCATCGGGCAAGCTTGCGCGGAGAATAACCAGACCGGGCGTTTCCTCGCCCGCATAGGCGGCGGCAGCGATATCATAAAGCCGCCTTGCGGCCGCTGAGTTTTCCTGCTCAAGCGCTTTGAGCGCCAGCAATTCCGCCACCGGTCCGCGCAAGCTTTTCGGCAGCGTGTTGAGGGTGCGGTATTGCGCGTTGGAATAGGATTTATCGTGTGACGCCAAAGGCGAAGCGGCCCTTAAAAGCAGGTCGTAAATGCCGCCACAGGCGCTGAACGGTTCAAGTTTTGCTTTCGCGCTCGGCGAGTCGCTTCTGCCAAGCGCTGCCAGTCCGCCCAGCAACATAAATTCCGGAGCGGCGGCTTTATCCGGCGCTGAGGCCAGCGCTGCGGCTTCAGAGAAAAAACCGAGCCGCAAATACCCATGGCCAAGCGCAATCTCAAGCGTGGCCTGACCGGCGTCATCGGCGTTTTCGAGGCGCTGGCGCAGCTCAACAATGTCGCCATAGGCAATGTCGCCGGCGCCCGGCGCAGCAACGGTAAAACGCACCGGGTCGATGCAAGAAGCACTTCCACTAACGCCGTCCAAGTCCGGCGCGGCGCCGGTCCCATAAGATGCGTTGGCGACCGGCGTTACGCTGGCGCCGTCATTAGCGTAATCGGGAACCAGATTAACGGGTTGCCCGGCTTTACTCCTGAGCGCGACGACGCCCTGGTCATTGGCGGCGGCCAAGAGAGCGATCATACGGTCGCGCGCGGCGCGCAATTCATCAGACGAGGGACTGCGCCGCGACGGCGTCGGCGGCGCGGCGGCGGTTTTTTTGCTGGGGCTGGCCGGCTTTTGTTTTACGAGGAGCTCGGCCTGCTTATCGAAAATATCGATAATCAAAGAGTTGTGCTCGCTGCGTTCAGCACGCGCCTTGCAATCGCAGTTCAGCGTCAAGATGAGTTCATCGCCGTCAGCAGTCGGTTTGCTGCTGGCATTGAGAACGCGGTGGGCTTTGCGGTTCTTGTCGACGCCTGACACATCAAGGCGCTGTGCTGCGTTTGGAAAAACTACGGTGACCGATCGGCCTTCGGTCTTTAACGTCCATGTCTCCGGCGCATTCGGAATAACAATCCGGGAGTAACCGCCATGCTCGCCGGCGCGCACCGCCAGCGGTTCTCCAGCATCAGCCGGGGCGAGGTCTGCTGCGTTCGCCATCGCGGCGAGGGTGATGAGGGGGGCTATGATCATGCGGCTTGCTTCTTTAATTCTTTCAAGGCTTCTTCAATGTCTGAAAAACTCGGGCGATCCGCACGGGGAACATTGCGCCGTGCAACTTCGATGCACATTTGCGGGGTGTGGAGTTGCAGATGGGCGACAATCGCCTCGCGAATGAGCGCGTAAAAGCGTTGCTCATGGTCGCGCACGCCTTTGACTTTTTCGGCGATCGGCCCGACCAGCCCATAGGCCAGAAATACCCCGAGAAATGTGCCGACGAGCGCGCCGCCAATCATCTGCCCGAGGACTTCAGGCGGCTTATCGATGGACGCCATGGTTTTGATAACGCCGAGCACGGCTGCGACAATACCAAGCGCCGGCAAGCCGTCGGCCATGACTTGCAAGGCATGCGCGCCATGCAAGCTGTCCTCATGGACCGCTTCCAATTGTTTTTCGAGCAGTTCTTCGACCTGATGGGGGTTGTCGAAATTCATCAGTATCGAGCGGATGGTGTCGCAGATAATTTCGGTGGCGACGCCGTCATCGGCGATTTTTTTATAGCGCGCGAATATTGTCGATTCTTCCGGATTTTCAATATGCGCCTCGGCTTGAACGGGGCTGTCTTTGGCCAGCCGTAACAATTCGAACATCAGACACAACAGATCTTGAAAATCCGCGCGTTTCCATTTCGACCCGGCGCCGGCCTTCAAGATGTCGCCGCCGACATGCTTGATGACGGCAAAACTATTGGCGAGCACGAAGGCGCCGGTCGCCGAACCGCCGATGATCATCATCTCATAGGGCAGCGAATGCATGATGATCGCCATCTTGCCGCCGGCGAGAACATATCCGCCAAAGACCATCACGAATGTGATTATGATGCCGAGAAGACTTCCCATAGAAAACAACCGATAATAGCGATAATAAAAGATTACCCGTATAACGGGTATTTCATGAATAAGTTAAAGATGGCTGAAATACTGTCGCTAAAGCGCTTGCGAGCGATTGGCGAGAATGATGCTGATCAAATAGGCTTTTTTGGAATCGAGCGTCGCGACCACTTGCGCGGCCTGTTCAGCGCTCATCGCCGCTAACAGTCCGGCGGCGAATTTCGGGTCCATCTCATTGATGATGTCGCCGGCCTGTTTTGGTTTCATGCCTTCATAAATGGCGGCAAGTTTTGCAATGTCGGCGTTTTGCGTTGCGCGGTGCTCGTCCATCGTCGCGCGCAGATTATCATTGACGCCTTCCAGCTCGCTGAGGCGTTTTTCAATTTGCGCATCATAGACGGCAAGTTTGGCCTTGCGTTCGGCGAGCGCGACCTCTTCTGCATCAAGCGCAACGTTGCGCGCACGCACCGCTTCGGCGAGGTCGCCGTCAACGCAAAGCTGTGGTTCTGTCGCATCCGCCGTCTCCATAGGCGCAGGCTCGGTTGCAGCATCAGCGATCTCAGACGCCAGGACGGCCAAACGGCCAAGAAAGGAGCCCGCAAAAATAATCGCGAGAACAATGAGGGCGCGGTTTTTCATGACTTATCCCGCGCTCTGCCTGGCAGCCATCCATGCGCCGGCAGCGCCGGCGGCGCTCGCAGCGCCCGCAGCACTTTGCGGCGGGCTAGGCGCGGGTGTTGTCGCGGGCGCTGTCGCTGGTGCGGGCGCCTGTTCTGGATCGCTAAACTCAATCCGGTCAGCCTCGGTGGAAGGGTCTGCATTTGGCGCCGATGCAGCTCCATCGTCTTCTGCTTCCGATGCGGTGTTGTCGTTATCCGTTTCGGGTGTGGCTTGGACGGGCCCGGCGCTGTCGAGGCAAGCCGCGATCTCTTTGGTCGCCGCCAGCGCCGCCTCGTTGATATTAGCAATGGTGGTGTCGGCAATGGCGCCAATGGAGTCCGCCAGCGCCGTGAGCTTGGGTAAAAACTCCCGCGTTTCCGCCACCAGCGGGGTCAACTCGTTGACGCTCTCGGCGCTGCTTTGTTTGGCGTCCGCAACAGCGGCTTGCGCCTGTTCCACCGCCACCGCCATCGATGCGATAGTTGCGCCGAGGCCTTTCTCGGTATCTTTAAGCCGTTGCAGTTTGCGGTTGAGAACAAAGCAATAGACAGCAGCAGAACCGGATGCGGCTAGTAACATAAAATCAAATATCATTTCCATGACGGCGCCTCAGGTTAAAACGAATTCGGTGATTAAAATCTGGTCAATGGCGATACCGGGCGCGACCGCGCCGATGCGGCGGCGGATTTGTGCACGCAGGCGCGACATTGCCGCCGGGTCTTCAAACTCATCGCTGTTGACGGAACGCAGATAAGTGTTGAGCACATCCTTGATGTGATAAGTGCGCGATAACAGCGCGTCCGCCTGATCGCTGGGAGTCTCAATGATGAGGGCGAGCTTGAGATGGCGCCGCGCGCCCATGGGCCGTATAGAAATGACCATCGGGTCGAGCACTAAAAACGCCGCCTCGCCATGAAATTCTATTTTGCCGCCTTGCATTTCAGACGTTTCCGCGGCCTGTTTTTTGCCATGCTTGGCTTCTTTTTTAGGCTTGTGACCTGATGGTTTGGCTTCGGCGTGTTTCTTCTCGTCGCTATCATGGCCCGCATCTTCTTCCGTGATTTCAGCCTCTAGCTCCGCGCCCGGCGCCAGGAAAAACACCGCCGCCGCCGCGCCGCCGGCAACGACCAGCGCGACAAAGGCAATCAGAATAATACCGACGCCCTTTTTCTTTTTGCCTTCGCCGTCTTCTTCGGTTTCCTCAGGAGCGGGGTCGGGGTCTTTTTCAGCTTTGGCCATCATTACACCTAAAAGTTGTGCTAACGAATATAGACAACTATTCGTAAACTCAAAATTAATATTGAAAGCGGAAATTAACCAAGAAATCTGAAGCCGTGCGCTGAGGCGCGTCTTCGTTTGGTGGGAATGTGTAATGTCAAACCTGGCGGCGAACTGGAACCAGTTGTCGATGCAGAAAAAGCTGGTTCTTACCGGCGTTATGCTAGCGACGATGGCGGCGTTCTGGATGCTGATGAATGTGGCGTCCAGGCCGCATATGGCTTTTCTCTATGGCGGGCTGGACCCGGCGGCGGCCGGCGAAATTTTAAGCGCGCTGGAAGGGATGGACGTTGCCGCTGAAGTGCGCGGCGATGCGATCTATGTGCCGCAGCCCAAACGCGATGAAGTGCGCATGGCGCTTGCACGCCAGGGATTGCCGCAACAGGGCCAGGCCGGTTTTGAGCTGCTCGATGAGATGAACGGTTTTGCAGTGACGTCGGATATGTTTGACGCCACTTACTGGCGCGCCAAGGAGGGCGAGCTGGCGCGGACAATTTTAGCGACGCCCGGCGTAAAAGCGGCGCGGGTGCATATCGCCGCGCCAAAACTATCGTCATTTTCGCGCCAACGCCGCAGCCCCAGCGCATCGGTGACGATCACCATGAGCCGTGGGCGGATGGACCGCCAGCATGCCGTCGCCATTCGTTATCTGGTAGCGCTGGGCGTTCCTGATCTCGACCCGGAAAAGGTTGTGATTATCGATTCCCTCAATGGCGTCATTTTAAAGCCCGGCAGCCAGAACGCGCTGGAGGAAATGGAGACCAGCGATAATGATCGCGCGCGCAAGATGGAGCGTGCGCTCCTGAATATGCTCGAAGCCCATGTCGGGCCGGACAATGTGCGGGTGAACATATCGCTGAAGGTCGACCGTGAGCGCGAGACCGTCTCGGAGCGGATACTGGACCCGGCAAGCCGGGTGATGATGGCGCGCGAGACCACAGAGATACAACAATCCGATAGCGGCTCTGGCAATGCGGTGACGGTCGCCAGCAATCTGCCCGATGGCGATGCGGCCGCGGCGCCATCGGGATCAAAGTCTGAGCGCAGTGAAGCCAACCAGACCACCCGCTTTGATATTTCCGAAGTTAATCGCAAGCGCGAAAAAATGCCCGGCGCGATTGCGCAAGTCCATGTCGCGGTGCTGGTCAACGAAACTGACCCGACGCCGCGCAGTGCAGAAGAGCTGACTGCGCTCGGCGATCTTGTCGCTACGGCGATCGGATTTGATGAAGCGCGCGGCGATAAGGTGACTGTAAAGGCGATGTCGTTTCACCAGGAGGAGGAGGTGATTGCGGAGGACCCGGTCACCGGCGGCGCAATGGCGTTCCTTCAGGATAATCTGATCTCGATGTTGCAGATATTTATTCCGGCGGTTGTTGTCCTGGCGCTGGCGATGTTTGTGTTGAAGCCAATCCTCACCCAGGGCCCGGCGGCGCAGGGCGCGGGCCAGGTCGCGGCGCCAGAAATCGCCGGCGCTATTGAACCGCCGGCGGCCGTCGCGGAAGCGAAAGCGCCAGTGGACGCCTTGCAAGACCTCGCCAACGCAGACACCGGCGCAGCCGCGACAGTCCTGACATCATGGCTCGACGAAACCGAGGCGGCGTGATGACAGATTTAATTTTGAGAATTTCCAATACCAATTCGGGAGTAAAAAAATGAGCGAAGAAACCCCAGACGCGGCGCCGGAACCCAGCGCGGACAAAGATGATGTTGTTAAAGCAGAGAAAGTCGCAGGCCCGAGCGATATGCGCAATCCGAAAGTCATGTCCCTGCCGGTGCGCATTATGGTGTCGGTTGGCAAGGCGGAGATGACGGTTGAGCAATTGCTGAACCTGACGCCTGAGGCGGTGATAGATCTCGACGCGCAAGTTGATGACCCGGCGGAAATTTTCGTTGGCGACAGATTGGTGGCGCGCGGCGAGCTGGTTGAATCCGACGGCAAGGATGGCGCCATCGCCATTCGCCTGGTGGAAGTTTGCGACGCTGAGGCTTGAACGCGATGACGCCCATGCGCAGGATATGCAGTGTTTTGTTGGTCGGCGGCGCCTTGGCGGTGCTCGTCAGCACCGGCGTTGCCGCACAGGAAACCGCCGCGCCGCTTTTCGATACGCTGGGGAGCGGGCCGGAGGGCGGCGGTCTGACGGCGCGGATTATTCAGATATTCATCCTCGTCACCGTGCTCAGCCTGGCGCCGGGCATTGCGATGATGGTCACCTGTCTACCGTTTATGATTATTGTGTTGTCGATCCTGCGCCAGGGCGTCGGCCTACAACAGGCGCCGCCGAATATGCTGATTGTCAGTGTGGCGATGTTTTTGACTTACTTTGTTATGGAGCCGGTCTTTAAAGATGCCTGGAGCACCGGCGTCCAGCCGCTTTTGGACGGCGAGATTTCACAAAGCCTGGCGTTTGAAAACACCATGGAGCCATTTCGGAACTTTATGGAGGCGCGGGTCGATGACGAGGCTTTGTTTATTCTCAGCGACGCCAAGGGCGACGCGCCGCTAAAGCCTGGCGAGGCGCCGCCTCTGTCGCTTCTGGCGCCAGCGTTTGTGCTTTCGGAAATTCAACGCGCGTTTGAAATCGGCTTTGCGGTTTTGCTGCCGTTTTTAATCATCGACCTTCTCGTGGCGTCCATATTAATGGCGATGGGGATGATGATGGTGCCGCCGGCGATTGTCTCACTGCCGTTTAAAGTGGCGTTCTTTGTGCTCACCAATGGCTGGGTCGCCGTTTCCGGCGCGCTGGTGAGGGGATATTCCTGATGGCGGAACGTAAAATTGAAAACCTGCCGGTGCTGGCCAATGAAGTGTGGGTCACCAAGGCGCACAAAGCGGCGGTTATTCTGGCATCGCTCAGTGAGGAGACGGCGAAGGCTATCGTCAATGACATCAGCGACGCGCATTTGCGCGCCTTCGCCAAAGCGTTCAGTGAGCTGAAATCGGTGCCGCCACACTTGCTGGAGGCGATCGCCAATGAGTTTGTCGAAGAGGTGCAAGATAGCGGTGCATCTTTTGCCGGTGGCATTGAAGAGGCGCGCCGGGTGCTCGGCGCCTTAACTGAAGAAGATCGCATCAACCGGGTGTTGTCGGAGCTTGCCGGCGGCGGTACGGGCTCGGTGTGGACGCGTATCAATGAAATTGACGACAAGATGCTGGCCGATTATGTGCAAACCCAGCGCCTGTCGGTAGCCGCGGCGATCGTCACCAAGCTTTCGTTTCAAAAAACCGCCGATGTTCTGGCCCATGCCGATCCGGCGTTCTCGCAAAAAGTATTGCTGGAACTGGCGCGCCGCTCGCCGCCGGGCAATGCGGTGTTAAACGCGATTGCCGATGCGATTAACGAGGAGTTGCTGGCGCCGCTGGCCGCCAAGCCGTCAACCTCCAATGCCGGGGCGACGGTAGGCGAGATTATCAACTGCCTGCCGGCGGCCAAACGCGACGCGTTTATGGGCCATCTCTGCGAGGTCGACCCGGAAATTGGCGAGGCTGTGAAAAAAGCCATATTGCTGTTCGAAGATTTGCATCTGCGCCTGCCGGAATCGGGCGTGCCAATCATCATGCGCGAGCTGGACCGCGAAGTTTTGCTGGCGGCGCTGAAATATGGCGAGACCAACGCGGCCGATACGGTGGAATTTCTGTTCGCCAATATCTCCAAGCGTATGGCCAGTCAGTATCGTGAAGATATCGAGGAGCTGGAAGAGCTCAGCGATACAGACGGCGAAAAAGCACAGCGCGCCTTCACCTCGGCCGTGCGCGGGCTGGTTTCGGCCGGGGAGATTAAGCTGAACGCGGTTGTTGAAGAGACCAACGAGGCGGAGGGTGAGTAGCGTCTGCGCTAAACTCATGTGAAGTTGCGTTGATTCTGACTCATATTACGCCAATTGATACCTACCTCTCCCATCGGGGCTATGGCATGCAGATTATTTGTCATTTTAAGAAACCGAACGTCAATACAGGCTGAATGGCTGCAAGGCCCCCATCGCCCCTTCGGGGCACTTCCCCCGCAAGCGGGGGAAGAACTACCCTTGCTGCAAGCACAGCCTAATTCCTCCTCCGCTTGCGGGGGAGGTGTCCGCGAAGCGGGCGGAGGGGGCAACGGCGCTGGAAGAATGTCGAAACGTCAGACTACAGAGAATCCGGCGCCCATAAATGTGTGAATGCGATAGTCCCGAGGGGGAGAAGAAAAGTAAGCCAAGCAAGTCATAGGTTTTCACCAACGTAACTTGGTATCTGTCTCTATATAACCACCAGCTCCGCATGCAGGGCGCCGGCGGCTTTTACTGACTTTAATATATCGATTAACTCGCGCGGGCCAACGCCGAGCGCATTCAGCCCTTCTATGAGGTCGGAAAGCGAAACGCTTTCATCGACAATGGCGATGCGGCGTTCGTCGTTTTGATTGATGGTGATAGTGGTGTCGGGCAGAGTGATGGTCTCGCCGTTGCGCGAGAACGGATTGGGCTGCGATACGATCGGCCTCTCGCGCACGGTGATGGTGAGATTGCCCTGGGTGACGGCAAAGCGCGAGATTTGCACATCCGCCCCGAGGACTACGGTGCCGGATTTCTGATCGATAACAATGCGCGCCTTTTGCTCCGGCGCGATGCGGATGTTTTCGATCTTACCGAGCAGATAGACCGCCCGCATCGGCGCATCCGCGACATTGAGCTCCACTGTGCCGGGATCGAGCATGCGGGCAATCGGTTTTTCAAAGGATTTGTTGATCGCGGTTTCAATCCGCGCCGCGGTGGTGAAGTCCGGAGCGCGCAAGGCAAGGCGTATGGTTTTCATGCTGGAAAAGTCAAACGCGATTTCACGTTCCACGCGGGCGCCTTGTGGGATAGTCCCGGAAGTTGGCGAGCCAAATGTCACCGAAGCGCCGGCGCCGTCGGCGCTGAAGCCGCTGGCCAGAACCGGGCCTTGCGCCACCGCGTATATCTGGCCGTCGCCGGCGTTGAGCGGGGTCATGATGAGCGTGCCGCCGAGGAGGTTCGTAGCATCGCCAATCGCCGACACGGTGACGTCTATTTGTGAGCCGGCGCGCACATAGGGAGGCAACGTGCCGGTAACGATCACGGCGGCGATATTGCGCGGGCGAAATCTTTCGCCTTGAACATTGATGCCGAGGCGCTCCAGAAGGCTTGCCAGAGCTTGTTCCGTATAGGGTGAATTGCGCACGCTGTCGCCGGTCCCGTCGAGACCGACAATAAGACCATAGCCGACAAGGTCGTTGCCGCGCACGCCCTCAATATTGACCACGTCTTTGATGCGCACATCGGCTGCGGCAAACGGCGTTGCGCAAAATGACGCGATGAGCGTGGTGGCGAACAGGCGGCGAAATTTTTTCATAAACCTAACGCAGGAAATTAACCAAAGAGAGCCGGCTGATGCGGGCGGTGAGGGTGTAGGACGATTGCAGTTGTTGTTCGAGCTGTTGTAATTCGAGCGCGGCTTCAAACGGATCGCGCGTGGTGCGTTCGTTGAACACCGAAGCAAGGGCTGCCGATTCTGCATCGAGGCTGGCGAGGGCGGTTTGCATGCGTTCTTCAACCACGCCGATGCGCGCGCTGATTTGCGTCAGCCGCGCTTCGGATTCAACCACACCAATGGCGCTTGTGTTTAGTGTCGCGTCGCGATCGATCGATGGCGCAGCTGCTGCTGCAACGACAATGGTTGCAAGCCCGCGCAGCAAGTCCTTTACCGGCTGCTCATCGGCTTTGGCGCTGTAGTCGATAAGCTCGCCGTCGGAAATTTCAACGCGTGCGGCATTGCCGGCGCCGCCTAAATAAATGTTTGTCGCAAAGCCGCCGGTCGGATCGTTAAAATAAGTATCGAGATCGGTTTGAAACTGCGCAGGCGTTGCGGCGCCAGAATATAACGCGCTGATATCGGCAATCAGGGTTTGCGCGTCCGCCAGTGACGCGCTGTCGGCAGCGTCGCCGGAGAACAGCGCGCGGCCTTCAAAGCGTTGGTTAAAGCTCGACATGAGCGCGCCAAGCTCTGCTTTGGCCGCCGTTGCGGTGGTCTCGATGGTCGCTTCATCGGCGCGCCCGAGCCCGTCGAGAAGTGTGGCTCCTATGCCATTGGCGCCTTCGGCGGCGCGCTGCAACACCGCCTGCGCGGAGCCAGCGCGGCCAAGCGCGCGCGCGGTTGCGCCCCGGAAGAAGCTGACATCGTCAAACGCCTTGCGCAATAAATGCAGATCGCCCGATGTCGCATCTCCGGCGGACTTCAGCGCCGGGTCGCGCCCGGTCACCAGCTCAACGCGCAACACTTCGCTGCGCTCTTTGAGGTCGGTGATAGCAGTGCTGAGCCGCGTGAACTGAAGAATGGAGGGAAATCCGGAGACGTTCATGGCTAGATCTCCATCAGCCGTTGCAGCATCCGGTCGACGGTTTGAATGACCCGGGCATTGGCCGCGAACGCCTGTTCGATGGTGATAAGGTTTTGCAATTCGCGGTCGGTGTCGACACCGGTCTCAAGTTTTTCAGATTCCGCCAGGCTAACCGCCAGGGTTTGCGCGCCGGCCGCGCGTGCGACAGCGGCGGCGCGACCGGCGCCGGCGAGGGAGGTGAGTTGGGCTGCCGCCTCTGAGGCGTTGACATCGCGGGAAGTCTGGAGCGCGGCATCGACAGGCCGGTCAGTATTCATGACATCAATCAGAGCACGGACAAAAACATCGGAGCCCGCCGCAGCAGGCGCCGCGGCGCCAAGACCATCGCGCAGGCGTGACGCGAGGCCGCCATTGGCGGGGTCAACAGCGGCGTTAATTTCAATACGCCCGGCAAGGCCGGTGAGCGTTGCCGAATTCACAAGCGCGCCGGCGTCGGTAAACAATCCGGGCGCGCCGGGCGCCAGCGTCGGGTCGAGACCGGGCCCGGAAAACCGTTCCGCCAAATCAAGCGCCACGGCGTCGAGCGCCAATGCGGTCTCGGGAACCAGCCTGTCGCGGACGTCAAACAGGCCCGCAAACGCGCCCTCGCGCACGGCCAGCGTCGCCGTGCCGCCGGGGGTGATGTCGTCGCCATCCACCGACAATCCGGACAAGGCGCCGGCGCCATTATTATAGGCGCTTTGCGCCGTCATCACCGGCGCCGGGGTGAACTCGACCGTGCGCGCAGTTCCGACCAGGAGAAAGACGCCCTCCTGGGTCATTAAATCAATCTTGCCATTGTCGCGCTGTAATTCGCGCACCGGAATGCTTTCGTTGATGCGGTCGATCACCAGCTGGCGCTGGTCCAGCAGTGCAGAAACATCACCGCCCGTTGCGCCGCCGCGGCCGATCGCGGTGTTGAGGCGTTCGATCTCCTGCAAGTCGGTGTTGACCGCGCTCACACGGCGGGAAATTTCAGCGTCGGCATTGCCGCGAAGGGTCTGGAATTCATTGGCTATGCGGTTGAGACCGGATGCGAGGTCTTTGGCGGCATTCACCGTCGTTAGTTGCGCCGCGCCGCTGTCGGGCGTATCGGCGAGCGTTCTTAGCGTGGTTTCAAGTTTTGCAAACCGCTGAAACAACGCGTTGGGATCATCGGGACCGCCAAGCAAATCGCCAATTCGGGTAAAGGCGTTGGCGCGCGCATCACTGGCGGCAAATTCTGCGTCCGCGCCGCGCCGCTCGAAGGTGACCGCCGGATTGGTCGCGCGGGCGATGCCAGCCACCGCAACGCCCGCGCCAGCGCCGCCAACCGCGCGTTCCACTATAGTCACATCGCGGCGGTTGAAGCCGTCGGTGAGCGCATTGGCGATATTGTTGGACGTAACCCCGGCGCGCCGTGAAGACACGGCGAGCGCGGAGGATGCGTTTGCAAGCGCTTGCGAAAGGGACATAGGCGCGCCTCCGTAATGTTAAGCGCTTAGCGCGATTGCGTCAGGTTCAAAAAATCCCCTAACGGATGATGTCAGTGGTCTCCTGCAAGATTTCGTCGACCGTCTGAATGATTTTCGCGTTTGAGGAATAAGCCCGCTGGGTCTGGATAAGGTCAGTGAGTTCATTGGCGATATCGGTGGTCGATTCCGTCAGTGCAAAGCCGATGGTCGTGCCGACCGGCCCGTCGCCGGCATCCCAAAGAAAGAAGTCGCCGCTTTCCTGCGATACAGAAAAGGCCTGATTGCCCTCGGCGTTAAGGCCTTTGAAGTTCGGTACATTGGCGATCGGGATTTGATAAATCGTGCGGCGGAAACCGGTATCGAAAATGGCTTGCAAGAAACCGCTTTCGTCAATCTCCAGACTGTTGAGATTACCGATCGGCGCGCCGTCTTTGGAGATGGCGAGCGGTGCAAAGCTTGCCGACAATTGCGTCAAGGGCGAGGTTTGCCCGGCCGCGCCGACCACAATATCAATCGCCCCGCTGGCCACTGCGATGGAAACCGCGCCGGTTCCCGCATTATAGGTTGCGCTGCCGCCTGGCGTGACGGTGGCGACAGAGCCGCCGCCGGTAGCGCTGGCGTCAAAGATGACATTGAACGTGCCGACCGGAACTGCCGGGTTGCCGGCATTGTCGAATATCTCGACATTCCATTCATTACTGGAACCGGTTGCTGGAACTACCGGCGTGAAAACCATATTGAGCGTTTGAGAACGGCCAAGGGAATCGAAATATTCAATCGGCAGGTTGAGCGCCGCGCCGCTGGCGCCATTCTGGGTTTCCGATGCCGGCAAATTCAAACCAAGCTGGATGTTGCTGGTCGGTGAGGCGGCGAACTGGTTGAGATTGACGCGGACCGGTTCCAGCCCGGCGACGCTGTCGCGCGGTTGCGCGCCGACATTGCCGGCGGTGTCGGCCGGCCAGCCGAGCAAATGCAGACCGCTCAGCGTGCGCAGGAACCCGCTATCGTCAGTTGAGAACGATCCCGTCGAAGTTAGCATCATCGGCCGGTCGCTGGCCGCCGTCGATAATCCGCTTACGTCGGTTACCGGCAACATGCCGCGCCCGCTGATCGAAATATCCATGGAATTTGAGGTGGTGATCAGCGCGCCCTGTGCGCCAGCCTCGCGAAAGGTAATCGCCCGCACGCCGCCGGCGGCGAAGTTGCCGCGAGTTTGCGCCAGCACCATATCGGCAAATTCCGTATCGGCGCGCTTATAGCCATAGGTCTGCGAATTGGCGATATTATTGGAAATAGTACCGAGTTTGGTGGCGTTGACGGACAACCCCATAACCCCGGCGTTCAATGATGACGATAGACCCATGCGACAATCTCCACGCGAATAAAAATAACACCACAACTATAGGTAGTAGGCGATTTTTGCTTAATGAAGGCCTAACAACGCGCGGATTTTTATCCTATTGCGTCAGCAGGGTGATCGCGATGCGCCGGTTCTGCGGCGCATAAGCGTCCGTCGATATCGGTTCTTTGTCAGCTTTGCCGGTGACTTCGGCGATTTGATTTTTAGGAATACCGCTCTTGATCAACAGCCGGCGCGCGGCAAGGGCGCGGTCGGCCGACAGCTCCCAGTTGGAATAATTCTCGGTATTGGCAAAGTTATGCGCATCCGTATGGCCGACAATCGCCATATCGTTGCTGACGGTCGCCAGCACCGGCGCAATAACAAAAAGCAGGTCTTGAAGGATGGTCGATGGCGTCGACGAGCCGGCGTTATACAACGGCGCGCCATCAGCATCGACCAGTTCTATAACCAGCCCGTCCGGCGTCATCCGGGTTTGAATGTGCTGGGCGAGGGCCTCGTTCATCACCTCGATTTTTTGATTGTTGATCGCGTCTTCTATGGCGCGCAGTTTTTTTGCCTCCGCGTCTAGCATTTTATCGTCGTCAAATTTTCGGGTTTTTGGATACTGGGTCGTAGCGCCGGCGCCGTCATTGATGAGCGTATCTTCAGATAAAACAGACGAGCCGTTCAACGCGCCCTGACCGCCGCCGGACACATTGGCGATCGGGATGGAGGGGTTGAAATAGTCGGCCAGGCCCTTGCGCTGGTCTTCTGTGGTGGCGTTCAACAGCCACATCAACAAGAAGAACGCCATCATCGCGGTCACAAAATCCGCATAAGCGACTTTCCAGGCGCCGCCATGATGGCCGGCCGCCGCTGCTTTGCGCTTCTTCTTGATAATAATAATCGGCGCGACGGATTTTGGATCGGTCATGGATGGTTTCGCTGCTGGTTTGGTTCTTTGCTGGTAGCAAAATAATCTTTCCGCAACTTTTACGCGATTATAACACTTGCGACAATTTTAGGTAGAGTTTGTGATTATCTGATCTATGGCCAAAGTCGACGGAACAATTTTGCGGCGCAAAACCAAGCGCCGGGGCGCCGGCGATGGCGACGCCGCTCATCTTGAACAGGTGGCGACGGCGTTGGCCAAAGAAGTTGCGGCGGTGTTTTCCCTTGCGCTGGACGCAAAGATTGAAGCCGTGCACCGTGCTGCGCAGACTGACATCTTCGGTGAAATGTTGCAGGCGCTGGATAAGGCGCTGACGCCTTATCAATTTAGTTTCCCCACTGGCGATGAAGTGATCATCTATCTCGATCCGGAAGCTGTGGCGTTAGCGGTGCGGTGGTCGCTTGACGGCGTTGTCGCTGAAACCGCCGGTGAAAATGAATCTGACGACGCCTCTCCAGAAGTCGTGTTGGAAACACCGGATGAAACCGATGCGCCTGCGGACAAAAAAATTTCCATCACTGACCGGCGCCTGGCGAAGCTGCTTGCAGAAAAATTTAGCACAGGCGTCTTTGGCAATAATCAGCGTCACGGGTTGTTCACCAACGCCGCTGCGCTGGAGTTTGAGACGCTGGCCGAGAATAGCGAGCAGCTGGATATTGGCGAGCCGGATACTATCGCGCATAATTTCATGTTCGATTTGAACTTGCGCAAAGGCGGGCCGCTGGGATCGATCGGGTTTGTCGCTGCGGCGAGCCTTATTCAACCGCCGCAGCAAGAAGATGCCGGCGCCAAGGCGGCCGCGCAAGAGCTTTGGGCGTTGAAATTGCGCGAACAAGTGATGCGCTTGCCGATTGCGATGAATGTCTGCCTTGCCGGTGAAACGTTAGACGTAGAAACTATTGGCGGCTTTGCGGTTGGCCAGACCGTTCCCTTGAAAGGCGCATCCTTGTCGGTGTCCGCGCTGGTTCCCGCCGCACGTCGCATGGGCGCGCCGTTTACAACCGGTGCGGTTGGCGCGCGCAATGGTGCGCGAACATTTGAGGCGGCGCCCGCAGGCAACTGAGGCGAGCTTACGGGGAACCTGATTTCAATTCCTGCGCTAGCGCGCGAAACAAATGCGGGGTTTTTGTTGCGGCGCGCGCGAAATCACTTTCCTGCGCATGGCCCTTCGCACGCATCATGGCAATGAGTGATTGCCGTTCCGCACGGTTCCAGTTGGCGAAGTCCGGGACAATTGAAACCGCGGCGGCCAGCATGGCGAAGGCGCGGCGTTCGGCGCGCGGCCAGTTTTTCATCGAGCGCACGCCAAGTGTGGCGGCAAGCCTATCGGCCAGGCGCTGCTCCGCCGCCGCTCGCGAGGCGAGGGGTTCCGCCGCCAGCATTCCCGCCGCGCGGGCGCCCAATTGCGGCAGCAATGTCTCGTCAAAATGGTCCTCTTCGCTGAACCCCGGCAAGTCCAGCACAAGATCGCCCTGCGCCAACGCTTTCAGCGTCGCGACAGAGCTTCGTTGCGCGCCAGGCTTTGCCAGGCGGCTCGCCTCTCGCGCCGCTTGCTTGTTTAGCGTTGGCGAGACTGGCCGAAAGCCGAGGCGATAATAAAACCAGTAGGCGCCGCTTCGGATCGCTTCGGCGTTGCCTTCGCCAAACTGATAGCCGTTGACGATGAACCGCCGCACGCCGAATAGCGTGTGGAATGCGCGCAGCATCGCGGTCCACAAAAACGCCGCCTCGCTGCCGCGGAACGGCTCGAAGATGTTGATGCCGGTATTGGCCTGACGAAACAGCGCCGTCACGCCGCCATAACCGATGGGTACGCCATTTGAGAGCAGCAGATAGCCGTAATTGGCTTCAATGCTCATCCGATAGTGCGGGACGGCGCCGATAACGGCGAGCGCGGCGCCTTGTCCGAGATCGCACCAGTGGACTTCGTTTGGATTGGCGTAACTGATTGAAACAACTTCACGGCAGCGCGCCGTGAGGGCCGCGCGGGTAACGTCAATTACTTTGCGCGCCTGGCGTGGTTCGAGCAACCGAATGTGTTTGTGCGGTTTGGCAATATCGCTGACCGGATCGCGCGCCGGGCGTCGCATCGCGCGTCGCATCACATAAGGCTTGGCGGGCAAGGCGTTATGCGTGACTGACCAGCGCGAGCCTTTCAGATCCCAGACGATGGGTGGTTCAGCGGCGGTCCACAGCTGATCGGCGTCAAATCCCGATGCGGTATTGAGCGCTTCGATTATCCACTGCACGTCCGTATGCACATCACGCCGGCGCGCAATCGCGACCCATTCGCGGGTTGAATATTCGCCGCTGTCAAAACCGTCGCGCTCTGCGACGCGTGCAAACGCCCGCAACGGGAGGTCGAGCCGTGTGCTATTGTCGTAATTGCGCCAGTCGATTTCAACCTCGCCTGCGGCGCGGCGCACCAGCCATTGCACAATTGGAAAGGGGAACACATAGCGCGATGTCGACCCGACGGCGCCTGAATCATCGAGGGTTGCGCGATCGGCCCTTGGCGCCTTGCTGAACCACAGTTCCATCTGCTCCAGCGCATGCAACGCCAATCGCAGCGTTTGCGCGTCGCCGGGAAAGGCGCGCAGGAATAGAAGGTCTTCGTGCAGTTTTACGAGCGCTTGCATTGAGCGCGGCGGTTGCGTCGTCAAGGCGGCAATGAATTCACGTTTACGCCGCTCTATATCCGCCCCGTAGATATTGCGGATAGATCGAAGTCCGGTGCGTGCCTTGGTCATCGATTTTAACCGGTCAGCTATGCAGCTTTACGCATCGATGTGTACATGGAGAAAAACGCAGTTCAAGGCTTTGCGAGGCTCGCGATTGACGCGTGCCGTTTTGTCGCTGACATGGTTTGAGTGGTGTCAGGCGCGGCGCAAACCCAATGCGGTTTTCTTTTGCGTCAGAAATTGCCTCGCCGCTGCATCCTGGGCAAGGCCAATCGCGCGTTCATATGCGCTAAGCGCGTCTTGCTTGTGGTCGAGCTGCTCCAGAATATGCGCGCGCACCGCCCAATAGGCCTGATAGTTTTCAACCCGCGCCGTCTCAAGCGTGTCAAGAAGGTGAAGTGCTTCCTGCGCGCGCGCCGCCGCGGCGAGGGCGCCGGCGTAACCGACATAGGCGCCGATGGTGGGCGCGATTTCAACCAGCTGGCGATAGAGCATGACAATTTCATCTGTGACGTCGCGGTCATGCATCCGGGCGGCGGCGTGGGCGGACTGAATAGCAGCTTCGATTTGATAGGGACCGGATTGGCCCAGCCGCCAGGCACGAGCCAGCGCGGCCTCGCCATGGGCGATCATTTTCTTGTCCCATCGTGCGGTGTTATGATCACTGAGCGGAATATAGGCGCCGTTTTCGCGCCGCGCATCTTTGCGTGCTTCTGCATGCAACATCAGTGAGAACAGACCCCAACCTTCGGCTTCGTCCGGCAAAAGCTGTGTCAACAGACTGGCGAGATAAAGCGCCTCGCCGGTGAGGGCGTGCTGGTCCGCCTCTGCGCCAGCCTCATGGTCCCATCCGGCGCCAAACGCGGCATAGATGGCTTCAAGCACCGCCGGCAAGCGCGCGGCGAGGTCTTGTCCGCCCGGCGCGTCAAACGGAATGGCGGCGACTTTTATCTTGCGTTTGGCGCGCACCAGCCTTGCGCTCATGGCGCGCGGCGACACCAAAAAAGCCGAAGCGATGCGTGCGGCGTCCAGGCCGAGCACGGTTTGCAGCATCAACGGCGTGCGAATGGCGGCGTCGATGGCGGGGTGCGCGCAAATGAACAGGAGTTTGAGGCGCTCATCGGGAAACGGCTTGTCGGCGCGCGTCGTCGCTTCGGCTTCCTCGGCGGCGAGGGTGAGCGCCGGCGTGCTGAGGGTGCGGGTGCTCTGGCGGCGCGCGCCATCGATCAGTTTTCGCCGCGCTGCGGTCAAGAGCCAAGCCTCCGGCGAGGCCGGGACGCCGGTTTTGGGCCAGCTCTCCAGCGCCGCGCGGAACGCATCGCCCAGCGCATCCTCAGCGGCCGCGACATCGCGCGAGCGCGACGACAGCCAGGCCAGAAGCCGCCCGTAAGACGCGCGGGCGGTCTGTTCGGCTATCGCCCGCGCATCGGTCATCGCCTATTCCCCGATAGCCCAGATCGGGCGCACCTCAACATGGCCCATGGATGCGCAAGGACAGCGCGCCGCCCATTCCAGCGCCTCGTCAAGGTCTTTTACCTCAACCAGATAAAACCCGCCAAGCTGTTCCTTGCCATCGGCGAAAGGGCCGTCCTGAACGCCATCCGCGCGAACGCGCTTGCCGTCGCGCGAATGCGTCAGCGGCGCGCCGGATATATGAACGCCGGCATTTTTCAAAGCATCCGTATAGGCCATATAGGCGCCATAGATATCATTTTTCTTGGCGTCCTCCATGTTTTCCCATTCATCTTCATCATTATAAAGAAGAAATTGATATTTCATGGCCTCTCTCCCTCCTCAAGATTGAAAACCGGCCGCACATCGACGAAACCGTTTTTGGCCGCCGGGCACTTGGCGGCCCATTCTTGCGCCGCCTCAATATCCGGCACATCAATGATGCAAAACCCGCCAAGCTGCTCCTTGGCGTCGGGGTAGGGGCCGTCCTCAACTGTGCGCACGCCATCACGGACGCTCACCACAGTGGCGGTTGCGGGCGGCTCAAGCGCGCTGGCGTCAACATGCACTTTTTGTTCGCGTAGCGCGGTTCCGAAGGCGTACCATTCCCCCATAAAGGCGTCGAATTTCGCGGGGGTGTCGCGCAGCGCAAAATCTTCGGGCGCCTCATTGAGCAGCAGCATGAATTTCATTTCTATCTCCTTAGTATGAAGGCAAGCCATGAGGTCTCGCCATTACTATGACGCCTAATCGCCGGGCGGATCGACATAAAGCGCGCCTTTTCCGCCCTGGCGGCAAGAATTGAAATTGGCGTTCAATGGCTTAAGGCGCGGCTAATATGTAGTAATGCCGGAATATCACAATTTGGAGGTTTATGGGCGCGCCGGCCAATCGGTCGTTGGCAAATCTTGCAATGCTGAATACTATAGGCTTGACGGATACTGAGGGGAGTATGGCGCGAATGCTTGGGTTGCGAATGAGTTGGCGAGTGGGTTTGTGGTTCAGCGTTATCGCGCTTGCGCTTTCCGGCTGCGGCGAGAAACCGGGCGCGGAGGCGGTGGACGAGAGCGCCCCGGCGCCATCGGCGGTGTCCGACAGTGAAAATGTCACCGAGGCGCCTGAACCGATCGCCGAAGAAACACCTGAAATCCGCAGCGGCGATCCGGCTGACGATGATGTGGAATTCATCTACCGGCTCGGTCTTATTCGCGGCCATCTGTTGTCGTTTATCGAGCTTTACCGCGCGGAGGCCTATGAGACGGCGGCGGCGCATGTGCAACATCCCGGCAGTGAACTTTACGATGCGCTCGTTCCGGCGTTTGAAGCGCGCGCATCGGACGGCTTCGCTGGAGGGCTGAATGCGCTTGCAGACGCCTCAGCCGAGCGCGGCGATGTCAACGCGCTTTACGCCGACCTGGTGGTCGCGATCCGCGCGACCGCGCCGAAAACCAGCGTTGCGGTCAAGCTGTTGGCGATATCGAAAATGGTGGCGACAGCGGCGGAGGAATTTGAAGCCGGCGTCGCCGAGGACGGCGCGATTACCGATGCCCATGAATATCAGGACGCGTTCGGGTTCTTGTCGGTCGCGCGCGAGATGTTGGCCTCGGAAAATTCAAGCGACATCAATGAGGCTGAAGCCATCGCCGTCGCCCACGAACAGCTCGATCTGTCGATCAACGCATTCGCCGGGCTTTTAGCGGAGGCAACCGAGGGCCAGGCCGAAACGATTTACGCCGCCGCCGCGCAAATCGAACGTGCGGCGCTGCGGCTGCAATAGGGCTGCGTAGGCTGGACAGGGCGCAGCAAATGTTCTACATTTGTTCTCATGCAGCTTGCGCCAGAAACACCCCCGGACATCTACCATCCCGCCGATGGGCTCTCTTATCTGTTTCTGGATTTCAACGCCTATTTCGCCAGCGTCGAGCAGCATGATCACCCGGAGTTACGCGGCCGGCCGGTAATCGTCACGCCGTTAAAGTCGGAATATACCGGCGCAATCGCGGCCAGCTATGAAGCCAAAGCCTTTGGGATAAAACGCGGCACCAAGGTGCGTGATGCGCGTATTTTGTGTCCGGACATAGCGGTGATGCCGGCGCGCCATGACCGCTATGTTGAGATGCATAAAATCCTGATGCAGGAAATCGAGCGGCATTTGCCGCTGGTGAAGATTTATTCAATTGACGAGGCCGCTTATCGTCTGTCGCGGTCAGAACGCAAGCCCGCGCCGGCGATTGAGACCGCGCGGCGCATCAAACACGCTCTCGCCGACAATGTCGGGCAGGCCTTGCGCGCCTCTATCGGGCTGGCGTCAACAACGCTGCTCGCCAAGCTTGCCGCCGAGCGGGTGAAACCGGACGGGCTGACAGTTTTGGAATTGGGCGACTTGCCCGGCAAGCTCGCCGATATGCCGCTTACGGACATTCCGGGCGTTGGCGCCGGGGTCGCGGCGCGATTGGCGCGCGCGGGCGTGACGAGTTTTACCGCGCTGTGGAACCTGCAACCGAAACATGCGCGCGCGATTTGGGGCTCGGTGATGGGCGAGCGCTTCTGGTACGGGCTGCACGGATATGACACCGCTGACGAGCCGACAAAGAAATCGATGATTGGCCATAGCCGGGTTCTCACCAAAGACCATGAACCGCCGGCGCGCGCCAGAATTGTCGCGCGCGCGCTGCTCCTCAAAGCCGCGAGCCGGCTGCGCCATTACGCCATGCATGCGAGCGGGCTTAGCGTCTCGTTGCGGTTGCGGCCTGAAGGGCGGTGGGAGGCGCGCCGAAGGTTTGTCCATTCGCAGGATTCCTTCCGGTTTTTAAACGCGCTCGATGAGATGTGGGCGGACTATCTTGACTATTGCCAGACGGACGGCGACGGCGCGCGGATTGGCGGCGTTACGGTCTATCTCCATGGGTTGGCGAGGCCGGAGGATATAGTGATGCAGCAGGGGGACCTTTTTGCGAGCGCGGCTTGCGAGAGGGGTAATGACAAGCGCGCCCGGCTATGGCGCGCGGTTGACCGGATGAACGCCGACCAGGATGCGAAATTTCGCAAGCTCAGCGGCGCGGAAAAATCAGCGCCGCATCGCCGACAGGTCGGGCTGGCGAGCCAGTCCGGCCTGGACCTCAACTATCTGGGCGCCAAGATTGCGTTTGCGCGCGTGCCGGACGAGGCGGAGTTCTTATATTGATGGGGGGCTCGAAGGCGGGTGCGTGGTAGCGCCTCGGCTTGAAATAGTAGAATCGTAAAAATCAAAATCACCCACACCCGCTCATTCCGGCGAAAGCCGGGATCCAGATTAGGCCGCGTGTGTAGGGAGTACTGGACCCCGGCTTTCGCCGGGGTGAGCGGAAATGGAATCTACGTACAGTCTACCATCGGGGGCTGTAACGGATGCACAACCCGGCGCAATCTACAACAGCTTGCGCCATAACGGCCGGTCATCCTTTTCAGAACGGCGCGGCTGCTTCAGCTCTTTCGGGTTCCACGGCCCGTAGCTGAAACTGCGTGCGCCCTGTCGCGGCGCATAGCCGGTCATGGTGACGCGTTGCCCATTGTCGGTGATGGCGGCGGCTTCCTCTTCGACATATTTAACGCCGGAGGTGCGCCGGATAGTATCGGGAAACAGCGCCATCAGCTGCATGATTTCCTTCGGCATATCCAGGGACACATTAAGCCCAAGCTCGAGCGCTTCGGCGTGGCGTATCGGATAATCATGGGTCCAGCGCCCGGAAGACAATTGCTCGGCAATCGAAATCGCCGCGTTTTCCGATACCGTTCCCGACAATAATTCGCGCGCCGCACTTTGCAGCTGGTTAATCGCCATAGCGCCCACATCAGCGAGGATAAGCGTATAATCATCCGTCGACTGAATAGGTTTTTCCTGCGCGACGCGCACCAGCGAGGCCGCGGGGAGCCCGTCAATTTGCGGATCGATAGGCCCGAGAACGGCGTGTTCGCTCAGCACGATATTGTCGGCGGCCAGCGCTATAAGCGTGCCGCCGGACATCGCATAATGGGGTACAAAGACGGTTGTGCGACCGGCGTGGGCTTTGATTGCGCGGGCGATTTGTAATGCCGGCAACACCAGACCGCCCGGCGTGTGCATGACAAATTCAAGCGGTTTATTGGGCGGCGTCTTGCGGATCGCCTCGAGAATATCCTCGGCGTCATTCAGATCAATATAGCGCAGCATCGGAATGCCGAGCAGGCCCATGGGTTCGGTGCGATGCACCACGGCGATGATGCGGCTTTTGCGTTTCTTCTGGATTTTCGAAAACGTGTTGACGAGTTCGGTATGGCGCTGGCGGTTGGCCAGCCCACGCGACAGGAAGAACAGCACAATCAGTATTATGGGCAGCGCGCCCCAGAAACCTTCCATCCCCGAATACCCCTTTACACACAACAGCGACAGCATTTCCGGATAAGTGTGACGCGGTTATCCGATAGAAATGCGACAACAAACAATCTAGAGCAAATCCGTGATTCAAATTAACTCGGATTTGTTCTAGGTGAGCTTAGGGGTTTTTAGGGCGGGTGAAAAGGGCGCGGTTTATGGCGTGGTGCGCCAATGGTCGATCAACGCTTCGGCGCATTCACTCGGCCTGTCGCTGGGGATCCAGTGGCTGGCGCCGGTAATGCGCTGATAGCGCCACGGCGCCTCGACATAGTCTTCAGACAATTTCATCTGTCTTTCGGTGAGATATTTCTCGCCGTCGCTCCACTGGCCGAGGGTTGGGATACGCACGGTTTCCTCACCGAAAGCGCCCCATTTCGGCGGGCGAACCATCCGCGCGAGCGAAAGATTGGCGCGGTACCAGTTGAGCCCCGCCGTCAGCCGGCCCGGCCGCGTGAGGTTTGCGATGACGGTTTCAATATCGGTATGCGCAGTCCAGTGACGCCGCAAAAATATCCAGTCATTGAAACGGTAAGCCGCCTCGCAGATACCGCGCAACTGATGGAACAAAATGTACCAGCTCATTTTCAATTGCTGCGGCCCCGCCCGTAAGTAAGCGCGCGGATGGCCAACCGAGAGCGCCGCCAGCGTCGTGAACCGCTCGGGATATTGCGCCGCCAGGCTCCACGCAACCGGCGCGCCAAAGTCATGACCGACAATATGCGCGTGGTCTATGTTCAGTGCACCCATGATTTCTAAAACATCAGGGATCGCGCCGGCGTTGATATCATAATCAGCCTTACGCGCGGCCATATCGCTCTCGCCAAAGCCGCGCAGGTCCGGCGCGATAATGCGAAACCCCGCCGCAACCAGCTTGGGTGTCATCGCCGTCCAGATGTCTGACGTGTCGGGAAATCCATGCAAGAGGATCGCCGCCGGCGCGGCCTCGTCGCCACTGTCGCGTATAAAGTGCGTCAGGCCGTTGGCTCGGATGCTGTGGGTTGTGTTGCGCAAGTAAACCTAGCCGCCCTCGCGGTAAATTATGGTTAGCCGCCTTCGCGGCGAATTAAGTTAGCCGCCTTCGCGACGGGTTAAAAACGCCAGCCGCTCAAACAAATGCACGTCCTGCTCGTTCTTTAACAAAGCCCCATGCAGCGGCGGGATCGCCTTGCGCGGATCGCGCTCGGACAGGATTTCGTTCGGCACATCTTCGGACAAGAGCAGCTTCAGCCAGTCGAGCAGTTCCGATGTCGAGGGCTTCTTCTTCAACCCCGGAACTTCGCGCACTTCATAGAAAATCTTCAAGGCGTCGGCGATAAGGCGCTTCTTAATGCCGGGATAATGCACCTCGACGATTTCTTCCATAGTTTTGGCGTCAGGAAATTTGATGTAATGGAAAAAACACCGCCGCAGGAAAGCATCGGGGAGTTCTTTTTCATTGTTTGAGGTAATGATGATGATCGGGCGTTGCTTGGCGCGGATCGTTTCTTTGGTCTCGTAGACAAAGAACTCCATGCGGTCGAGTTCCTGCAACAAATCATTGGGAAACTCGATATCGGCCTTGTCGATTTCATCGATCAACAGCACCGGGCGTTCGTCGGCGGTGAACGCATCCCACAATTTGCCGCGCTTAATATAGTTGCGCACATCGCGTGCGCGTTCTTCGCCCAGTTGGCCGTCGCGCAGCCGCGCCACGGCGTCATACTCATAAAGCCCCTGATGGGCTTTGGTCGTCGACTTGATATGCCACTCCAGCAGCGGCGCGCCGAGCGCTTTTGCGATCTCGATGGCGAGCACCGTCTTGCCGGTGCCGGGCTCGCCCTTCACCAGCAGCGGACGCTCCAGCGTTACCGCCGCGTTAACCGCGACTTTCAAATCTTCGGTGGCAATATAGTCACTGGTGCCGACAAATTTCACGGGGGCGTTTCTCCTTTGCGCTGTGCGAATTACCTATCGGCGCGCGCCGTCTGCCGCAAGCGTTTAACTCAGCAGCCGCGCCAAAGCCTTTGATCTTATAGAGAAAATCCGGCAGATTGCGGCTCTGATTTTGGTATGGAGATTATTGATGCGGTACTTCGCGGTTATTTTTGCCCTCGCTGTAGTGGCGACGGGCTGTTCTGAACAACAAGCGAACAGTGATGCGCCCGAACCCGTTGAACAGGCGGCGCCGGCGCCGAGCCAGGCCTGGTCCGACGCCGTCAACGGCATGGATCGCCGCGACGGCTTCATCAAACTCTATGTCGATGAGGCGGCGGGTAAATTATTCGCAGCGTTTCCGGCGCCCAGCGAAAACGGAACCTCCCTGCGCGCGATCTATTCGGCGGGTCTGTCCGCCGGGCTCGGCTCCAATCCCATCGGCCTCGATCGCGGCCTGTTTGACGAAGGCGCGATTGTCGCATTTCGTCGCTATGGGAACAAAATCATCGCCGAGCAGGAAAACTGGAACTATCGCGCCAGTGCTGATAATCCGTTGGAGAAAAAAGCCGTAAAGCAATCTTTTGCGCGCTCGTTCATCTGGTCGGGCGAAATTATCGCCGAAGGACCGGACGGCGAATTGCTGGTCGATTTTCAAAGCTTTGTGTTGCGCGATGCGCTGGATGTAGTCGGGACTTTAAAACACCACAAACAAGGCGGTGATTTTGTCATCGTCGCCGACCGGTCCATGGCGGACTTCAGCGAAGTTCTGACGTTCCCGGACAATATCGAAATTGATGCGTTTTTAACCCTCGTCAGTGATGCGCCCAAGCGCGAGGTTGTCGCCACCGCCGCCAACCCCCGCGCCATAACGCTGACCCAGCATCACTCGCTGACGCGGCTGCCGGATGATGGCTATACCCCGCGCAAGTTTGACCCGCGCGCAGCCGCGATTGACGTCCCGTATTATGATTTCTCCGCGCCGCTGAAAGGCGAAGTGCGCCAGGCCTTTGCCCGCCGCTTTCGGTTGGAGAAACAAAACCCGGAAGCTGACCGCAGCCCGGCGAAAAAACCGATTGTGTTTTATGTGGACAGCGGCGCGCCGGCGCAAATCCGCGATGCGTTGATCGAGGGCGCCTCATGGTGGGCGGACGCCTTTGATGCGGCAGGGTTTACTGGCGCCTTCCGCGTTGAGCCGTTGCCGGAAGGTGCGCATCCGCGCGACATTCGCTACAACACAATTTCATGGACCCATCGCCAGACCCGTGGCTGGTCCTATGGCGGCGGCGTTTACGATCCGCGCACCGGCGAGATGATTAAGGCAAGCGTCATTCTCGGCAGCCAGCGCGTGCGCCAGGACCGGATGATTATTGAAGGCCTCGCCGGGGTCGCCAAATCTGGAACCGGCGCCGATGACGACGCGGTTGAGATCGCTCTGGACCGCATCCGGCAATTATCCGCACACGAAGTAGGCCATACGCTTGGCTTTGCCCATAATTTCGCCGCCTCGACCAATGACCGCGCCTCGGTGATGGACTATCCGGCGCCGCATGTGACGGTGATGGAGGACGGCGGGCTTGATTTTTCCGCTGCCTATGGCGTCGGCGTCGGCGCCTGGGACAAGCTCGCCGCGACTTGGCTTTATGCGCAGTTTCCGCCAGCCGCAGATGAGGCGGCGGGGCTGGAGACAATCCTGCGCGACGGATATGCGCGCGGATTGCGCTTTGTCGGCGACCGCGATGGCCGACCGCTTGGCGCCGCGCATCCTTACGCAAGCGTCTGGGACAATGGCGAGGACGCTGTCGCCGCGCTGGAAGAAGCGCTTGCCGTGCGCGCGATTGCGCTGGGCGAGTTTGGCGAGCGTTCGCTGCAAAATGGAGAGCCGCGCGGGGCGCTGCGAAAAGTCATTGTACCGATCTATCTCTATCACCGCTATCAGGTTGCGGCGGCGGCAAAGCTGATTGGCGGATTTGAATTTAATTATGGCGTCAAGGGGGATGCGCTGGCGCCGGGGCGCGTGGTTTCTGCGCCCGATCAGCGGCGCGCATTGGCGGCGCTAGTGGAAACGCTTGACCCGGCGATGCACGACCTTCCCGATGCGTTGCTGGACCAGCTGACGCCGGTGATCGGCGGTTTCGGACCGCTGGCCGGTGACGGCGAGCAGCTCGACGGCGATACCGGACCGGTGTTTGACATCATCGCCGCAGCCGATACGTCGGGCGCCATCACCATGCAAGCGCTGTTGCATCCCGAGCGCGCCGCGCGTCTGGTTGAACAGGCGCGGCGCAGCCGGGACGCGCTCTCCTTAAGCGATGTGTTTGCAGCGCTGGAGACGAAGTTGTTCGCCGCGCCGGCTGCGCAACGTCAGCGGCGGATTGCTGAGGTGTTGCAAACCCGGTTTACATCAACGCTGATTGCTCTGTC
>JAADIQ010000094.1:0-6607 GCA_013151255.1 Alphaproteobacteria bacterium
GTTAATTCACCCGCGCCAAGGGAAAAGAACCCGAACGGGATTTCAACCAGACGGTGCGGCGCATCCGGATAGCCGGCGACATTGTCGCGAACGCCCAAAAGTTCCGGCTCCTCGTCGGCGGCCGCGGGCAGGAATGTCGCGGTGAGGCGCCCATAGGTGGAATAGGCGCCGGTCGGCTCGATAGCGGTGGAGATCAATAACAATCCGTCGCCATCGCGCAGCAATTTGGTTTCAGACAGAACCGCCGCGCCGCGTCCCCTGCCGCGCAATAGCACCGGTACGGAAACGCCGACGGCGATGTCGGCCTGGAGGCCGGAGGAGGCTTTGCGAATCAGCGTGCGTGCGGCGCTGGTCTCGACCAGCAAATGCGAGCGGCGCTCGCCCGGCGGCGGCCGGGCGCCGTCTTTAAGCCGCACCGTCACCTCAATACGCGCGCCGGGCTCAAGCCGGAATTGCGCCGGGGTGAGCGTGAGGTAGGGCGCCGCGCTCAACCCGGCGCGGGTTTGCGCATCGGCCGGCGCGTAGCCGGTCTCGGTTGCGGAAAGATCGACCCAGGTAACGCGCCCGTCGATGATGCGGGCGGAAGGATTAGACAGAGTAAATGTCGCAACACGGGTGGTGTTGGTTAAAACCTGACGCAACGGGCTCAGCTCGATATCGGCGCGGGCCGGGCCCGTCGCTAAAATCGTGATCAATATAAAGACCATCGCCTTGATCATTATGCTCGCCTTGGTTTCCAGAATCGGAGCAATCTCTATTCTATCTGCGGTTTGCTTTCCTCAAGGTAAGCAAAATCCGTGAAAGTGTTGTGTTTTGGCCGGTTATCGGCTCGGGGCGGTTGTTTAATGACGCATGTGATTGTTTTGGGGAACGAAAAGGGCGGGTCGGGGAAATCCACCACGGCCATGCATCTGATTGTCGCGCTGGCCAAAGCCGGACGCAAAGTCGGGGCGGTGGACCTGGATTTGCGCCAGCGCAGCCTGACGCGCTATCTCGAAAACCGCCGGAAATTCGCCGACATCAAAGGCCAGACATTGGCGTTTCCTGTGGTGTCGGTGGTTGAGCCGTCAGCGCTCGACAGCCGCGAGGCGGCGCGCGCACAGGAAACCGAAAATCTCCAATCGGCGCTCGCCGCGCTTGAGGGATGCGACTTTGCCATCATCGATTGCCCCGGCGCCGACACCCATCTGTCGCGGCTGGCGCATATGCATGCCGACACTATCCTGACGCCGCTCAATGACAGCTTTGTCGATTTCGATCTGTTGGCGCGGATCAATCCGGAAACCAACCGCATCACCGGGCCGAGCCTTTATAGCGAGATGGTTTGGGAGGCGCGCAAGACGCGGGCGATGTCCGGGGTCGCCGGCGCCATTGACTGGGTGGTGATCCGCAACCGGCTTTCTGCAACGCGCGCGCGCAACAAAAAGAATATGGGCGACAAGCTGGAGGATCTGGCGGCGCGGATTGGTTTTCGTCTGGCGCGGGGCTTTGGCGACCGGGTGATCTATCGCGAGCTGTTCCCCATGGGGCTAACGCTGCTCGATCTGGGCGGACGCGATGCGCCGGTGCGGTTGTCGACCATGAGCCACGTTACCGCGCGGCTCGAAATCCGCTCGCTGGTCGCCTCGCTCGACCTGCCGCAGCCGGTGGAGGAAGTGCAGGCCGCGTGAGCTGCATCGGCTTT
Source organism: Alphaproteobacteria bacterium (assembly GCA_013151255.1). Taxonomy (GTDB): domain Bacteria; phylum Pseudomonadota; class Alphaproteobacteria; order Caulobacterales; family Parvularculaceae; genus Hyphococcus. Next base: position 1,685 of record JAADIQ010000094.1, read on the forward strand.
GTGCGGAAAACCTGCTAGGCTGACTTACGCGGATGAACCGGTGGCCCATGTCGTTTGGAATTATCGCCCTTCTTGCAGCCGGCATTGGCGCGGGCTGGCTGTTGCTGCGCCTGGCGCGCGGCGGCGGCGGGGAGACCCGCAACATCACGCTGATGAAGCTTGTGGTCTGGTTCGGCCTGGCCGCGGCGCTGTTCGCCGCCAAGCTGTGGCCGCTGGCGTTTATGGTGCTGGTCGCGGTCGGCGGGGTGATGGCGATTGAGACCTGGCGCGGCAAGCAAATTGGTGAGGAAGGGGGCGGCCGCATAACGCCGCCGGCAAAATCCATGACCCACGCCGAAGCGCTGTTAGTGCTGGGGATTTCAGCCGACGCAACAGTCGGCGACGTCAAAGCCGCGCACAAAAAACTCATCGCGCAAATCCACCCCGATAAGGGCGGTACGGACTATCTCGCGGCGAAGATTAACGAGGCGCGCGATTTGTTATTGGCCGGGATTGAAGGCGGCGAGTGAGCCTGGCTTCAGTCGCGCACCTTAAAACAGCGCGCCGACGCCGTCGGTTATTGTCTCGATTAGCTGATGAATATGTAAGCCGTCCACCAGACCGTGATGGGCTTGCACCGCTAGCGGGAAGCGAACCATCCCGTCTTCAAATTTGAACTGCCCGACAGCGATGTTCGGAATTGAGGCGTCGCCAAAGCGGGCGACCGGGTGTTCGAACGCTGTAAAAAAAAGCCATGGCGTGCAGGTTACATAGAGGTGATCGCGGTCTTCGCGCTCGCTCAAGCGCAGAGAGGTTGCGGCATGGACGATCTCGCGGTCTTTAATATACCGGCGCACGAAGATGTCGAAATCATTGGTATGCTCGATTGCTGAAAAGTTCAGATTGTTGTTTTTGTCGAGCACCGTATGGCCGGTCTTGAGATGCGTAACCTCAACCGCCTCGCCGCCATCAAGTCGCCAGCGAAAATTCTCAACCGCAAGGCTCGCCTCGGCAATCGCGAACAACAATGCGGCGAAGGGCGGGACATTGTGCGCCTTGGCTTTCGCCACAAAGTCCGCACACGTAACAACCGTAGTAATGTTGACGGTAGGGTCCTCATAGTCGCTGAAGAGGGCGATGTGTTCTTGGCGCGATTGCAAGCGTGTCTCCGGTTTCTACATTTTAAAAATGACGTTACGCAAACAGCTCTTCGAGAAAATTCGCCGTCGCAGCCCATGACCGCCGGTCGGCGTCGGCGCTATAGGCCATGCCGTTATCGGGATCGTTGGCTTCGGGGTGGGTGAAGGCGTGCATGGTTCCGCCATAGGCGTGGAGCTGCCAGTCGACGCCGGCCTCGGTCATTTCTTTTGTGAACGCGACGACGTCGTCCGGCGGAACCAGCGGGTCATCCCAGCCGTGCAGAACAAGCACCTTGGCTTTGATTTTGGCGCCGGTAGCATTGCCGGGCTTACCGAGGAGGCCATGGATGCTGACAACGCCTTTAATGTCGGCGCCGGTCCGGGCGATATTAAGGACGCTGAGCCCGCCAAAACAAAACCCGATGGCGGCGATATTTTCCGCATCGACCTCGGCTTGTTGTTTTGCAATGTCTAGGGTGGCGAGAAGTTTTGAGCGCAACATCTCACGGTCTTCAAGGAATGGCGTTAGCAATCCCTGTTTTTCTTCCGTAGTCGCACCAAATACGCCCTTGCCGTAAAGGTCGATGGCGATGCCGGTGTAGCCAAGCGCGGCGAGCGCCTTTGCCCGTTCGACTTCAAATTCAGACCGTCCCGCCCATGTGTGACAGACCAGCACGCCCGGCCGCGCCGCCCCATCCGGGCTCGCCAACACTGCCTCATAGGTTTTGCCGTCAATCTCATAGTCGAATGCGCGTGTTTGGACCGTCATCTATCGCTCCTAATTCTCAAATCCGCCGATCCGGCTGATCTTCAGCGTGTTGGTCTTGCCGCGCCGGCCAAACGGATAGCCGGCGAGAATAATAATCCGCTCACCGTCCTTGCCGCCATGGGTTTTGGCGAGCGTGTCGGCCTTTTCGATCATCTCGTGGAAATGCGAGATGTCTTCGGTGACCACCGGCCACACGCCCCAAAAAAGCGCCAGCTGGCGCGCGACGCTTGCATCGGGTGTTGCGGCGATCACTGGACAGTGCGGGCGGTCGCGCGATAGCCGCCGCGCGGTGGACCCGGTCTTGGTGTAGGCGAGGGCGAATTTGCAATCGAGCAATTCGGCAATGCGCCGCGCCGACAGCGTGATCGCATCGGCGGTGGTGTAGGTGAGGTCTTCGCCCTGATCTATTTTGTAGCCGCCGCTATCGGCGTCGCCTTCGGTGGCGCCGATGATCCGGTCCATAATCGCCACCGCGGTTGGCGGATGGCGCCCGACCGCGGTTTCCGCCGACAACATCACAGCATCGGCGCCCTGATAGACCGCGGTGGAAACGTCGGACGCCTCCGCGCGGGTCGGCGCAATCGATTCCACCATGGATTCCAGCATGTGGGTTGCGACAATCACCGGCTTGCCGGCGCGGCGGCAGGTGCGGATGATGCGCCGCTGCATCAACGGCACATCCTCCGGCGCGCATTCAACGCCGAGATCGCCGCGCGCCACCATAATCGCATCCGACAGCTCGATAATCTCGTCAAGAAACTCAACCGCGGTGGGTTTTTCAATCTTTGAAATAATTCCGGCGCGCCCACGGATAAGAGCTTTTGCCTCCTCCACGTCGCTCGGTTTTTGGACGAAAGACAGCGCGATATAATCAACCCCGAGCCCAAGCGCGAATTCGAGGTCCTCGCGATCCTTGTCGGTGAGCGCGGAAATCGGCAGCGCCCGGGTCGGCACATTAATGCCTTTGCGGTTTTTCAATTCGCCCGGCGTGTCGGCCTTGGCGATGAGATGATGCGCGGTGCGGCTGGCGATGGTGAGTTGCAATTTGCCGTCGTCGAGCTTCAAAATATCGCCCGGCTCCAGCACATCGAGGAGTTCCTGGTGCGGGATCGGGATGGTATCCTCGTCGGTAGACTCTTTGGCGAACACCAGACGATATTCACCGCCATAGCGCAGCTTGATAGAGCCGGCGGCAAAGTCGCCAGTGCGGATTTTCGGCCCCTGGAGGTCGGCGAATAACCCCAGGGGCGTGCCGGTTTCTTTTTCAATCTCGCGGATAGCCTCCGCCACCCGCGCCAGCTTGTCATGGGCGCCATGGCTCATATTGAGGCGAAAAATATCGACGCCGGCGTCATGAATGAGCCGCAGCATCGACGGCGAAGAGCTCGCCGGGCCGACAGTGGCGACGATTTTACAAAGACGATTTCTCATGGAAGCGCTCGCGGATGATTACGGCGGCGAGGCTACGCCTATTTGCCGCGTCTGAGAACCGCCCGCGCGGGGTTATTCGCGCGGGCGGGGATAACAAGATTTACTCCGCGCAAAGCGCCGCTTTCGCCGCTTTATATTCTTCTGCGAGCGCGTCGACAAATTGTGCGGTGGTCTGGACTTCCGCGACCGCGCCAATTCCCTGGCCGCAGCCCCAGATGTCTTTCCAGAGTTTCTTCGCGCCCTCGCCGGCGGATTTGAAATCCATTTTCGACGGGTCCGATGCGGGGAGATTGTCCGGATCGAGCCCGGCTTTGGCGATGGAGGGTTTGAGATAATTGCCATGGACGCCGGAAAAATAGTTCGTATAGACGATATCGTCGGCGTAAGCATCGACAATGGCTTGTTTATAGGCGTCATCAGCATTGGCCTCTTCGGTGGCGATAAACGCCGAGCCGATATAGCCGAAATCTGCGCCCATGGCTTCGGCCGCAAGCACCGAGCGGCCGCGCGCAATGCACCCCGACAACGCAAGCGGGCCGTCGAACCATTCGCGAATTTCCTGCACCAGGGCGAACGGCGATTGCACGCCCGCATGCCCGCCAGCGCCGGCGGCGACCGCGATGAGCCCATCCGCGCCTTTGGAAACTGCTTTTTGCGCAAACTTATTGTTGATGACATCGTGGAGCACAATCCCGCCATAGGAATGGATCGCCTCATAAACCTCCTCGCGCGCGCCGAGCGAACAGATCACGATCGGAACCTCATGGCGCACGCAGGCCTCAACATCATGCATCAGCCGGTCGTTGGAGCGGTGGACGATCTGGTTCACCGCATAGGGTGCCGACGGCCGGTCCGGGTTTTCATCATCATGGTGGGCGAGCGTTTGCTTTATCTCGGTCAACCAGTCGTCAAGCGCTTCGGCGGGACGCGCATTCAGCGACGGGAACGAACCAATAACGCCGGCTTTGCATTGGGCAATTACCAGCTTCGGCGTCGAAACGATAAACATCGGCGCGCCGATAACGGGTAGGCGCATACGGGTTTTAATGTCTTTGAGGCTCGTCATGGAGTGTTCCTTGAAATGTTTGGCCAACGCTATGACAGGCGGGGGCGTTCGCGCAAGCTGCCTATGCAGCGGCCACCCCCTTCGTCACCTTCGGTGACACTTCCCCCATAAATGGGGGAAGAAAGAGCTGGCCTAAAATTCAAAGATTCTTCCCCCATTTATGGGGGAAGTGTCGGCGGAGCCGACGAAGGGGGTTCTGTACTACGAAATTACAATCCCATCTGCCTTGCCGCCAGATCGTTCATAATCTCTTCCGAGCCGCCGCCAATCGCCATCACCCGGACCTCGCGGTAGATGCGCTCGATGCGTTGCCCGCGCATGAACCCGGCGCCGCCGAGGATTTGCATCGCCTCGCGGGCGCAAAACTCCATGCAGCGTGTTGCCTGGACTTTCAGGAGCGATAATTCCGCAATCGGCGCGGCTCCATTTTGCACCTGCCATGCGCAATTATCGAGATAGGCGGTGGAAGCGTTCACCATACGGACCATTTCGGAGAATTTGTGGCGGATGACTTGGTGTTTCGCCAGCGGCTTGCCGAA
>JAADIQ010000094.1:6632-13257 GCA_013151255.1 Alphaproteobacteria bacterium
CCAGGCGGCGGCGTCCTCGATACAGACCCGCGAAAACGCGATTGCCTGCGCCGCCATGGTCAGCCGCTCATGATTGAAGTTGGTGACAATCCCGGCAAAGCCTGCATTTTCCTGGCCAATAAGGTTTTCCGCCGGAACCTCAACATCGTCAAAATGAATGCTCGCCGTGTCGGACATCCACCAGCCCATTTTCGCAAGCCGCGTGCGGGTGACGCCGGGGCGGTCGGCTTCGATCAACAGGAAGGAAATCCCGCCAGCGCCATTAGCGCCAGTACGCACCGCAACGGTGAGAAAATCCGCGCGGCAGCCGGTGGTGATAAAAGTTTTCTCGCCACTGACGATGTAGCGCTCGCCCTTGCGCGTTGCTTTAGTTTTGAGATTGGCGACATCAGAGCCGCCGCCAGGCTCGGTGATGCATAAGGCGATGAGCTTTTCACCGGCCAGCACCGGCGGCGCGATGCGTTGCTTCAGCGCGTCAGAGCCAAGCGCGATGATCGGCGGCAAGCCAATGCCGTGGGTCATCAGCCCGGCGACCAGCCCGCCAGAGCCGGCGCGCGATAATTCTTCCGAAGCGATAATCGAATGAAAGACATCAATTCCGTCTTTAACGCCGCCAAACTCTTCCGGGAAGCCAAGCCCGATCAACCCGACCGCCGCCGCCTTTTGATGTAAGTCGCGCGGAAACGCGCCGGCCTCGTCCCATGCGTTGATGTGCGGCGCAATCTCTGCATCGACGAAGCTGCGCACGGATTTGCGCCATGCCTCATGCGATGCGCTCATATGCGGGCAGGGCAGGCGGGTTGCGTCAAAGTCCAGTATTTGGGTCATACGCCTCTCTCAGGTTGTACGCACGCGCTCATGTCTTCGGCCATAACACCATCTGTGTACAGCGAAACAGCGCGATTGTCTTGCCGGTCTCTACATGGGCGACGCGCGCATCCCAAAGCTGTGTTGTGCGGCCAAGGTGATGGGCTTCGGCGCGGCACATGATGACGCCATCGCGCGCCGTGCCGACAAAGTTGGTTTTTAATTCAATCGTTGTAAACCCCGCCGCGCCCTCGGGCAGGGCGCGCACGCAACCATAGCCGCAGGCGCTATCGGCGAGCGTCACCACGGCGCCGGCATGGAGAAAACCGTTTGGCGCCATCAGGCTTTTCGGATTTCAACCTCCGCCTCGACCCAGCCATCGCCGAAGTCGGTAAACTTTAAGCCAAGCAAACCCGGCAGATAGTCTGCGCCGATCTTGTTGACGAGGTCGGCCGCTTGCGAGTGGGGTTCATCCATAATCGCGTATCCCGGTTGCTTATAAATACTGGCAAACGATATCGTTTCACGGCGCCGGCGCAACCGTCCTGCGCAGTCTCTACAAACCGGCCCGACATGCTATGGTGTATTGGGTATCGCAGCGCGGTTTAACTTTGGAGGATAAGATGTCTCTTTCCACCTACCTTTATTTCGACGGCCAGTGCGGTGAAGCGTTTGAGTTATATAAATCGGTGTTCGGCGGCGCGTTTGCGTCCTGGAATACTTACGGCGACGGCCCGCCCGAAATGGGCGCCAGCGACGACGAAAAGGGGCGGATCATGCATGTCTCCTTGCCGGTCGGCGACAGCGTTCTGATGGGTTCAGACACATTGTCCAGCTTTGGCGAGCCGGCAAAACCCGGCAATAACTTTGCGATTTCATTCGCGCCGAAAACCAAAGCCGAGGCGGATGACGTGATTGCAAAGCTTGCCGCAGGCGGCGAAATCAGCATGGCCATGAACGAGACGTTCTGGGGGTCTTATTTCGGCATGTGCACGGACAAATTTGGCGTACACTGGATGTTGAACCTCGACCTGAACGCAAAATAGCAGGTTTGCGGTGAAGCGTTGGCCTGGCGCGATGGCCGATAGCCAACGTTTTAGGTGCGCGTTCGCGTTTATGATATAGTCAGGAAAATATCAGGGAGCCCTGCTTATGCCATTAGGCCGGATGGCGATTATCGCCTATGTGATTTTTCTTGGGCTCTATAGCTGGTATAAATATTCGGTGGCCGCGCCGCCGGAATTTGATATCGGCTATGCCCGCTCGGTTGTAATCCTTGTACTGATGACGGCGGTTGCGCCTTTTGCGCTGACTTATGGCGTTTTAAAATTAGCCGGATTGGCCCGCCTTAGCGCCCTGCTGACCGGGCTTGGCGTCGGCTTGGTTGTCTGTGTCGCCGGTTATGCGGCGTTCTGGTGGTTCTTCATCGTTCCCGGCGGCGCCGCGCCTGCCGTTTATGACGTGGCTATACGCGGCGTTGGCTGGGGGCTCTTGCAAGGCGGTCTGGCGTCGATAGCGACGAACCACTAAAATTCTTGCGCGTAGCCTGCCGACTTACGGCACCACCGCCTTGCGATAGAGGTGCCAGGTGGCGTGGCCGAGAACCGGCACGACAACGCCGAGCCCGACCAGGAACACCGCTGCGCCGGCCGCCATCGAGCCGGCGATAATCAGTCCCCAAAGCGCAATCGTCAGCGGACTTTTGGCGGCGACGCGCAGCGACGTTGCGACAGCCGCCGCCGCACCGACATCACGGTCCAGCAACATCGGGAACGAGACGACGTTGGTCGCCAGAACGCCGGCGGCGAAGATGAAACCCACGGCGTTGCCGAGCACGATCAGCGTCCAGCCTTCGCGCGTTGTCAAAACCTGGCCGATAAACGCCGCCGGTTCGATATAGCCGCCGACCCCGAGGGTTGCGTCAAATATTGCTTGCGCGACCACCAGCCAGACGCCAAACACGGCGACCAGCGCAATCATGATAATGCCGACGCTCCAGCTTGAGGCGCGCTCAAACACATCGCCAATATCGCTCCAGGAAAAGCTTTGCCCCTGCTCGCGGCGGCGGCTGATTTCATAAAGAACAATCGCCGCGAACGGGCCCAGTAGCGCCAGCCCCGCCGCTACCGGGAAGGCGAGCGGCAGCACATCTTGGCCAAGCGCATATCCCGCGGTTAGCGCGACCCCAATAGGGTAAAGTAATCCGAGTACGAATATATGACTGGGTTTGGCTTTGAAATCTTCAAGCCCAAGCTTCAAGCTATCAATCAGATCGCTAAACGTAATGGCGCGCACCACGATATCGTTTGTACTATGAACTGCGGCGTCATTCGCTGCAACCTGATGCGTATCCATATGGGTGACCATAGCACATCCTCTTCATAAAGAATTTATGAGCGCTATTGTCGCGCGTAAGCTGTGGCGAGGCAAGATGAATCTTGCGATGTAACGTTGAATTGACTGGCGAAAACAACCGGAATTGCAGCGCTGCAAGGCCTGCTGGCCAGACGGTGTCAGGGCCCTGGTTGGTCTGGCCCGCTAATCTCTTGACGTTGCGGTAGGGCGCCCCAATAAAGCGATGGCAGGCCGCATTTTCTCGGCGGGCCCCGCTTTTCAGTATTGGCGTTGTTGGGAAATATGGCGAGTTGTGTTTAACGAGGCAAAAGCACCCGGCCTATGGATTAGTGAAGTCACGCAGTGAGCGCAGCCAACAAAATGAATCCGGCCGATAAAAGCACACAACGCCGGCGCGCCGGCATCCAGGGCTTCGTCGAGGCTATTGCGGGCCACACTACTGCGGCGTCTTTCGCGCGCTTTGCGGGGGTCGGCGTTTTGGCGACGCTTGTTCATGGGGTGGCGCTGAACCTCCTGGTGCTTGGCGCCAACCTTCATCCGACGCTGGCGAATGTCGTCGCATTCCTTTGTGCATTTTCGATTTCCTATCTTGGGCACTATTATTTTTCGTTCCGCTCACGCCAGGACCATGCCGCGGCGGCGCCAAAATTTTTTTTTACCGCCTTAATCGGCCTCGCATATAACATCCTTGTCTTCGCCATAATCGTTAATCTGTTGCAGCTGCACTATATGATCGCCTTCGGAGCCGTGATTGTCACTTTACCGCCGATGACGTTTTTATTCTCGAGAAAGTTTGTATTCGCGCCCGGACAAGACGCGTCTGCGAGCAAGGCGCCAACGGGTCAACTGCGCCGACAGGTAATCACCTACGGTCCGGCGGCGGCGTTTTTTCTCGTCACTGCAATCTATATCGTGCTGTTCCATTTCAGAGCGCCGTATTTTGACCAATGGGGTTTCGTTCGGCTTTACCGGTTGATGGCGGAAGGCGCGATTGGCGTAGACGCGATGTTGGCGCTGCATGACGTGCATTGGCACGTAACCGCCTATATGGTTTTGTACGGCCTCACTGAAATCACCGGCATGAACCATCTCTATGAGAGCTTGGCGAACTTGGCTTTTGCCACGCTGGGCTTTGCCGGTCTTGCGCAAATCATTACCCGCGCCGCCAACGATGACGCCGCGAAAGGCTTGCGTCCGCTGTTGCTCGGACTGGGCGCCGCCTTGTGGTTCTCGCTCGACCAGGGGGGCAATTGGTTGTGGGGCTGGCAGGTTGCGGTGTTCATCAACACAGCAGGCGCTGTGTGGTGTATTGCGCTCCTGACCTCGACATCGCTGACAGCGGCAAAGTTTGCCGGCGCGCTGGTTGCGACCGCCGCCGCGATTGCATCCTTTGCGACGGGGCTCGTTTTATTGCCGATTGGTTTTGCGCTGTTGGTTTTTCAGATCCGCGCTATGGGGGGCAAGGCCCGCTCTCCGGTTAAATATTATTTGGGCCTGTGGGCGGTGTTTTCGATTGCGATACTGACACTCTATTGGCGGTTAAATTTTTCTGCTGACGGCGCCGATGGGCGACAGGCGACTGTTGTCGCTTATGATATCTCGTCGGTCGGGGTCTATGCGCATTTCTTTGTTAATTTTATCGCCAGCCCGATCGCCCGGTTTGCAATTGATCTAACGGCGCCAGTGGCGGCGGCAGGCGGATTTTTATTTTTCTGGGGGGTGAGACGCAGCGATATCGATTGGCGAGGCTTGACGATACCGGCGGCCACGCTGGCGCTTGTCGCACTGATTGCCTACGGCGCCGGCGCCGGCATGCTCACGGCGCTCGGCCGGGCGGGGGAGCTTGGCGCATCGCAAGGTTTTTCGAGCCGCTATATCAGTTTTGGCAATTTCATCTGGATTGGCGTGATACTAATGACGCTGATCGCTGCGGCCCGGCGCGGCGCGTTGACTAAGCGGGTGTCTGCGCCGGTGATTGTCATTGCGGTTTTGTTTGTGCTGAAGTTTGGCAACGTCGTCAGTACTGGCAAGAACTATGCGGAAGTCTCGCTGCAACAGAGGACGGCAATCGAAGCATTGATTGCCGCACGGCCGGCGCTTGATGCGGAGGCCATTGCCGCCTTCACCAATGGCGAGCAGACCATTGGAGAGGATATTGATTTCCTTGAGCGCCACAGCCTCAGCTTTTTCCGCGATGAAGAGTGAGTGCGGTAAAGGGCCATAGTTCACTGTTCCCGACGGGCGCCGCTCTTATAGGGCGAGAATAAGCTAAGCCACTGTTTTTATTATAAATATATGACAATATGGAGATAAAGCTTGCATTTTGGCGTCTGAGGGCCCAAATGAGCCATGCGCCAATGATCGAGGGCCGTCTATTAGGCCTGTACTCCAAGCTTTCTACACTCCCTTCAACATCGGCAGCTTATCCTCGGGGCCGGGCTTGCGCCTAACCCTTTAACGCCATGTCTGAAAAGGAGATATAATGGCTACTGGAACCGTAAAATGGTACAACCCGCAAAAAGGTTATGGCTTCATCGCACCGGATGAAGGCGGCAAGGACGTATTTGTCCATGCAACGGCGCTTGAAGCAGCCGGCATCCGTAGCCTTGACGATGGTCAAACTGTCAGCTTCGAGCTGACCGAAGATCGCGGCAAGACTTCTGCGACGTCTCTTAAAGTCAGCTGACTTTAAGCCTAATCGCATACGGGGCGCTGGTTAGCCGGCGCTCCGCTTATGCTATTTGAAAGAGGACCATGGACGATAATGAGAACGCCCATCGGTATGAAATAGGGCAGACCGTTAGGCTTTCGCGCGGCTTCGGCTATGCCAAGAACGCCAGCGCGGGATACGAAATCATTGCGCTCCTGCCGTCGAATGGCGCCCACTACCAATACCGCCTTCGCAATTCCGAAGAGAATTTCGAGCGCGTCGCTGCAGAAAACGAAATGACGCTGCGCAATTAAATGACGCCGTGCAATCAAGACTAAGCGCGCGTCTTCAATCTAGTAAGGAGTAGACATGGCTGAAGCACTCAAACGCGGCCCTAGCCGCCATGATCTCCAGAAAAAACCGATCCGCGGTTATTCTCCGGTATCGCGCGATCCGCGAAGAGGCGGAAGCGGCCGCATTGGCGGAAGTCGATGCAGAGCTGGAAGTGCGCCGCCGCAAGTCGGACGAGCTGCGCCGTTTGCGCTTGGCGCAGGTCGCCGAATAACTTGCGTCCTCGCGGCGCCTGAAAACCAGTCTCACTCGCAAAAAAGCATCAATCGTCGCAGGCAATAGACGCCGGCGCGCGGCTTTCCCATGTTTAATAATATAGCATGAGGAGGATATCCATGTTTTCCAAACCATCGATCCTGACCCGCATCACCGTCGGCAAACTTGTCGGCCTGTTGCTCGGCGTGATTGGCTTTTTCGCCTTGCCAGCGTTCGGCATTGACGACGTGCGCCTGCGCGTTGGTG
>JAADIQ010000083.1 GCA_013151255.1 Alphaproteobacteria bacterium
TCGGCGCGCCCGAGACGCCGCCGGGAAGCCCGATTGGCAGTTTTATGGGCGCCGGCTTTTTGGAAACCTGCTGGCACTGTGACAGCGCAATTAAATAGGAACCGGTAATGGCGGAAATTTATGACTTCGATGTCAACCAGCTGAACGGCGAGCGCCAGGACCTCGCCAACTATAAAGGCAAGGTGCTGCTGGTGGTGAACGTCGCCAGCAAATGCGGGTTCACGCCGCAATATGAAGGGCTGGAAAAGCTATACGGTAAGTACAAGGATCAAGGCTTTGAAATCCTCGGCTTTCCCTGCAACCAGTTCGGCGCGCAAGAACCGGGCGATGCGACGGAGATTGCGAACTTCTGTTCCACCAGCTTCGATGTCAGCTTCGCGATGCATCAAAAAATAGCCGTCAACGGCGCCGGCGCCCACCCGCTCTACAAATGGATAAAAGCCCAAAAACCCGGACTGGCCGGCACCCGCGCCATCAAATGGAACTTCACCAAGTTTCTGGTCGATCGCGACGGCAAAGTAACCGCGCGCTTCGGCCCGCAAGATACGCCCGCGATGATTGATAAGCATGTGGCTCGGTTGGTTTAGAGGGCTGGGTGTTTGATGGACAGTTAGTTATGATAACAAAAGAGCTGTAATCTTATGCAGTCAGAATAATGAGCAAAACAGCTTACGAGTTCTATCATAAACGCTTAAAGAATCTGTTTGCGGTTGCTGAAGCAGAATCATTTCTCAAAATGATTTGGGCTGTCCGCGCAGCACAAACGGGCAATTCACGCCGGGCTGCAATATTTTTAGAATTTCCGAAAGAGTTTGTAACGTCGGATATAACTTCGGATTACTATATTCACCCATGGCGTCTGGAAGATGTGTTGAATGAATACTTCGTGACGGCACAAGGGTTAGGCAAAGCAGCAAAAAAGGGGAAAGTTCTTAATTGTCAGAGCTATGCAACAGTAACCTCGATTTTCTATTATTTAGGAAAGATGCAGAATGCGGAAAGTGGCCTGCACCTTGAAAACGTGCATGTTCTAGATGAATTGGTCCGCATTTCTCACAAGCAGTTTGAGTGGCAAAGGGGTTTTTTAAATATCGCGAGCTTGTACCGATCCGCTTACCTGTATGCTGGACCAGAGTGTATTAGGTATTTTGAAAATACGTATGGTGTAAGTTTTGTTGATTTTTCTCTTATTGGGTTTGGTCTGTACAGTCACTTTCTAGAGAATCCGATAATAGGCCCAAAGATTGACTCCTCGTTAATCGATGTACCTATAGAGGCGACAGAAAAAATACTCTCACTTATTTCCGCGCCAATTGACAGGATACGTCATGAAGCTAGTGATCTTCGCCAAATACATTCTTATGGTTCATACAGCCCGAGCGTTTTGCGCCGAATTCCGTGCATTGATTTGTCGAAAAAAGGAAAACCGATTGTCTTTGCGCCGATCCCGGAACTTGTTCTTCAAAGAGTTTCCGTGGGCATGTACTACGATATTATTAGCGGAGGGAATCAAGTCCGAAATGAAATTGGACGCCAGTTTGAACGCTATTGTCTGAATCTACTAAAGGCAGGGCTTTCGGGTTTTCAGTATCTAGAGGCTGTAAATTATAAGAGAAAAAAGAACAACGTCTACTCACCTGACATACTAGTGTGCGAGCAAGACAGCATTCGGCTGGTTGTTGAGTGTAAATCTAAACGTATGAATATCTCTTCGAAGTTTGATCCAACAAAATTCCGCACGCCTGATGGGTGGGATGAGATTGTAAAAGCTGTGGTACAAATTTGGCGGTTTTTTTGCGACTGTCGACGTGGTATTTGTTCATCTCACTCAGTTGACAAGAAAGCAATCGGTCTGGTTCTTACACTCGATCCGTGGCTCACAATGACTCATGATCGCTACGCTCGGATTATGGCTGAGGCAAATACAATTCTGGCAAAGAAAGAACCTCTGATGCAAGATGTTGACCGGAGGCGTATTGCATTCTGCGATATAAATGATCTTGAGAGTTTAATATGTAAAGCTGACAAAGAGTCATTTGTTGATACCATCAGTTGTGCTGCGTCGACGGAGAAAGCCGGATGGCTACTAACCAGCATACATAAAGAGCTGAGGCCAGAAAACACGGTAAACCGAAAGTACCCTTTTAGTGAGAATATTGCCGATGTACTCCCGTGGTGGAATAAGATTTGAACACAGCCATAAGGGTGCTTCCATTCTCGAGAGAAAAATGCGGCTAATTACACGCTTTTAGGTGCGGGTGCCGCACAGCACACGGGATGACGGCGGAGGAACGCCTCGCCTAGCGCATATCGCGAATAATTTCCCGCGCCGCGTTGTGTCCGGGGGCGCCGGTGACGCCGCCGCCGGGGTGGGTTCCCGAACCGCATATATAGAGGTCTTTGATTGGCGTGCGGTAGTCGGCGTGGCCGAGCGCCGGGCGGGCGGAGAACATCTGGTCGAGCGACAGGCGTCCGTGGAAGATATCGCCGCCGGTGAGGCCAAAGGTGCGCTCCAGATCGAGCGGCGTCAACACTTGCCGACCGAGCACGGATTGCTTGAAATTGGGCGCATACTGATTAACCGTCTCGATGATATGATCGGCGACTTCCTCGCGGACATCGTCCCAGCTGCGCCCCTGGTTCAGTTCCGGCGAGAATTGCTGACAGAACAGGCTCGCCACATGTTTGCCTTCCGGGGCCAGCGTCGGGTCCATGGTTGAGGTGATCAACATTTCCACCACCGGCGCGCGCGACCAGCCGAAATTGCGCGCATCGAGATAGGCGCGGTCGAGATAATCGAGATTGGGGCCGATGATGATGCCGGCGCGGTGATGGTCGGCGGCATCCTTGCCTGGCAGGCAGGGAAAATCCGGCAGCTCCGACAGCGCGATATTCATCCGCAACACGCCCGAGCCGCAGGCGAAATTTTCCATCCGGCTACGGAATGGCGCCGCCAGATCGGCCGCATCGGTGAGCTTGGTGAACAACAGCTTGGGGTCGACATTCGCCGCGACGGCGCGCGCATAAATCTTCTCGCCGCTCTCCAGCTCGACGCCGGTGGCGCGGCCATCGGCAACCAGAACGCGTTTTACCGGCGCTTCGGTGGTGATTTTAACGCCGCGGCTTTGCGCCACCCGCGCCATCGCCTGCGTAATCGCGCCCATGCCGCCAATCGGATGGCCCCAATAGCCGCTCTTGCCGTTGAGATCGCCAAACACATGATGTAGCAACACATAAGCGGAGCCGGGCGAATGCGGCGAGGCGAAATTGCCGACGATGCCGTCAAACGCGAAGGCGCCAAGAATGGCCGGGTGTTCAAACCACGGCGCCAAAAACTCCGCCGCCGATTTGGTGAACAGATCGAGCAATAATTGCTGGTCGTCAAGCGACAGCTTGCGCAGTTTATTGCCAGCGCTGATCGCCCGCCAGATATCGCGCAAGCCGCCGCCGGCGTTTGGCGGCGTTTCTAGCACCAGACTGCGCACCACTGCGGCGGCGCGCTCAATCGCAGCGTAATAGCCGGGAAGGGCGGCGGCGTCATGTTTGGAATAGCGCGCAAATTCGGCTTGCGTTTCGGCCATGTCGTAGGAAAATTTCAGATACTCGCCCGGCTTGTTCCCCAGCGGCCAGAAGTTCGGCATTGAGCGTTCAACCAGTTCCAGGCCGTTATTGTAAAGGTCGAGATCGGCGATGACTTTTGGGTTGAGCAGGCTGACGGTATAGCTGGCAATGGAGTTTTTAAAACCGGGGTGAAACTCCTCGGTCACCGCCGCGCCGCCGACAATATGGCGCCGTTCAACCATGTGAACTTTGAGCCCCGCCTCGGCGAGGTAAGCAGCGCAAACCAGACCGTTATGGCCGGCGCCAATGATGACAATGTCGGTGGAGGCGGCGTCGCTCATATTTATGTCTCGCATGCTTGCGCGGCGATGAGGTTTGGCCGCAAAAGAAAAAGTCAGTCCCGGCGGTTTAGCCGCCTCGCGCGCGAGACACAACGGGGCCATGCATGGCGGCCGGCTGGCGGTTGAGAATCGCCCGCAACAGCCCCCCGCGGGGCGATTGGCATTGACGCGCAATCAGCACGCGCGCGATAAGGCGCAGATGATGAAACCGGACGCAACCGACAGCGAAATCGAACATGGCCACGCGCCGCATGCGATTGCCGAGCGGCTCGAACAGGGCCCTGCGGTAAACTACCTGCGCGACTGGGTGTTTGGCGGCATAGACGGCGCGGTGACGACCTTTGCGGTTGTCGCCGGCGTCGCCGGGGCGCAGCTGCCAACCTCGATCATCCTCATTCTCGGCGCGGCAAACTTGCTGGCTGACGGGTTTTCCATGGCGGCGGGGAATTATTCCGGCGTGAAAGCTGAAAAGGATGACTATGAGCGTCTGCGGCAGATGGAAATCCGCCATATCGCGGTGACGCCGGAAGGCGAGCGCGAAGAGGTGCGACAGATTTTTGCCTCGAAAGGTTTCGAAGGCGCGGACCTTGATCGCGCGGTGGAAATTATCACCGCCAGCCACGAGCGCTGGGTGCAGGTGATGCTGGAAGAAGAACACGGCGCGCCCAAGGTTAACCACTCGCCGCTCAAGGCGGGGCTGGTGACGTTTGCGGCGTTTTTTGTTTGCGGCGCGGTGCCGCTATTGCCGTTTGTGTTTGGCGGTCATTTGGCGACCGGCGATCATGCGCTTCTTGCCGCAACGGTGATGACCAGCGCAACATTTTTCGCCATCGGCGCGCTGAAATCAAAGTGGTCGACCGCGCCATGGTGGAAGTCAGGACTGGAGACTTTCTCCATCGGCCTCATCGCCGCCGGTGTCGCCTATGGCGTCGGCGTGTTGCTTCGCGGCTTGGTTGGGGCGTAGGGTTTGGCAGGAGTTAGTAGAAATCTAATTTTATGACCACTGACCAGAAGAGCAAAACAATCAACGCGGCTGTCGTTATCGGTATTGGGCTCTTTTATATGCTTCAGGGGCTGTGGTCTAATCGATGTGACTATTATGAATTTCTGCCTAAGTCGGGAAAAACACAATGTGATGCTCGAGTGAAACTAATTATCGACTTGGAGAAGAATCCTGAATTGCGTGAGTTCTTGGAAAGAAAATGAATATTAGTGATATCATGACCCGCCTCGGCGTAAATGAAACCGCCTATACCAAAGGCGATCTCATCGTTGAAACGCCGATTGACGGTTCGGAAATTGGCCGGGTTGCGATTGGTGACGCCGCGGCAATCGATGCGAAACTCGCCGCCGCGCAGGAGGCGTTTTTGCAATGGCGCGCGGTTCCGGCGCCGCGCCGCGGCGAGTTGGTGCGGCTGTTGGGCGAGGAGCTTCGTGCGCATAAGGACGACCTTGGCCGGCTGGCCATGGAATGCGGCAAAACCCTTTCCGAAGGCCTCGGCGAAGTGCAGGAGATGATCGACATTTGCGACTTCGCGGTCGGCCTGTCGCGCCAGCTTTATGGCTTGACCATCGCCTCAGAACGCCCCGGTCACCATATGCGCGAGACCTGGCACCCGCTCGGCGTCGTGGGCATAATCTCGGCGTTTAACTTTCCCGTCGCGGTGTGGTCATGGAACGCCGCGCTGGCGCTGGTCTGCGGCAATTCATGCGTGTGGAAACCATCGGAAAAGACGCCGCTGACGGCGTTGGCGGTGCAGGCGCTCTATGATCGGGCGGCGGCAAAATTTGGCGACGCGCCCGACGGCTTGTCGCAAATCATGATTGGCGCGCGCGAGGCTGGCGAGCAGCTGGTCGATGACGCCCGCGTCGCGCTCATTTCCGCTACCGGCTCCACGCGCATGGGCGCCGCCGTTGGCCCGCGCGCGGCGTCGCGTTTCGCGCGCTCGCTGCTGGAGCTTGGCGGCAACAATGCGGCGATTGCAGCGCCGTCAGCTGACCTCGAACTATCGGTGCGGGCGATATGCTTTTCCGCCGCTGGCACGGCCGGGCAGCGTTGCACCTCGCTGCGGCGTTTATTCGTGCACGAAGATATTTATGACAGCCTGGTTCCGCGCCTTAAAAAAGCCTATGCGAGCCTGCCGGTCGGCGATCCTCTGGAGGCGGGTAGCCTGGTCGGGCCGCTAATCGACCACGCGGCGTTTGACTGTATGCATTACGCGCTCGACCGGGCGAGGGCGCAGGGCGGGACCATCACCGGCGGCGAACGCATCGGCGATAAGGGGTATTATGTGCGCCCGGCGATTGTCGAGCTGGCGGCGCATGAGGGGATAGTTTGCGAGGAGACTTTCGCGCCGATCCTTTATGTGATGCGCTATGGCGATCTTGATGATGCTATCGCGATGCAGAACAGTGTTGTGCAAGGTTTGTCATCATGCATCTTCACCCGCGATCTTCTGGAGGCGGAGCGTTTCCTCTCCGCCACGGGCTCCGATTGCGGCATCGCCAATGTTAATATCGGCCCTTCCGGCGCAGAAATTGGCGGCGCTTTTGGCGGCGAGAAAGAAACCGGCGGCGGGCGCGAGAGCGGGTCTGACGCGTGGAAGGCCTATATGCGCCGCCAGACCCAGACGGTGAATTATTCGCCCGACCTGCCGCTGGCCCAGGGCGTTAAGTTTGATGTTTGAAAAACCCGGCCGCCGCCCCTTCCCTTTAAATTTTAACGTGCTAGAGCCGACTTCTTTGAGCGCCTAACCGGGAAGCACCGCCATGGATCACGGAAAAAATGAGTTCGCCTCGAATGAAAGCCTGAAGGCGCGCCGCGATGAGGCTTGCCCCGTGGGGTTGCCGTCGAAGTCGGGGATTTACACCGCGCGCGCGCAAGGCGCTGAGCTATGGGACGTTGAGGGCAAGCGCTATATCGATTTCATCGGCGGGATCGGGGTTTTGAATGTCGGCCACGCCCACCCGAAAGTGGTGGAGGCCATCAAAGCCCAGGCGGAGGCTTTTGTGCATACCTGCTTCGGCATTGCCCAATATGAAGGCTATGTTGAGGTTTGCGAAACGCTCAACCGATTGACCCCGGGCGAGACGCCGAAAAAAACCGCGCTGTTTAACGCCGGCGCCGAGGCGGTTGAAAACGCGGTGAAATTTTCCCGCCAGATTACCGGCCGGCCCGGCGTCATCGCATTTGCCGGCGCGTTCCATGGCCGCACGCTGCTCACAACCACGCTCACCGGTAAATCCAAGCCCTATAAGGTGGGCTTCGGGCCTTATGTTCCGGCCATCTTTCATGCGCCGTACCCGGATGAATATCATGGCGTCTCAGTGGATGAAGCGCTCGCTGGCGTTGAGCATATTTTCAAAACCATGATCCGCCCGGAAGAAGTGGCGGCGATGATTGTCGAGCCGGTGCAGGGCGAGGGCGGGTTTAACCCGGCGCCGAAGGAATTCCTGAAAGCCCTGCGCGCCAAATGCGACGAGCACGGGATTTTGCTGATTGCTGATGAAATTCAGTCGGGCATGGGCCGGACGGGCAAGTATTTTGCGTTTGAAAAAGCCGGCGTCGAGCCTGACTTTGTGTGTATCGCAAAATCCATCGCCGCCGGCCTGCCGCTGTCGGCGCTCACCGGCAAGGCGGCGTTGATGGACAAAGTCGTGCCGGGGTCTATGGGCTCAACCTATGGCGGCAACCCGGTCGCCTGCGCCGCGGCGCTTGCGGTGTTTAAAATCTTTGAAGAAGAGGGCCTGCTCGCGCGCGCCGAAGAGATTGGCGCCAAAACAGAAGCGCGCTGGCGCGAGCTTCAAAAGGGTGTCGCCAAAGACGTCATCGGCGATGTGCGCCGGGTTGGCGCCATGTGCGCGCTGGAGTTCGTGCAGGACGGCGATGCGTCAAAACCCAATGGCGCCATCGCCGCAAAAATCCTCCTCGAAGCCCGCCAGCGCGGCCTGATTATGACCACCGCCGGCGCCTATGCACAGTGCCTGCGCTCGCTCGTGCCACTGGTGATATCCGACGCGCTGCTCGACGAAGGTTTGGATATTTTCGCCGACGCGACTGAGGCGGCGTTGAAGGGGTAACTCTCCGGTAAGCCAGCGATCTCTTCTGGTGCAGTGAGGCAAGGTTTGCTAATCTGCATTTTGATTTAGGCAAGTTGATGAATACTAACTCAAGTATCGACCGTAATATGCACGAAAAGGCCTTTGAAAGTCTTTATCGTGACGCAGAGTTTCTATTTGAACAACAGCGGATTGACTCATCGATAGTTCTTGCGTTGATGGCGATAGAGCAGGCCGGAAAATTATACCTTGAAGTTTGGAACAAGCCTGGAAAACGCAATCACCTCGCGAAGCAACGCGCTACAGTGTCATTGGTAGCAGCGGAGTTGTATCTGCAAGGAATAGAACGGGCTGGGTTTGAGGTTAAACACCGTAGCGAGTTGTCTGACAGGCAGCGGGAGCATCTATGTCAACGTGAAAAATCACCAGAACAAACGAAGGAATTTGAAGAAAATATTTTATCACACATGGCACAAGAATTCGAAGAATTCGAGCACAGCTCGGCCTTGCATTCTCTACGCCTTGGTGACGTTTTCTTGATTAGGAACGATATTCTTTACGGTGAGGACAATTCACATACAGACTCAGATCAGCGTAGAGAAATCGCAACAGCATTGGTTGCGATATGTAAAAAGATGGAATCAAAATTTTCAGAACGGTGCGCGCCTTCCATTCCTAATTCATAAACATTTTCAAAAAATTTACGACCTTAAGCCTTCTTCCAAACACTGCCCTTGCGCAACGCATCGGCCACTTTCCCTGTGCGCTTTCCTTGCGTTGGGTGATGCGCCCAGAAGGCGTCGTTATAGGAGGGGGCTGGCGCGCGGTAGATGACGCCGAGGGGCATGGGGTAGTTATCTGATTGTAGAGTGAGGAGCATTTGCGCTATGACGGCGTTGGTCTCGTCATGGACAAGAATGTCTGATTTCGGAACACCGTTAACCGGGGCCCCATCCCCGTTCAACTCACCGACGCCAACGACTTCTAGCGCCAGCGTTGCCGTGTTGAGCTTCAGCCCTTTTGTTCCGTCGGCGAACAATAGTGGTTGGCCGTGCACTACATGGATTTGGGTTTCCTTCGCGGTTTTCTTGCCGACGAAGCTTTCAAATACGTCTTTGTTATAGACGATGCAGTTTTGAAAGATTTCAACGAAGGCGGCGCCGTTAAATTCCTGCGCGGCTTTCAGCACTGGCGCCAGTTTTTTTGCGTCCGTGTCGATGCCGCGGGCGATGAATTTTGCGCCGGCGCCGAGCGCGAAGGCGCCGGGCGCGAGCGGCGCGTCAATCGAGCCTGTGGGGCTGGTCGGCGAGCGCGTGCCGAGCCGCGATGTCGGTGAATATTGGCCCTTGGTGAGGCCGTAGATTTCATTGTTGAACAACAGGATTTGCAAATTCACATTGCGCCGGATGACATGCAGCAGATGATTGCCGCCAATCGACAGCCCGTCGCCGTCGCCGGTGACGACCCAGACATCAAGCGCGGGATTGGCGAGCTTTAAACCGGTCGCAAACGCCGGCGCGCGGCCGTGGATGGTGTGGAAGCCATAGGTGTTCATGTAATAGGGAAAGCGCGAAGAGCACCCGATGCCGGAAACGAACACAGTGTTATCCGGATCGGCGCCAATATCGGCCATGGTCTTCTGCATGCATTTCAAAATCGCATAATCGCCGCAACCGGGACACCAGCGCACTTCTTGGTCGGTGGCGAAATCTTTTGCGGTGAGGGGAGCGTTCATTGTGAAAGTCCTTGGACTGAATGATTGAGGTGGTCTACCTGCTTAATGGCAACACCCCCTCCGTCCGCTTTGCGGACACCTCCCCCGTAAACGGGGGAGGAATTAGGTTGAGCTTGTCGCAACCTCTTTCTTCCCCCGCTTGCGGGGGAAGTACCGGCGAAGCCGGGGATGGGGGTGTCAGCAGCCATCATCTTACTCCGCTGCCTTTTTCAGTCTCTTTGCCTTCGCCGGATAACTCTCTTTTATCACGTCGACAATCTCGGCAATCTTGAACGGTTGGCCGGAAACTTTGTTGAGCTGGATAACCTCCAGCCCGAGCTTGTCGCGGAGCAGCGTTGCGCATTGGCCCATATTCATTTCCGGCAGGATTACCTTGTCGTAGCTGGATAAGAGCCGCCCGAGATTTTTTGGCAGCGGGCTGAGGTAACGTAAGTGAATTTGCGCAACGTCGTAGCCCTGCTCGCGGACATCATGCACCGCGCGCCAGATCGCGCCATGGGTCGAGCCCCAGCCGACAACCGCTACCGGGCCTTTGGTCTCGCCCTGTTCGACATCCTGGTCGGGAATGAAATCAGCGACCGCCTCGACTTTCCTCGCGCGTAGCTCGCTCATCGCCTGATGGTTGTCGGCGTCATAGGAAATGTCGCCAGTGGCGATGTCTTTTTCCAGCCCGCCAATCCGGTGGGCGAGACCGGGCATGCCCGGCGCTGTCCATGGCCGTCCATAGCTTGACGGATCGCGGCTCCAGATGGCGCGTTTTACGGCCGTCGGCTCGCTGGTCGCGTCGCCGTTTATCACCGGCGGGGTGTTCGACAGGATCGGTTCGAAATCTTCCATATCCGGCAACGCCCACGGGCCGGCGGCGTTAGCGATATAACCGTCCGTAAGCAGAAAGACCGGCGTCATATGACGGACCGCAATCCGCGTCGCTTCAATCGCTGCATCAAAGCAGTCGCCCGGCCCGGCGGTGGCGATCACCGGCAGCGGCGCATCGGCGTTGCGGCCATAAACGGCCTGGTAAAGATCGGACTGTTCGGTTTTTGTCGGCAGGCCGGTTGAAGGCCCGCCGCGCTGGGAGTTGACGATCACCAGCGGCAGCTCCGCTGACATCGCCAGGCCAATCGCTTCGGTCTTCAGCGCAATGCCGGGCCCGGAGGACGAGGTGACGCCGATTTTGCCGCCGAAGCTGGCGCCAATCGCAGCGCAACAGGCGGCGATTTCATCTTCGGCCTGAAACGTCGCAACACCCAATTCGCCCATCCGCGCCAGATGATGCAACACCGGCGAGGCGGGCGTGATCGGGTAGGAACAAAAGATGATGTCGCGATTGGCCAGCTCTCCGGCTGCGGCAAGGCCAAGCGCGAGCGCCTCCGCACCGGTGATGGTGCGATATTCGCCAGCCTGCATCGGCGCCTTGCCAATAACAAATTGCGGGATTTCGGCGGAAATCTCCGCGGTCTCGGCAAAGGCGTGGCCGGCGTTGAGCGCAGCAAGGTTGCCATCCAGAATTTGCGGCTTCTTGGCGAATTTCTTCCTTGTCCATTCTTCAATCGGCGCCCGCGCGCGGCCAAACATCCACAACACCGCGCCCAGCGCCCAGAAGTTTTTCGACTGTTCCGCATCGGATTTGGAAAGCCCAAGCGGTTTGACCGCCTCCAGCGTTTGCGTCGACATGTCGATATCGATCACCTGATAGCCGTCAAGCTCGCCAGTCTCGCGCGGGTCAGCGCTGATATGCGCCTTGGAGAAATTGCGGGCCGTAAAGGCGTCAGTGTTTAAAATTATCAGCGCGCCCTTGCGCAGCAGCGGCAGATTGACCTTTAGGGCCGCCGGATTGAAGGCGACGAGCACGTCCGGTTCGTCGCCAGCGGTGGAGATGCGCCTTGCGCCAAGGTTAATCTGAAACGCGGAAACCCCGAAAGTGGTGCCAACCGGCGCCCTGATCTCGGCGGGAAAGTCCGGAAAGGTCGAAAAATCCGCCCCCGCCAGCGCCGATGATTCCGCAAATTGCGCGCCCAAAAGCTGAACGCCGTCGCCCGAGTCGCCAGCAAATCTGACAACGACTGACTGGCTTTCAGGAGTAATTTTGCCCATTAAAAAGGCCCACCCGTAATTCGTTTGATTAGCATGACCAAATCGCCAGCAAAAACAAGCCGGTACTGCACAGATAACTGGCGCCGCCGTCATGGGTTTTCTGGCCGCTGATATCTCAATCCTCGCGGCCAATTACAAGCACTTTCCCGCAGTCCCTCGCGACATGGTGATCGACGAGGCAAAGGTGAGCGCTGCGCGGCGCTGCTGCCTGGCCGGGCGCGCACAATTTCCGGTTGCGAGCAAACGCCCGCCGTGCGACTCCCTGCATCCACCAGCGCCCATGGAGTGGTGCGAATGACAGAGTGTGAGAAGAAAGAATTGAGATGAAATTTTTTGTCGATACCGCCGATGTTGATGACATCAAAGAGCTGATCCCGACCGGGCTGGTTGACGGGGTGACCACCAATCCCAGCCTGGTGATGAAATCGGGCCGTGATTTTCGCGAGGTGGTGGCGGAAATTTGCGCGATTGTTGATGGCCCGGTGAGCGCGGAAGTGACCGCCCTTGAGGCGCCGCAGATGATTAAAGAGGGCACCTCGCTCGCCAAAATCGCCGGCAATGTGACGGTGAAACTGCCGTTGACTATTGAGGGGTTGATCGCCTGCAAGGCGCTCACCGGCGACGGCATTATGACCAATGTGACGTTGTGCTTTTCGGCCAATCAGGCGCTGCTCGCGGCCAAAGCGGGCGCCACCTTCATCTCGCCATTTATCGGCCGGCTCGACGATATCAATATCGACGGCATGGAAGTGATCCGTGAAATCCGCGCGATCTACGACAATTATGATTTTCGCACCGAAATTCTAGCCGCATCCATTCGCAGCGCCAATCATGTCAAAGACGCAGCGCTTAGCGGCGCTGATGTCGCGACCGTGCCGCCGGGGGTTTTGAAATCGCTGGTGAAACACCCGCTGACCGATAAAGGCCTTGAGACTTTTCTCACCGATTGGGAAAAAACCGGCCAGAAAATATTGTAGGCGCCGCCATGCCCGACCCTTCAGTTTCATTACAAGGTTTCGTCTTCGATCCGCCGCCGCCGCCAGCTGTTGCGGTTGTGGGCGGCGGATTGTTTCCGGTGCGGCGTATCTTCTGCATCGGCAAGAACTACGCTGACCATGTCAAGGAAATGGGTGGCGACGCCAAGTCCGACCCGCCGGTGTTTTTCACCAAGCCTGCTGATGCAGTGGTCGCGGGCGACGTTGTGGCGTTCCCTCAGGCGACGGATAACCTGCATTATGAGGGCGAGCTTGTAGTCGCGCTAAAATCCGGCGGCCGCGATATTGGCGCTGTCGATGCGGCGGCGGAGATGATTTTTGGATACGCCGCCGGTTGCGATTTGACCCGGCGCGATCCGGCCAAGCAGCGCGGCGGCCCTTGGGATACCGCCAAGGGGTTTGATCAGTCTGCGCCGATCGGTGAAATTCTTCGCGCGGACGAGGCCGGTGACATGTCGGCGGCGAGCCTCACTACCCTAGTGAATGGCGAGCAACGCCAATCCGCGCCGCTCAGCACCATGATATGGTCCGTGCCGGAGATTATCATCGCGCTGTCAAAACTGTTTGAGCTGAAACCTGGCGATCTCATCTTCACCGGTACGCCCGCCGGCGTCGGCGCGCTGGCCCAAGGCGACCGTGTCGCCATCAAGATTGGCAATTTGCCGGACTGTTGTTTTTCCATCGGCGCCCATGACTGACGCGGATGCGGCGCGCAAGAACCGGTTGCGCGGTCATCTGGCAATGGCGTTATTCGCGCTCCTGATTGCGGTCTCCTTTTCTATCGGCCATCGCGCCGTCAATCATATCGAGCCCGGCGCACTGAATTCCATCCGGTTTTTCTTCGGCGCGATAATTATGGGCGCCGTCGCCTATGCGCTGACGCCGGTTGATGCGCGGCCGGCATTTTTCCGGCCCGCCGCTGTGTGGCGCTACTTCATTCTGGGCGCGCTGATGGGAGTTTATTTCATCACCATGTTTGAGGCGCTGAAAACCACCAGCCCGGTGTCGACCGGCGCGCTGTTTACGTTGATGCCGTTTATGAGCGCCGGTTTTGCCTATCTGTTCCTGCGCCAGATTTCCGGCCCGGTGGTGCTCGCCAGCCTCGCCGTCGCCGCCATCGGGGCAATCTGGGTGATCTTCCGCGGTGATCTGAATGCGATGATCGCCTTCGATATCGGGCGCGGCGAAATCATCTTTTTCTTCGGCGTTGCAGCCCATGGCGCTTATGCGCCGCTGGTGAAGAAATTCATTCGCGACGAACCGGTGACGACTTTCACCTTCTGGACGCTAGTGGGAAGCTGGGTTTGCATCACGCTTTACGCATTGCCTGAAATTTTTGCGACCACATGGCATGCACTACCGGCGAGTGTGTGGTTCACCATCGCCTATCTCGCAATCTTCGCCACCGCCGGCACGTTTTTCCTGTTGCAATATGCGGCGACGCGTATTCCGGCGGGCAAGGCGATTGCCTATGGCTACTTAACACCTACATATATCATCCTGATCGAAGGGTTTGCCGGCGCCGGCTGGGTGAGTTTGAGCGTGGTTGCGGGCGCGCTGGCGACCGTTCTCGGACTGGTGGTGATGGCGTTTGCAGCGGATGGATGAAATGATGACAGCTGTTGAGAAGAAACAACGCTACGCAGACGTTGCAAAGGAAATCGCCGCGGTGATTGACGGCGAGGATAACCTGATTGCGCGGATGGCGACGGTGTCTAACATTCTCCACAACGCCTTTGAACATTATTTCTGGACCGGTTTTTATCTCGTTGACCCGAACAAGCCCGACGAATTGGTGATCGGCCCTTATCAGGGATCGCTCGGGTGTTTGCGCATAGCCTTTGGAAAAGGCGTATGCGGAACAGCGGCGGCGACGCGCCAGACCCAGATCGTCGATGACGTGCATGCGTTTGCCGGCCATATCGCTTGCGACGCCCGCGCGCAATCGGAGATCGTAACGCCCGTGATAACCGCCGCCGGCGATCTCATTGCGGTGCTGGATGTCGACAGCGATCAAAAGGCGCAATTTGACGAGACCGACCGGGAGGGGCTGGAGCGCATCATTAAGGCTTGTTTCTCGTAGAACCGGCGGTTTACCTAGCCTCGCGCGGTTAGAGTGACGTTTCTAAAATTCAATGCTAGCCTTTGAAAAGTGGGGATTTTAGCGCCTTGTAACGCCATTGCCCCGGATTTTTAAGGAGCGGCGATAATGCAGCAGATGCAAGGCCTGGACGCGACTTTCGTCGCCTTTGAGCAACCCAATGCACCGATCCATATCGGTTCGGTCCTGATCTACGATCCCGCGACCGCGCCGGGCGGATTTGTTCGGTTCAAGGATATTTTAAAATTCATCAAGGGCCGGCTGCATATGGCGCCGGTGATGCGCCGGCGCATGGTCAAGGCGCCGTTGAATATTGACTATCCCTATTGGCTTGAAGACCCGCGCTTTGACCTTGAATATCATGTGCGCCATGTCGCGCTCCCCAAACCCGGCGATTGGCGCCAGCTCAATATCCTTGCAGCGCGAAATTTTGCGCGGCCGCTGGATTTGACGCGTCCGCCCTGGGAAATTCTGGTGGTCGAGGGGTTGGATAATGTCGAGGGTGTGCCGAAAGGCTCCTACGCCATGCTGACCAAGATACACCACGCCGCCATCGACGGCGTTTCCGGCGTCGATTTGATGCAGGCGTTGCACACCGCCGCGCCGGAGAATGACGAAATACCCAAACCCGACCCGTGGAAGCCGGAGCGCATGCCGAGCCAGTTGGGGCTGTTAACCCGCGGCTATGTTCGCGCGCTGACGCTGCCGTGGCGACAGGCGGGCGCGGCGATAAAGTCCGCACCCGGAATGGCGCGCGCCGCCAAGGGATTTTTAAGCGGCGACTTTGACATTAAAGGCGCTCTGAACACGCCGCGCACGCGTTTTAACCAGGTTGTCTCGCCGCACCGGGTAATTGACGGCACGACGTTTTCACTGGCCAAGATCAAGGAGATGCGGCGCCTGGTTGAGGGCGCGACGGTCAATGATGCGGTGCTTTCCATCGTTGGCGGCGCTTTGCGCAACTATCTGATCGCTCACGGTGATTTGCCGGAGGATACGTTGTCGGCAATGGCGCCAATTTCGGTGCGTGACGAATCTGAAAAGAACACAATGGGCAACCAGGTGTCGGCGATGCGCGCGCCGCTTGGCACGCATATAGAAGACGCAGTTGAGCGCCTGGCTTTTGTTCATGAAGAGACGCAAAAATCAAAAGCCATGAGTAATGCGATGGGCGCCCGGCAGATGACGGAAATGTCGAAAGTCTCGCCCGCGCTGTTCATGGGTTTGGGTGCCCGGGCATACAGCCAATGGGGCCTGGCCAATCGTATGAAGCCGGTCTTCAACACCGTCGTTACCAATGTGCCGGGCCCGCCAATTCCGATTTATTCTTGCGGCGCGAAACTAATCGGTCTTTATGGAAATCTTTGCGTGTTGGACGGGGTCGGCCTCGGCCATGTCGTCCACAGCTATGTGGGTGACATAACCATAGGCGTTACCGCCTGCCGCGAAGCAATGCCGGACCCTGAAAATTATATGCGGCATTTGCAACAGTCGTATGCAGCGCATTTAAGCGCGCTGGACCAAGTCGAAGACGAAGCAGCGTAAGGCGCCATTGCTGCTTGCAACATGCGCCGGCGCGGCTCATGCTTTGGCGGTAGGTAAGAGTTAGAATAAGGCGGAACGCCCGATGATGCAGACTGAGACTTTAACGCAGGCTGAAGCGATGACACAGGCTGAGACCATGGCGCATGATGACAATGCAAAACCGCCGTCCTTATTCTGGACACTGACGGAAGGCCGCGCGGTTTTTGAGCTTAGCTGGTTCTATGCGTTGCGTCCGCTCATGAACCGGTTGCCGAGCGGGGATGGGCATCCGGTGCTGGTGCTGCCGGGCTTCCTCGCCAGCGATATTTCAACCCGGCCGTTACGCGGCGTTTTGAACGACCTTGGCTATGCGCCTTACGCCTGGGGGCTTGGCCGCAATCTCAAATTTGACGATGCCCGCGAAGCGGAAATGCTCACCCTGCTCGATGAAATTTACGAAGAGCACAATTGCAAAATTTCAATCATCGGCTGGAGCCTTGGCGGGCTGTTTGCGCGGGAAATCGCCAAAGCCAGACCGGACAAGGTGCGTAGCGTCATCACGCTCGGCAGCCCGATCTCGCCGAACCGGAAATATTCCAACGCCCGCAAAATCTATGACCGGATGAACGGCTCGCCGGACGAGAGCCAGTCAAAACGCATGGCGCAGCTCAATGTTCCGCCGCCGGCGCCGACGACGTCGATTTTTTCAAAGACAGACGGCATCGTCGCCTGGCGCGGATCAGTTCAGCATGATGACCCGAGCCATCCCTATACGGAAAACATCGAAGTCCCGGCGAGCCATTTCGGCCTCGGCGTCAACCCGCTGGTGGTCTATCTCATCGCCGATCGCCTGGCGCAAAAGGAAGGCGAATGGGCGCCGTTCGATCGCGACGGGCTCAAGGGCGTCGTGTTCCGCGCGCCGGCTAGTTAAAATCAATAATCGTCTTCATCATCATTGATGCGCTGGCGCTGGCGGTGGTCGGTGCGTAGCGCCGCCTTGGTGTTTTCGATAATCCTGCGCAGGCGGATCGGGTCGTCGAGATTGGGCAGGGTGATGACGCCAACGCCAGTGCCGCGCAGCACCAGCTTGCCGAAACCGAGAAACCGTCCCCAAACCGTCTGATGCAGCGTAATTTCCTCAATCTTGTTGAGGCTTACCTCTTGCGTATGGCGCGAAATCAGACCGGTCTTGTAAACAAACCGGTAAGTGGTGACGACAATCTCGGTGGTCACCAGGATGATGATGTGATTGGTCAAAATAACGGACCCAGCCGCCGCAGCAATTATGCCCGACCACCAACCGACTTTCAGCGCTTCATAGGGAACGCCAGCCGCATACTGGACGAAGGCAATAAACACCAGCGAGGCCGCGCCAAGCGAGAACCAAAACACCGGAAAGAAACTGTAAGTCCAATTGTAATTCGCGCGATGAACAACCTCTTCACCACCCGCTAAAGTCTTTTCGACATATCCTGCCATGACGCCCTAACCCCGCAACCCTTCTTGTTGTGCCTACCATATAGGCAAACTTGGCTACGGGAAAATGCTCTTTAGTTGAAATGAAGCGGTTTGCGCGATAAGACGCCGCGCTGTTTCCCCGCAGCAACGATTCTCAAAGCGCAGGAGCGAATTCAACCCTATGGCGAAATACCAGTATATCTACTTCATGCAAGGCCTGACAAAGCAGTTCACGGGCGGCAAAAAGATATTAGAAGACATACACTTACAGTTCTTTCCCGACGCCAAGATCGGGGTTGTCGGGGTCAATGGGTCCGGCAAATCGACGCTTTTGAAGATCATGGCCGGAATTGACCAGGAATTTGCCGGCGAGGCCTATACCGCCGATGGGGCAAGTGTCGGATATTTGCCTCAGGAGCCGGTTTTGGACGAGGCCAAGACGGTTTTTGAAAATGTGATGGAGGGGGTCGGATCGGTCAAAGCCAAGATCGACGCGTTTAATGCCGTGTCGGTGGAGCTCGGTGAGAATTATTCTGATGAGCTGATGGAGAAAATGTCGGCTCTGCAAGAAGAGATCGACGCGGCTGACGGTTGGGATATCGATTCGAAAATTGAAATGGCCATGGGCGCCTTGCGCTGCCCGCCCGGCGACTGGTCGGTTGATAAATTATCCGGCGGTGAAA
>JAADIQ010000038.1 GCA_013151255.1 Alphaproteobacteria bacterium
GAAAATTGAAATGGCCATGGGCGCCTTGCGCTGCCCGCCCGGCGACTGGTCGGTTGATAAATTATCCGGCGGTGAAAAACGCCGCGTCGCCTTAGCGGCGTTGTTGCTGTCGAAGCCGGATTTGTTGTTGCTGGACGAGCCGACCAACCATCTCGATGCAGAATCGGTGGCCTGGCTTGAACACCATCTTCGTGAGTTTCCGGGCGCGGTTGTTCTGGTGACCCATGACCGGTATTTCCTCGATAACGTCACCGGCTGGATACTGGAACTCGATCGGGCGAGGGGCATACCGTTTGAAGGAAACTATTCGTCCTGGGTCGAACAAAAACGCAAACGCCTGGAACAGGAACAGCGCGAAGACGGTAATCGTAAAAAGACGCTCGACCGTGAAGTCGACTGGATCAACGCTTCCCCGCGTGCGCGCCAGGCAAAATCAAAAGCGCGCATCAACGCCTATGAGGAATTGCTCGCCAAAGCCGGCGCCCAGGACATCGGACAGGCGCAAATTCAAATTCCGCCGGGCCCGCGTCTTGGCGGCGTGGTTATCGAGGTGGAAAACCTTAAAAAGGGCTTCGGCGACAAGCTGCTGTTTGATGGGTTGAGTTTTCAGCTGCCGCCCGGCGGCATAGTCGGCGTGGTGGGGCCAAACGGCGCCGGCAAGACGACGCTGTTTCGGATGCTGACGGGGCAGGACACGCCTGATAGCGGCGCCTTGCGGATCGGCGAGACCGTCAAAATGGGCTATATCGACCAGACCCGCGAGAACCTTGATGGCGGCAAAAATGTCTGGGAAGAAATTTCCGGCGGCAATGACATCATTCAGCTGGGCAAGCGGGAAATCTCAAGCCGCGCTTATGTCGGCTGGTTCAATTTCAAGGGTGGTGACCAGCAAAAGAAAGTCGGCAGTCTTTCCGGCGGTGAGCGCAACCGCGTGCAGTTGGCGAAGATGCTGAAAGAGGGCGCCAACCTTCTGCTGCTTGACGAGCCGACCAACGACCTCGACGTTGATACGCTGCGCGAGCTTGAGGGCGCGCTGGAGGATTTCGCTGGTTGCGCCGTCATCATCTCGCACGACCGCTGGTTCCTGGACCGGGTCGCCACGCATATTCTGGCCTTTGAAGGCGACAGCCATGTGGAGTGGTTTGAAGGCAATTTTGAAGACTATATGGAAGATAAAAAACGCCGCCTGGGCAGCGCCGCCGACATCCCCAAACGCATCAAATACAAACCCCTGACCCGATAAAAGGTCAGAGGTTTTTGTCTGCCCACGGATTAATCTACGAACTACGTCGTGCAGTTGGCGCCGTTATTATCGCAAAGCTGGACCCTGCTGGCCAGGCGCGGCCAGCGGATCGAGGTTTTCGCAAACACCACCGGTGAGCTTATAAAGTAACTCGTGAAGGGCGGCGAGTAGGGATAAGTTATCTCTACAACGATGAGCGAGCCCAAGGCGCTCAACACCGTATTGTCATTGAGGCTGGTATATTGGTCGCCAGGCGTATAGGGCTGGGCGCCCAATTCATCCCGACTCCAATGGACGACCGGACCATTGTTTGGATCTAAAATGACGCTGATGACATTCACATTAAGCACTGTACCGGCGGCCGGATCGAGGATTTGCAGGGCGCCGCCAATCAAATTATTGATGTCGTCGTAAGTGAGCATGGTCGATTGCGCGGCGAGGTCGGAGATGGTGTTAACGGCGATGGCGACGCGTCGGTTTTCTGTTGCGACATCGGATGTCTCAAGCATGCCGAAAAAGAGGGTGAACATTACCGGCAGAAGCAAAGCAAACTCCGTTGCCGCCATGCCTTTTTTGCATGAGGAAAAATTTCGAAGGAGCCGGAAATTTTTTTTCATAATCATAATTTTCACTCGCCTACGTTCCGCTATGGTGTAGCGCCTGTCTGATAAGGTTCGTTCCGGAAGATCATTGACGAAATTAACCGTCGTTTGCTGGTGCCTGGCTCAGAGAGATTAATCCCGATGGCAGGGTTGATTGTGTTGTAGATGTAACAGACACGTACACGAACAATCTCAAGCTGGTCACCAGGAACGAATGGAATAGCGCTGACATTAGCCGGGGGCGCGTCTGCACATGTTGGGGCAGTGGTGTCTGCTGCGAGATCGCTAAAGGTTGCATATTTTTGCACCTCGACAGTCAGGCTTGTATTGCACGCGCCAAACGCATCCAGGATATCACAGAGCGTGTCATAGATGACGTCGAATTTCTGTTGCTCAGTGCCGGCCATTTGTTGAATCTGGCCCGTTTTGACAAGCCGCGCTGCTTCCGCGACCGATGCATCGACAATGGAATTGGCGTAAAAGAACCAGCCAACTTCGAAAGTTGAAAACATCATCAACAGGAAAATTGGAGCAACCATGGAAAATTCCACGGCGGCGGCGCCGCTACTGTCTCCGGCAAAGCGTCGCCGCCTCGGGACGAGACGCAACCAGCGCGAGCGCTTTGGAGCCATTGGTTTGGATAAACTCATCGCAACCCGCCCTACTTACTGATGTGAAGTTTGACGAGATCGTCGGCGATGTCGCCGAACGCTGTCGCTAGTTCATCGCCATCCGGTGCATTGAAGAAATATGGCGCGGTTGGTTCTGTTGCACAGGATTTAAAGATGTTTTCAATCGTGCTTCCCGCATTCACATCAAACACAATCGTATAGACGAGAACATTGTCCTCCTTCATCCGGCGGCAGATGCGAAGAATTTTGTTATCGGCTTCGTTTTCCATGTCATTGCTTTGGTCAATGCCGTCGCCCATGCGTTCCTCAATCTCATAGCCAAAAGCTGAGATGGACGAGCCCCAATGGGTGTTGCGATTGCTGAAAACGTTTTCACCATCCGTCATGATGACAACCGCCTTCTGCCAGTCTTCGTAAACGCTGCTGCCAGGGCCGCTTTCTCCGGGGCCAATGGCTTCCTCAAAAGGGGCGTCAGGAGAAACAACGCGCCATCCCCAAATCACGCCAGCGGGAATGTTTGTGGCGCCGGTAGCGACCAACCGGTCCATGATGCCGCTGCTAGATCCATCTATATCATCGCGTGTGTCGGTTAGCGGAAGTATCGGTTCTGGACAGGCTCTGTAATTAGGCCCTCGCGAGGAGCTATCCTTGGGCAGGTCATAACGATAATCATAGGTTTGGGTTGCCGGGTCCCACCAGCCGACATAGCCCGTGCGTATTATGTATTCCTGAGTCCCGTAACCATTAAGCGGTTGAACTCCTTGCTTTGTCATCCAGTTCAAAAATGGCGCATCGGTGATGTTGCCCTGGTTGACTTCTCTGAAGTGACTTACGATAGGCACATATTTATTAAACGGCGTACCCTGATTATAATTAGTAAAATCACGGTCGTCTATGTAATATCGATTTGAATATCTCGACTCTTGAACCGATGTAAGGATATTGTCATCATCGGGATCATCAAACCAGTATCCGTACCAGTTGACGCCATTGACAGTACCGGATTCATTGTAGTCGCCATTGTCGCAGTCATCTGAATTGTTGCAGTCAGGCTCGTCGGCGAGAAAGACCGGCACCCATCTGGAGTTATCAGCGGAGGCGAGATCTGCAACCGAGAATTCTATGTTAATGTTTGGCATATTGCTGAATGCCGAGCGCATTAGCGGGTCGGGCTCATCAGCTGAGGACGGCGTTTGCATGGCTGTGTTTATAATTGATGTTGTTGTGGCCGAACCAGGCTCAGTGTCCAACTCGTCAAGCGGATAGGGCCTTGCCTCCATACACCCGTCCCAACTTCTGTCTGGATCAGAGTTGAAAAGGTCGTAGTGATTTACTTTTCGGTTTGCATCCACAACGCCGTTCTCATCGACGTGAAAGAACCGCGCCCCATTGTAAGCTGCAACGCCATTCAAATCACCCCAACTATCGGTCCAACCGCTCGAAGCGCCAGAATTTACATGCTGGTTGAAGGGGACAACACCCACTCTTACATTGTCGCTTGTCGCGTTGCCCTCAAACAGAACATCGAGCAACGCCGTAACGGCGGTCCGTAGGCTGTTCAGTTTATTTTGACCGTTGGAATCGTTCCAACTCATCGAGCCGGTGACGTCGAGTACGAGCGCCAGTTCAATACGCCCCGAGCCTTGAGGGATAATCTCGACACATTTGTCGATATCAAGTTCAGTGATGCCGGTAACGCCCAGGAGAAAGGTCGATATCTGGCCGGTAATACAGGTCGAGATAACGGCTTGGCTGCTGAGGTTAAAATCTATATCCCAGCCGGTTAGGAGTTGGTCTTCATAATCAAAATTTTCCCTAAAAAAAGCATTGCCATAAGTCTCGAGCTGGGCAGGCGTTAGCGTGTCATCGGCTGCCGCGAGTTGAGCGACAGCGAGGCTGGCTGCGTCCATCGATTCAATCATATCGGCTCTGACAGCGTTCCAGCGGCTATAATCAACGGCTCCGCCGACAAAAAGAAACAACACTGTCGACATAAAGACGAACAAGATCGCGATATTGCCGCTGCGGTCATGCGCGAAGCGGTTTAGGCTGCGCCGCCCTGATGGTTGTGGCGCAGACGCAATGCTGCGGTTGCTTTTCGAAACGCAAGACATTTTTTTCGGAATGAACATTTCACACCTTGATCAGCGTAATAACTAAGTACAAGCATGCGCCATTATCGCTGCTGCGGTTAACATCTTGTAATTGAACTTGGTTAATCGCCGAGGTTTTGGTTAGGCCGGTGTAATTGTTCTAAAATTTTATCTAGTTTTCTTTGTGTCTGATATGCGCCGTACACAAATTAACCATGTAACCACAGAATGTGGCGGCCGCCGTGAGGGAAAACCATTAGCGCGCCCATCAAATGGCGCCTGGCGAGGCGCATGCTCGACGGTTGTTGTCCGCTAAATTTGTAGACATTGAGGTTGTTGGCGTGCGCCTGTTTTTATGGGGTTTGCCGCGCCGGGGGGCTAGCCAGACATTTTCAGCGCTGCGCGCGGCTCGGCTGGGTTAACATTGTCGGTTAGATTGAAATTTTCCGATAATGATAGTGCAAGAAATTCAGAGGCTTAAAGCGCAAGTCATGACCCTTGGGCAGATTCCAGCCGAACCGTCCGGCTTTAGAAAATATCGAAATTATCAGCCAAAGCATCTGAATCCGTGTTATTAACCATAACCAGAATCTCTTATGGAGGGGTCGTTATGAGCACTATCGGGACACTCAACATCGCTGGCTTTGGCGCCGTCGGCGCGGCGTTCTTCATCTTGGCGGCGCCGGCTTCGGCCGGGCGTTGCGGGCACTCCTACGCGGTTGATGCGCCGACCACCCTGGTGACGGTGGCGCGCCAGTGCAATGTCAATCTGTCGGCGCTGTATGAGGCCAATCCGGGTGTCGATCCGAGTAATGTCCGGCCGGGCGAATATCTGGCGGTGCCCGATGAGATCACGGGCTCAACGCTATCGGTCGCGGACGCGCCCCTGGCGCAACCGTCCGCGGTTCAGCCTGCGGTAACCGATAGCCAGGCGCATGGTGTTAGCGGGACGATCATCAATGATGCGGGGCGCGCTGGAATGGGCGGTGATTTTTCCGGAGTGACACAACGCATTAGTTATCGCGATCAGTGGGGCTCTTCATCCTCAAGGTCGGCCTGGCGGCGCGAAGAGTCGCTTGGCGCGAGACAACACGCCAATTCAGACACGCTTAGCTATCAGCGACTTTCTGCATTGCGGATTGAAAGCGCCGGATTGCCAACGGCGCCGGCGAGGTTTGCCGGTGCGAATTCGTCTGCGGGCGTACAGCTCATCGAGTGCCAAGTGTTGCGCAAACGCGACGGCGGTAAAATTCATAAGCTACGGAAAATTATTTCAACGCCTGAAAATACGTTTGTCGAAATCAGTGCGATGAGCGAAGGCGAGGGGTCTGATTGCAGGTTGATCAGTGCATCCGCGCCGGTTCGGCTTACGCCGGGCGTGCCGGCGGCGCATTATACGACGCCGACTGCCGACACTGGCTATCGCCTTCCGGATTACTCCAAAATCGGCGACATCGTGGTAACGCCGCGATTGGTGCAGCGGCGTAAGATTTCTCTGCGCGGCGAAATCGTCGACAGCACCAATGGGTGTTTGTTGCTGAAAACCGACAATGACGTGTTGCGCAGGCTATCGACAACGCAGCCCGCTGACGACCTTCTGGGCAAGGAAGTCACGGTGTGGGGAACAATGTCGTCAAACGGCGCTTGCGGCGGCGGGGCGTCAATTTTGATCAGCCATGCGGTCTATGCCGAGCGCTGGCCGGCGCGATAGCAGCTGGTAAGCTGATAGCCCATGCTGCATCCTGAAGCTGCGCTATCGCCGCGTTTTGCGTGGTTCATGCTCGCGGCGTCGCTGGCGGTATTCCTTTTTCTCAGCGTAACGGCGCCCAGTGGCGCGTTTGAAGCCGCTGAGCGCAGCTTCCTGTTGGCGCTGCGCAATGGCGACGACCCGGCTTTGCTGAACGGCCCCGGATGGCTGTTATACTTTGTACAGAATATTACCGCGCTTGGCGGTTGGCCGGTGTTGACGGTGTTCAGCCTTCTGCTCGCCGGCGCGCTCATTATTCACAAACAATGGTCGTTTCTGTTTGTCCTCTTGGCCGTGGTGATCGGCGAGACGGTGATAACCGGCATGCTCAAAGATTTTTTCGGCCGTGTGCGTCCGGACTTTCTCCCCCATCTCACAGCAGCCAGCAGCGAAAGCTTTCCCAGCGGCCATTCGGCAAGTGCGGCGGCGATATATCTCACCTTTGGATTGGCGATTGCGAATGTGCTGAAACAGCGCGCCGCACGGCGCTACGCTCTGGGCGCTTCGCTGGTGTTGGTGTTTCTGATTGGCGCCAGCCGGGTTTTTCTCGGCGTCCACTACCCAACCGACGTCATCGCCGGCTGGTGCGTCGGCGCCGCCTGGGCCAGCGCAGTGTGGCTGGCGGCGTGGCGTCTGAACAACAACGCCTAGCAGCAGGCCCCGGCGCCTGTATCAGCGGAGCCCTGCCCAAACGGCGAGGCTGTCCCGCAGCCCGGAAATATCCCGTAATGGGTTGCGCCGTCGCCAATGAAGTCGAAATAGGGCGCAAACCGGCTTTCCTTCAGCATACGGTAGGTATTGCCGCAGACGGGAAATACCCGGCCCTTTTCAATAAGGTGGTGACTGTCCAGCGCGAGCGCATCGTCGCTATGGGCGAGCCCGCCTTTATAGATCACCGCCTGGCCGTAATCCTCGCAGGTTGGCTCCAGCCCGTCGATTTTGAACAGCCGATAGGTCGCGGAATGAAACCTCGCCTGGCCGAGCCTTTCACGCAGGGCGCGGTTGTTGATTTCGATCGGCTCATCACTCACCAGCCGCGGGTCGGCAAAGCCTGCTGTTTTGGCGATGTTCAAAAAATCATTCCAGTAAAGCGCGCCGCCGAGACACTCGCCTTGCGCCACCGGATCATGACGCAGCGCTTCCGGCAGACGGCGGTCAGCATAAACGTCGGAGAAATAAAACTCACCGCCTGGCTTCAACAACGCATGTGCGCTGCGGAAAACTTTTTCTTTGTCCGCAACCAGATTAATCACGCAATTGGATATGATGACATCGAAACTGGCCGGCTCAAGTTCCAGCGCCTCAAGGTCTTCAATATCGCCCTCGATGAAGCGAACATTGGAAAAGCCGAATTTCTCCGCGTGCCAGTCCAGATGGTCGCGCGCAACAGCGAGTTGTTCGGGCGTCATATCAACGCCGATCACCTCGCCCTCAGGCCCGACAAGCTGGGCCAGCGCATAGGCGTCCTGACCGGAGCCGGAACCAAGATCGAGAACGCGCGCGCCTTCAAGCGCCATTGGCGCCACCAGCCCGCAGCCATAATACCGCGCCGAGACTTCCGGGTGAATATTGGCGAGGACGGTTTTGAGATAATCCGGCGGCGCATCCATCGTGCAGCAGGCGCTGGTCTGAAGGTCTGACGTCGCGGTCAACACCTTGCCGTAATAGTCTTTTACATTGTCCTGAATGTTCATCGTCAGCCTTTCAACCATGCCTGCGCCCTGAACATAGGGTTGAAAGATTTTTTAGCCAACCGCAAGGGCCTTATGGTGGTTCTCGCAATTGTGTTCTAGCGATTCAGGCCAGGGTTGTTAATTGTCAATCCCGAGGCCCGTTAGCTTCAGGTCTTCTGTGCCGGCATAGCCAAGATGTACGATCGTTTGCGTTTTGTGAACGGGGTGGCGCATTTCAAGATTGATTTGACCGTCATCGGTAACGCGAATGCCCGTAACTTCCAGTTCTTTCAACTCCATATGTATCGACTTGAATTTGTGCATATGGGCCTCCATGGGGGCAAGCGCGATGAATGCATCGGCGCCATAGTCCAGAATATATTTTTCCCAGTCTGCAGGATCATCGCTTTGCACGGCGCTTGTGAAAGCCGTTGCGAAGGCATTGATCTTTGCCGCCATCGCCGAGTTTGGCGCGGCGCCGTCCGCAGCCTCATCTGGCGCGTCCATCCGTTTTTCGGAAAGCTTGATATCCAATAGTGCCGAGATGATGATTAAGTAGGCAGTGTCTGCATCTATGTCTGGCGAACTCGAAGCTGTGAAGATGACTAAACCTTTGTCACTATGATCTGTCCAGTTTGATGTGAAATGCATATTGGCGCCATTGTGCCAATAAAAATGGCCAAGCTTTGGATTATCTTGCACAACCAGGCCATAGCCATAAAAACTGGGCGCCCCTTCGCCTTCTCTGATATGCGCGGTTTGGATAATTTTGACGGATTGAGGAGAGACTATTTCGCCTCGTACGAACTTTGATCGGAACAATAGAAAATCTTTTGCCGTCGCGGTCAGGCCGCCATTACCCACAAGGTTCCAATAGGCTTGATCGCCGCCCCAGCTTACGGAGGCGATATCGCCGCCATCTGATGACAGCAATGACCGGGCGCTATCATAGCCGTTTGCATATCCGATATTGTTTACGCCAGTCCCGGCGAATACATCTTCGCGCAGAAATGCATCATATGATTTGCCTGAGCGTTTTTCGATAATGGCGGCGAGCACGGAGTACCCGACATTGGAGTAAGCATATGCCGAGCCTGGTGCGGAAATTAGCGGCGCGGCGAACATACGCTTAAGGAACGCATCCTTTTTTAATTTTTCATAATCATCACCAATCGCACCCGGCATTCCGGCGGAATGGGTCAGGAGTTGGTGGACGGTTATATTTGTCTTGTCTGCGGGTGCTTCCTCAAAGATATCGCCTAGCGTGTCTGCCGTATCCAGAAGGCCGTTATCGACAAGCTTCATGACGGCGACGGCGGTGATTGTCTTGGTAATGGATCCGATATCAACCAATCTATTCTTATCGGGAACACCGTTCTTTGCCGCACCCATGCCTCGAAAAACGGGCGCCTCGCCGTTCATGGCGACGCCGACGACGCCGGTAAATCCCTTTGCCTCCAGTTCATCAAAAGCCGCCTCTAAGCGGTCATGGTAAGCCTTGCGATTGGTCGCCCCGTCCGGGTCTGCGGCGCATGCCAACAGCCCGATCGCAGTTGAAATCACGGCCATAATGCACGCAATTTTCTGAAGCGTCCCGCGCCCAGGGTTGGTTGATATTGTCATTGACTTATGATCCTTACAAAATATCTCATGCTGAGACCTTTGTGACGCACCCTGCATGGAAATACCTGATCGAAACATTTAGAGATATTTCATGACAATCGTTGGATCGCCAATAACGGCGCTGGTTCGAGATGACAACGCCAAAGTCATTGGCGTTGGCGGCGCGCGTTATGAAACAGCGAGCCGAATGCTCCATGGTCATGGCGAATCGCAAATGCTTGAGCCGCGGATTGGCGATTTGCTGATGGAACTCATTCGCGCAAACGGACCGGTGACGCGTGAGGCGTTGCTTGATAAGGTATGGGGCGTTGAAGGCTCTGACGAAGCGCTCACCCAGGCAATTTCCAAACTGCGCCGTGCATTGGGCGATACGGTCCGGCCGCACAGAATTGTCCAAACCGTGCCCAAAGAAGGGTACCGGCTAGGGGTGTCGCCAGATTTTAACACAACACAATCAGTCGACGCAGTAGCGCTTCAACCTTTAAAAACTCGTGTTGTGGGATTGGCTGTGCGTCACAGGGTTTTCCTGTCAGGTTTTGTCGCCGGTATAATCGTTTCAATCATCGGCTTGGCAATATTGACGATTTTCAATCCGCCCAGGCAGGTGGAAACTGAAATCATCTGTCCGGCGAATATCGATCCTGAGGCCTGTGCGGCGTTGACAGACTAACCCCATGGTTTGCACCAAAGCCGTAACCAGCCTATTGAGGCGACGCAGACTATTGACGGAATTTTCATGACCACAATCACGCCAGAAATTGTCGCCGAGCATGGGCTGACGCCGGAAGAATATGACCGCGTCAAGGAGCATATGGGCCGTGAACCGAACCTGGTTGAGCTTGGGGTTTTCTCGGTGATGTGGTCGGAACATTGTTCTTACAAATCCTCGCGTAGGCATCTGAAAAAGCTTCCCACCAGCGCGCCGTGGGTGATATGCGGTCCGGGCGAGAATGCCGGCGTTATTGATATTGGCGAAGGCCTGGCCGCCATCTTCAAGATGGAGAGCCACAACCATCCGTCCTTTATTGAGCCCTATCAGGGGGCGGCGACCGGCGTTGGCGGGATCATGCGCGATGTCTTCACCATGGGCGCGCGGCCCGTGGCGAATTTGAACGCGCTGCGCTTTGGCGGCTGGGGCCATCCCAAAACCCGGCATCTGGTGTCCGGCGTTGTCGCCGGGATTGGCGGTTACGGCAATTGCATGGGCGTGCCGACGGTTGGCGGCGAGACAAATTTTCATGATGGCTATAATGGCAACATTCTGGTCAATGCGATGACGGTGGGCGTCGCGCAAAAGCACAAGATTTTTTATTCCGCCGCCCGCGGCGCCGGCAATCCGGTGGTTTATGTCGGCTCCAAGACTGGCCGCGACGGCATTCATGGCGCGACCATGGCGTCGGCTGAGTTTGATGATGCGTCAGACGAGAAACGCCCAACCGTGCAGGTCGGCGATCCGTTCACGGAAAAGCTGTTGCTTGAGGCATGCCTGGAGCTGATGGCGTCCGATGCAATTATTGCCATCCAGGACATGGGCGCGGCGGGGCTGACATCCTCATCGGTCGAGATGGCGGCGAAAGGTGGAGGCGGGTTCGAGCTTGACCTTGATGCGGTCCCGCAACGCGAAGACAACATGACCGCCTATGAGATGCTGCTGTCGGAAAGCCAGGAGCGCATGCTGATGGTGCTGAAGCCGGGCCAGGAGGAGGGCGCCCGCGCGATCTTCGACAAATGGGGCGTTGATTTCGCGGTCATCGGCGTCACCACCGACACTGGCCGGCTGGTAATCAAACACAAAGGCGAGATCGCGGCGGATTTGCCGGTCCCGCCGCTGGCCGATGGCGCGCCGAATTATGACCGGCCCCATAGCGCGCTGGAAAAGCCCGCGCCGCTGGAAGATCCGACGGTAACCTATCGCGAAGCGCAAGCCGTCCTTAAAGCGCCCGGCAAGAGCGAAGAGGAAATGCGCGTCATTGCCGATGCGCTGATCGGCGACCGCCTCAGCGACGGCGATCTGGTGGACGCTGTGGGTTTGACAATCAGCGCCGGCGAGGCGCGAATTTATGCCCGTTCAAAACCGGAAGGCGTCGCTTTTTCAGGGTTTGAAGAAGCAGCAAACAACCTCGCCGCATCGGGCATGGTCGAGAGCGCGAAGGTTGAGCACAACGAAGAAACCGCAGCGCTTGCCGAGACTGCCGGCGGCGACACCATGCTGACAGCGCTGGCCAAACTGATGACCGCGCCGGATTTGTGTTCGCGCCGCTGGATCTGGGAGCAATATGACCACTCCGTGATGGGCGACACGGTGATCGCGCCCGGCGGCGATGCAGCGCTGGTGCGCGTTCACGGAACCTCGCGGGCGCTCGCCATCACTACCGATGTCACGCCGCGCTATGTCAAGGCTGACCCGCACGAAGGCGCCAAGCAAGCGGTGGCCGAAACCTATCGCAACATTTGCGCAACTGGCGCCGCGCCCTTGGCGATTACCAATTGCCTCAACTTTGGCAATCCCGAACGCCCGGAAATCATGGCGCAATTTGTCGGCGCGATCGATGGCATTGCCGAGGCTTGCGAGACGCTCGGCTATCCGGTGGTCTCCGGCAATGTCTCGCTTTACAATGAAACCAATGGGGAGGCGATTGCGCCAACCCCGGCGATTGGCGGCGTTGGCGTTTTAGAAGATGTCTCCAAAGCGGTGCGCATTGGCGGCGCCGAGGCGGGCGAAGAGCTGATCGCGATTGGCATCACGCGCGGGCATCTCGGCCAGTCGCTATACTTGCGCGAGCTATTCGCCATCGAAGAGGGCGCGCCGCCTTCGGTTGACCTTGAGGCTGAACGCAAGACCGGCGAGTTAGTCCGCAAGCTGATTGACGAAGGCCTGGTCACCGCCTGCCACGATGTCGCCGATGGTGGGTTGCTGGTCGCGGCGGCGGAAATGGCGCTGGCGGCCGGGCGCGGGCTGAACCTTGCAACCCCGGTCAAGCAACGCAAAGCCGCGTTCTGGTTCGGGGAAGACCAGGCCCGCTATCTCGTCGCCACTGCGCCTGCCGCCGCCGACACGCTATTGCTGAAATCTGCAATGGCCGGCGTTCAGGCGTCAAAGCTTGGCCGTTTCGGCGGGCCGGATATTTTGCTGGACGAGACCGACGCCCTGTCGCTGCTTGATCTCAGCGACCTTTGGGAAGCCGTGCTGCCGGACTATATGAATGCCGCAATGGAAAAGGAGACGCGCGCGATGCCGATGGCCGCTGACGATATTAAAAAACTTATTCTCGACGCTATGCCCGATGCAGAAATCGAAATCGAGGACCTCGCCGGCGACGGCGATCACTACCGCGCCCGCATCATCTCGGCGGCGTTCAACGAAAAAACCCGCATCCAGCAACATCAGCTGGTGTACAAAGCCCTGAAAGGCCGCATGGGCGGAGAACTGCACGCACTGGCGCTGGAGACGGAGGCGCGGGAATAGCGCCTCCTGCTGAGATTTTACAAGGACCGGGGCGCAACGATGAAGAAAAGACTGAACTTCCTTACCCTATTGGTATTGATACTGGCGCTAACGGCTGTTGCGGTGAGTTTTGCGCTGTTATTTCTCCCGATAGGTAATTTGGTGACCGGCAGCGCGGAAAACTCAAACGCTGTCAGCGCATCGTTGGCGCTGATCATCGCCACTATCGGTTTCGTTATTGCGCTTTATATGCAGTCGGCGGAATATCGGCGGGAAACGGAAATTGTCGATGGCTTGCAGGAAGCGCGCATTCTCCTTGAGCTGATGGTATCGCGGGCGTCTGTTGCACAAACCGGAGGCCGCAAAAATCTAAATTTGCGATTCGAAAACGAAAAACAGCAGCTCATAGAAACCCTGAAAGGCCCAGCCGGCCGTTTCCTGAATTATATCAGGATCACCAAGGACGTCGCCGCCTCTGAAAAAAAGACCCCCGAAATCTGGCGGCTATTATATGTGCATACCGGCAACTTATTAAACGCTGAGCACCTCAATGAGTGCGCAAGCGATCTTGTCGGGTTGCTCGCCTTGTTAAAGTCTATTTCTGGCGAAGATATTCACAAACACGCCAACAAAATTATTTCTGTAGATTCAATAGACGCGCTCAATGCAAAAGAGGACATCGTTATTCGGGCGTTTCGTGAGACCATTGAGGAAAATCGAGAGAAGATACGGACGCAGGACGCAGACATCGCCCCCGAAGAGCTTGCGCGCTTGATAGATGAGTTGCGCACCACAATGGGAAAGAGCGAGCAGGGACGCAAAGCCCTTGAGGAGCTTGAGGATTCGTTTGCCAACGCAACAAAAGGCGACGTTAAGGCGGCCGCTTACGTTGTCTCCATTCACAAGATGATCATGAAGTCCGATTGATGGGGCGGCGGCGTTCAACGGAAAAGCTACACGCACGGCGCTGGAGACGGAAGCACGAGAATGACAGGGTTAGACTATTTGCGGAGGCTCAATAGTGGGTGTCTTTGTTGACATGAGAGGAATGGCCGCAGTTTTAAAAATTCGCTATGGTCAATCTATTGGCACATCGTTCTTGGTGGCAATAGACAAGCGCTCATTTCTGTTCACGGCAAAGCATATTGTACAGGACTTTAGGCCTGGTGACAAAGTTGCACTGTTTCAGGAAAATACTTGGCGAACATTAGAAGTGATAAAGCATAAATTTTGTGAAAAAGGGAACGATGTTGCTGTCTTGCTAATTTCTGCGAGTCAAGAAAGCGGACTTAATGAAACTGATATGAGCGCAAATCTGGTCATGGGACAGGACATTGCATATTGCGGTTTTCCGCTGAGGCTACAGATGCCGGACCACGATGATTCATTCGGAATGCCTATGCCGATTATGAAGTCTGGAATTTTCAGTGGCGTTAATGAACTAGAGAATCGTGCAGAATTTTTGTTTGATACACATAACAACAAAGGATTTAGTGGTGGGCCAATATTTGTTGTAGATCACAAAGATAAAAAAACGAAAATTGCCGCTATTGTGTCTGGATACAAATATGATGACCCAATTCCCGTTCTTACTAGAGATGAAAATAGTGAATTTGTAGAAACCGCGGAATACTGGGTGAGGCCCAACAGTGGTTTCATGGTAGGTTGTTCAGTAGCGATTGCTGTGGATATAGCGCGGCAGATGGTCTAGATTGTGTTCACGCTTTTTAGTTCTAAAACTTCGCCGCAATCCCCAACACCAAAATCACCGCGACGGCCACGGGCGCCAGGTAACGGATTAAAAACCGCCAATAGCCGA
Organism: Alphaproteobacteria bacterium; assembly: GCA_013151255.1. Classification (GTDB taxonomy): domain Bacteria; phylum Pseudomonadota; class Alphaproteobacteria; order Caulobacterales; family Parvularculaceae; genus Hyphococcus. Next base: position 14,878 of record JAADIQ010000038.1, read on the forward strand.
AAAACCTGTTGCTGGAGTTGTGCAACTCATCGCGCATGACGGCGCGCGGGACGACCCAGCCGACGAAGATGGCGCCCAGCAGCCCGCCGAGCGGCAGGAATATATTGCCAGCGAGGAAATCGATTATTTCAGCCAAGCCGTGAAACGATACGCTTGCGGCACCCGCCGCCCAGGCGACGATTGCAAGAATGACAACCGATTTAATGCGGCTCCAGCCCCACCATTCCTGGATGAAAACGACAGTAATCAACAGCATGCTGATTGATGTTGTGAGTGCGGCGATAAAGGCGAGGAAGAAGAACAACCCGCCGATGATCGGGCCCGCCGGCATGCCCGCGAAGACTGCGGGCAGGGCGCTGAAAATCAGTCCCATGCCAGCGGCAGGATCGAGGCTGAAGGCGAACACAACCGGGAAGATCATCAGCCCGGCGACCAGCGCGACGGCAGTGTCGGCTGCTGCGATAACCGCGCTGTTCTCGGCGATGTTTTCTTTTCGGCCGAGATAGGCGCCATAAGTGATCATCGCCGCCGATCCGACGGCCATGGAATAAAATGCCTGCCCCATCGCCGCGAGCAGGACGTCGGGCGTTAGTTCGTTAAACCGGGGCGCAAAGAGATAGTCGATCGCCGCGCTCGCAGCGCCGGTGGTCAGTGCGTAAACGCTAAGCCCCGCGAGCATCACAAAAAACAGCGGCATCAAGATTGTCACCATTCGCTCGACGCCTTTGATAAGCCCGCGCGAGACAACCAGCGCCGTAATGCCGATAAAGATCGTATGCCAGAAAACCGCATGCCCGGTTCCGTTATAAAGCGAGCGCGGCGCCTCCGGTGCGGTATTGGCGAACTCTCCGGCAAACGACATCACCGAATAGGAAATGATCCGCCCGGCGATGACGCTATAGGTTGTCAGCACCATATAGCTCGCCAGGATGCCTATCAGGCCGATCACGCCCCATAGGGGCGAGGCGCCGACGTCTCTCGCCAGCTCGCGGGTTGATCCGACTGCGGATAGCCCCTTGCGCCGGCCGATGGCAATCTCGCCGACCAGGATCGGATAGACGATGAAGGCGACGCAGATGAGATAGACCAGCACAAACGCAGAACCGCCGTTTTGTCCGGTCTGGAACGGAAACCGCCACAGATTGCCAAGCCCAACCGCCGCGCCAACCGCCGCCATAAGGAACGCATAGCGCGAGGACCATTGCGGGGTTCCCGACTTGTCGCCGGGCTGTTGTGTCGTCATGGGGAGAATTTCCTGATTAGCCGCGCGGCTCTGTGCTGGCGGCCTCTGAACGGGCGTGTTGGCCGCGATTATTGTCTGACTTGTCCGATCTGAGAAGCGGTAATTCGGGTCGATGGCGCGCCAGGGCTGAAAAACGCCTTGCCCCCATGTCCGTTCGCCCTTGTCAGCGGCGCCAGACTCACGCTCTAATCATTTGTTACGATTGTGATTTTGCAGATAACAGCCGCAGCGCCGCCAGCAGGCCGGCGCCGGACAGCACGAAACAGGAGATCAAAAAATGGCGTCGATATTATCGAGTTTGCGCAACACTGTATTGGTGGGCTGCGTCCTCACGCTGTTGCTCTTCATTCTCTATGTCGCCGCCTGGGGCGGGACGATTGACGGGGTGTTCTGGCGGTTTCTGTTTCGGTGGCTGCATGTCCTGTCCGCGGTGATGTGGATTGGCCTGTTGTGGTATTTCAATTTCGTCCAGATCCCGACCATGCCGAGCATACCGGACGATCAAAAACCGGCGATCGGCAAACATATCGCGCCCAAGGCGCTGTTCTGGTTCCGCTGGGGCGCGATGGGGACCATCGTCACCGGGCTCATTTTAGGCATGCTCAACGGCTATCTTATCAATGCGCTGACGCTTGGCCTCGCCGAAGGGTTTGTCCGCAACCAAGTGCTGATCGGCATCGGCATGTGGTTCGGGATTATCATGTGGTTCAATGTCTGGTTCATCATCTGGCCGAACCAGCAAAAAGCCCTCAACATCGATAACAAATATCCCGACATCGCCGCCGACGACAAAGCCAAAGCCGGCAAAACCGCGATGCTCTTTTCACGGACCAACACGCTATTGTCGATACCGATGCTGTTCGCCATGGTCGGCGCGCAGAACCTTTAAGGCGGCGGAACGTTGAGACCCTTAAGGCCGGCCCGCTTCGGTGGGCCGGCCTCATTGCATTAGGGAGGCATAGAGCAATAACCGTGGGATAACAGCTTGCCGGCTATTGCTTGTTGTGACGCCTCGGCCAAATCGATCGATCAGAATGGGCCCCTGGCCGCCTGTCACGACTTTTTTGAATAGCTGAAATCACCGAAAACTGGATATTAAAAGGTATGGCTCGAGGAACGCTTTGAACGTGGCGCTCCGTGAGTGACAAATCGATCGAATTGCTGTCGAATATCAATAGGAGGGGTGTTTGCAAAATTTCATCAAACAACTCTGGAAGCGACGGGTATTTCAGTTCGGCACACTCTATATTGGCGCCGCTTGGCTCATGCTTCAGGTTGCCGTCGTCATCGAACAGACGCTAGCGCTGCCAGACTGGCTGGACCAGTCTGTGCTGGTGCTTCTTCTTATCGGTTTTCCGCTGGTGCTGATCCTCGCCTGGGCGCAAGAGTCACGCGCCGCTGCGCCAACAACGCTCGACCTAAAACAGTCGGAACCAAAATCACAGATCGCGCCCGCGAATTTGGCGACCGATGAGCCATCGATCATCGTGTTGCCCTTCCGGTCTAGAGAGAGTGACGAAATCGAACAGCTGACAGCGGAAGGCTTGACCGATGATATCACGACGCTGCTGACCATGGTGAAGGGTGTCAAAGTTGTGCCTCGACAAGCGACCCCGCGCTCCTTGGGTCCCGGTGACGACGCGCTAAAGATCGCCAGCGATCTTGGAGGGCGTTATGCGGTTACCGGCAATGTTCGGCGCATCGGTGATAAGCTTCGGGTGTCCACCGAATTGACAGACATCACAGACAAACACCAAAAGTGGTCGCAAAAATTCGACCGGCCCGCTGACGACATCTTCGCCATTCAAGACGAAATCGCCAAAGGTGTCGTGAGCACACTCGGCGGCGTCATAATCCGCGTTGAGGCGGCCCGAGCGTTGCGCCAGCCACCGGACAATCTCGAAGCGTGGGAACTGACGCGCCGCGCCCTATCCATCGTGTGGGATTGGCGGCCCGAAACCCTGCATCAGGCTATGTTGGATGCGCGCAAAGCGATGGAACTCGACCCGAACTATGCGCTTGCGCATGCATTACTCGCCATGATCTTGTCGTGGCGCACTGTGTCCGGTTGGACCGAAAACGTTGCCGCTGAACGCGATGAAGCACTGCGAGAAGCCGATAAGGCAGCCAAGATCGGTTATGACAATGCCGACGCGTTATGGCCAACGATCAGTTCTTACTGGGCAACGGCGCCTCAGCGATCTGTCGAACTTTATGAGCGATCCATTGAGCGCCAACCTGACATCTTTATGGCGGCACCGTTCGCAATCGCCCATGCAGGCGTCGCCTACGCAAAAATCGGACGTGAAGAAGAGGGTATCGCCCTCATCAAGCAGTATCAGGACACATTCCCGAATGATGAATACGGCGTCTGGACCCGCATTTTTTTCGGCTATAGCGAATTGTGTCGCCGAAATTATCCCTTGGTCGCCGACCTTCTGGCCAATACCAATTCAGAACATGACGGCATGTGCCGCGTCATCGCCTTGATGAACTCAGGTCAACGCGATGAGGCCATAGCGGAGTTCAATCGCTGGAAGGCCGCCAATCCCGCCATCAAGCTCGATCACTATATCGAGTATTTTAAGGGTTACCATATCGACAAATCCGTCGGCGCAGAGCTATCGGATGGCCTGGTGCGATTGAAAGCGGCTCTGTCGGCATAAGACGCCAAATCAAGCCGGACCAACCAGTGCATCCTATAGTACCCAATATCAGATATTGCAGTTTCAAATTATTACGACGGCCATGGGCGATAAAATCCCGTTTCATTGCAAGGCATCGCAAAAAGATTGCACAATCTATTGAGCACTGCGGCAGTGGCCTTATTCTGCCCCAATGGCCGATAGCCCAGAAAATCCTGAAGCGATTTTGCCGCCCAAATTTGCGGACTGGTTTGCGTCGCGGGGTTGGCGGGCGCGTCCGCACCAGCTTGAGTGTGTCGCCGCTGACCAGGCCGGGCTGTCGCATCTGTTGATTGCGCCCACTGGCGGCGGCAAGACTTTGGCCGGGTTTTTGCCAAGCCTTGTTGCCCTGGATGGGCGCAAGGCGCCGCGTGAGGGCCGTCTGCACACGCTTTATATTTCGCCGTTAAAAGCGCTGGCCGTCGATATTGCCCGCAACTTGCAAACGCCGGTCGAAGAGATGGGCCTCGATATCGCGATTGAGACCCGCACCGGGGATACGCCGCCGGCGCGGCGTCTGCGCCAGAAACATCAGCCGCCCGATATTTTAATGACCACGCCGGAGAGCCTGTCGCTGCTGCTCGCATCGCCTGATGCGGCCGGGTATTTCAAAGGCCTGCATCGTGTCATCCTCGATGAGTTGCATGCGCTGATCCCCAACAAGCGCGGGCATTTGCTGTCGCTGGCGCTGGCGCGGCTGCGCAAGTTGGCGCCGCAAATGCGCATGGCGGGGCTATCGGCCACCGTGCCCGATGCGCGCCCGTTGATTGATTATCTGACGCCGCAAAACACCCCCGGCGCCGTTTCCGCCAAACTCATTCGCGGCGCTTCCGGCGCCAGGCCGCAGGTCGATGTTCTGGTTTCCGAAGAGCGCATCCCGTGGTCCGGCCATTCCGGCCGGCATGCGTTCATGGAAGTCTATGCGGCGATCAAAAGCGCCGGGCTGACGCTGGTTTTCGTCAACACCCGCAGCCAGGCCGAGGCGACATTCGCGGCGCTGTGGCGATTGAACGAAGACAATCTGCCGATCGCGTTGCATCACGGATCGCTTGAAGTTGAACGTCGTCGCAAGGTTGAGGCGGCGATGGTTGCGGGGCGATTGCGCGCGGTGGTCGCCACATCGACGCTCGATCTCGGCATTGACTGGGGCGATGTTGACCTCGTCATTCAGATGGGCGCGCCGAAAGGCGCCAGCCGTCTCACCCAGCGCATCGGCAGAGCCAATCACCGCATGAACGAGCCGAGCCGGGCGCTGCTGGTGCCGGCAAACCGCATGGAAGTGCTCGAATGTATAGCCGCGAAACAGGCGATAGACGAGGGCGCGCTCGATGGCGCCCCGCCGCGCAAAGGAACGCTTGATGTGCTGGCGCAGCATATTCTCGGCATGGCTTGCGCGGCGCCTTTCGAGCCTGATGCTCTTTATGCGGAGATATGCTCCGCTGCGCCTTACGCCGATCTTACCCGCAAGGACTTTGACGACGCCGTCGAATTCGTCGCCACCGGCGGCTATGCGTTGAAGCGCTATGACCGCTACCGCCGGATTGTCAAAACCCCGGACGGGCTATACGCCGCGCGCGACGGCCGCGCGGCGCAACAATATAAGATGAATGTCGGAACCATCGTCGAGGCGCCGGCGCTGAATGTCCGGCTGGCGAGCGGAAAGGGGCCGAAAAGACCCGGCCGCGAAGGTGGCCCAAATAATAAGAGCGCGCCTTTGCGCGCGGGACGTAAGCTTGGCACGCTCGAAGAATGGTTCTTCGAAAGCCTGACGCCGGGCGATGCGTTTTACTTTGCTGGTGAGATTTTGCGGCTGGAACGCATTGAGGGCGGCGACGCGATTGTCTCGCGCACGGTGAGCGAGGCGCCGCGCATTCCAACCTGGGGCGGCAATAAATTTCCGTGGTCGACTTATTTGGCCGAACGCGTGCGCGCGATGCTGTCTGACCCGGAAAGCTGGAACGCCTATCCGGAGCAGGTGCGCGCCTGGCTCGAAAAACAGCGCGAGGTGGCGCGCATTCCCAAACCCGGTGAGCTGCTGGTCGAGACCTTTCCGTATCAGGACAGATATTTTCTTGTCTGCTACCCATTTGACGGATGGCTGGCGCACCAGACGTTGGCGATGTTGCTGACGCGCCGGCTGGAGCGGCTTGGCAAGCAGCCGATTGGTTTTGCGCCAACCGAATACGCGTTGTCGATATGGAGCCGTCAGGATATGAGCGATGTTGATATGGCGGCGCTGTTTGACGAGGACATGCTCGGCGATGATCTCGAAAGCTGGCTTGCGGAAGCTGTGTTGATGAAACGCACCTTCAGAAATTGCGCGGTGATCGCCGGGCTGATTGAGCGCAAATATCCCGGTCAGGAAAAAACCGGACGACAAATCGCTTTCTCAGCGGACCTTATTTACGACGTGTTGCGCGAGCACGAGCCAGACCATCTGTTGATGCGCGCGGCGTGGGAGGATGCCTCGAGCGGATTTCTTGACCTCAAACGCCTGCAAGCGCTGCTGGCGCGGGTGCAAACCCGCATCGATCACGCTGCGTTGGCGCAGGTCTCGCCGCTGGCGGTGCCGGTGATGCTGGAAATCGGCCGCGAGAACGTCGCCAAGGACGCCAGCGAGGCGATGTTGAAAACCGCCTCCGCCGATCTCATTGCCGTGGCGATGAGAACGCCGTAAATCTCATCTCATGCCTGATGCGCCGACCATCATCACCCTCCGCGGAGAACACCTGACGCCCGACCCCCTCGGCGCGCTCTATTGGCGCGCGCGCGAAACGCTGATTGTTTCGGATTTGCATTTCGAAAAGGGCTCAAGCTTTGCGGCGCGCGGGGTGATGTTGCCGCCCTATGATACGCGCACGACGCTGATGCGGCTGGCGGCGCTGGTCAAGAAATATACTCCCGCTTGCGTCATCTCTCTCGGCGATGCGTTTCATGACCGCGAGGCGGAAGCCAGGATGGAGAGCCAGGACGCCGACGCGCTGCAAGCGCTGTTGCGCCAGACCGACTGGCTGTGGATTTTAGGCAATCACGACCCGGCGCCCTCGGCGCGGTTTGTTGCCGCGACTGCGCATGAAAAGCAGATCGGCCCTTTAACTTTCCGGCACGAGCCGCAAGCCGGTTCGGCGCCCGGAGAAATCGCCGGCCACCTCCACCCTTGCGCAAGGGTCGCCGCCGAGGGGCGGATGCTCCGCAGGCGTTGTTTTGCGGTTGGTGGTGAAGACAATCAACGCCTGGTGATGCCGGCGCTGGGCGCTTATACCGGCGGGTTGAATGTGCTTGATGCGGCCTATGCGCCTTTGTTTGACAGCGTCACCGCCTGGGTGATGGGTGCTGAAGGGGTTTACCCGATTGGGCGGGAGATGCTGGCGCCGGATCCGGGGAATGTTGTGAGTGTCCGAACTGGTTAGAGTTGGTACGGAATTCAAATGGAGCAGAACCCCCTCCGTCCCTTCGGGACACCTCCCCCGTAAACGGGGGAGGAATAGGTTGAGCTTGAGGCAAGCTCTTTCTTCCCCCCGCCGACCGCGAAGGCGGTCGAATCATAATCTGCGCGCATTCGCGCGCGGGCGGGGGAAGTGGCCGCGAAGCGGTCGAAGGGGGTCTCCGCGTTTTCACAATGTGCTGGACTTGCAGTTAAATCCCCCACCAACGGATTCGTGAATTGCCGTGCTATAAACGCCTCGCCATATCAGCGGTTTTGGAGGCCCGAGCGATGAAAAACTTCGGCGATATCATGTTCACCGACACGGTGAAGGCGGAGCAGGCGCGGCGCGGCTCGCGCGAGGGCTATGCGAGAATGACCGCGCGCCCGGCGCCCGATGGTTTGGGTGAGCGCGAGGCGGCGTTTATCGCTGCGCGCGACAGTTTTTATATGGCCAGCGTAACCGAGACCGGCTGGCCCTATGTGCAGCATCGTGGCGGGCCGGCGGGGTTTTTGCGGGTGCTTTCTCCAACCCAGCTCGGCTTTGCCGATTATCGCGGCAACCGCCAATATGTCTCGACCGGCAACTTCAAAACCGAAGACCGCGCATCGTTGTTTTTGATGGACTACCCGAACAAGGCGCGGCTCAAAATTCTGGCGCGGGTGCGGGGGCAATCCGCTGATGAGGCGCCCGAGCTTGCCGCGCGGCTGCATGTTGAAGGCGAGGGGCGGGTTGAACGGGTCTTCACCCTTGAGGTTGAAGCGTTTGACTGGAACTGCCCGCAATTCATCACCCCGCGTTTTACCGCCGAGCAGGTGCGTGAACTGATCGCGCCGCAAATTGAGCAGTTGGCCGCGGAGAACGAAGGCCTCAAGGCGCGGCTTGCTATGCTGGAAGGAAAACAGGACTAAGAGCCCTACTGTGAAGGCGCTCGTACTAGAGCATTACGCGTTCTAACGAAGCCAGCTAACCGCTATACATAAACCTCACTCATCCCGGCGAAAGCCGGGATCCATATGAACCTGCGGTCTGGATCCCGGCTTTCGCCGGGATGAGCGGTGTGAGAGATGCGATCCATGTCATGTCAATCGCCCGGGGCCGATTTTGCCTTTGGGGACTTGCCCGTGAGTAGCCCTTGCGCCGAGACCGGTTTGTCCGCTGACGGATTAATCGTGACGATGGTTACGTCTCTGGTTCCATAAGCCTGCCCCGTGCGCCCAACGCCGGCGTCGCCGGCGGCGTTGAGGCGCCAGAGATTTTTCACCTCCTCGCCGGCGAAGCTTTGGCCGAGCGTGAACGGCGCGGTGTCGCCATGGATCACCAGGACCGGGCCGTCAAAGCTGCGCGCCGCATTGCGGATGGCCGCGCGTAAATTAGTGAAGCCGTCGCAAGGGTGCGCGTCGTTTGCCGCGACACCCTCGCACATCACGTCTTCGGGCTTGTCATCAATGTCGGTCATGTCCGCCTGCATGGCGATCACCACCGCGCGGGCGCCATTGGCCTTCGCGGCGGCGAAAGTCTTGCCAAGCCAGGCGAGATTGGCGGCGTCGCGGGCGTCTGCCGCCTCGGCGGCGCGCTCTAAAGGATCGCCCACGACCCAGTCACGGCCGTTATTTGTGCCGACAATATGCAAGGTCGCGAACTGAACCCCGCCATAGCGCCAGGCTGCGTTTTCCGGCTGCGTCTCCTGGTGACGCGCCCCAAGCGCGGCGGGCGCGGTTAGCGGTGCGGAGAAAAACCGCGTCCGCAAACCCGCCAGCCGGTCGAGGTCGGAAGTGCGCAGGCCGGTGTCTTCGTCTTTGAAGCGGTCGCAATCGGTCCAGTCATTGTCGCCGGGCGTATAGAATACCGGCGTTGGCGCGAGCGTTGCGATCAACGTCTCCAGGCGTTCTTCAAGCGCGTCGGTGCAGGGCGCGCCGCCGCCCTTGAAGTCGCCGACATGGATGATGAACGGATAGGCGTCGGCGCGAATTTTCGGCAGCGCTTGGGCGAGCATCACCTCATCCGGCGGGCCATAGGGCGTATCACCGATGACGATGAAGGAAAATCCGCCGGGTTCGCTAGGCTCCGTGGCCTCGCTGGCGCAGGCGGTGAGCAGGGTGAGCGAAAAAAATAAAATAATTTTTTTCAAATGTTGCGTGGCGCGTGACACTTCTCGTGTTGTGGTTGTTTTATACGCCATGAGTTTCCGCTCTCGTTGTGCGCCATCAGGCTTTTGGCGAATATTGCGCCCGCGCTGGGCAAAACTATGAATTCTCATCCTCATGGTTTCAAGCGGTCTTAAAGTTCAAATTGCGCGTCGTTCGATTTCAGGCGCGATCGTGAACGGAAAGGAGAACCATCGAAGATGCTCGCCTTGGCTTTTGCATACTGGCCGCGTTTTGCCTGCGCAGAAATGCGCCTGCTAGTCGCCGGCGACCTGTGCCTGCAATCCTTTGGCCGACGTTGTGTGCTGGAATTTAAGCTTTTTGTCGGGAAACACATAATGAAACGCGCCATGAGACATCAGCGCGGCTTCGTGGAAGCCGGACAGGATGAGCTTCAGCTTGCCGGGATAGTTGGCCATGTCGCCGATGCAAAAAATCCCCGGAACCGAGCTTTCGAATTTTTCGGTATCGACCGCGACGCGGTTCTCCACCAGGTTGAGCCCGAAATCAGCGATCGGCCCGAGCTTCATGGTCAGGCCATAAAAGGCGAGGAGGTTCTCGCACGGGATGTCATAGTCGCCATCGGCCTCACTGGTGACCGCGACCGCTTCGATTTGCCGGTCCGCGCCTTTAAGGCCTTTGATTTGCGCGACGTGGACCTCAATTTTTCCGGCGTCGGCCAGCGCGCGCATTTTCTCAACGCTGTCGGGCGCGCCGCGAAACTCTTTGCGCCGATGCACCAGCGTGATCTTTTTCGCGATGGGTTGAAGGTTGATCGTCCAGTCGAGCGCGGAATCGCCGCCGCCGGCGATGACCAGCTCCTTGCCCTCAAACATCTGGCGCTGGCGCACCGCATAAAAGACGCTGCCGCCTTCATAGTCGTCAACACCGGGGATCGGCGGCTTTTTCGGTTGAAACGAACCGCCGCCCGCTGCGACGCAAATCGCCGGCGCAGTAATCGACGTTCCCATATCGGTGTCGACGCGCCATTTCCCGTCATCGGTTTTGGCGACAGAGACGGCCATCTCATTGAGGTGAAATTCCGGCCCGAAGGGTTCAATCTGCTCCAGCAGCTGGCGCGTCAGCTGCTCGCCGGAGATGGTTTTGATCGCCGGAATATCGAGGATCGGTTTTTCCGGATAAAGCTCGATACATTGCCCGCCGGGATGGTCGAGAATATCGATGATGCGGGCCTTGATGCCGAGCAGGCCAAGTTCGAACACCGCAAACAGGCCGACCGGCCCCGCGCCGATAATAATGACATCCGTTTCGTGGGCGCCGCCGGGAGGGACGCTGTCCACCAATATTGTCGGCATCGCCATCGCCCCGCCACAAATAATTCTTTGCGACAGGTTAGACGTATTTTGCCGGTGAGGGGAAGCGGCAAATGTCAGCCTTCGACGGCCAAGTCCTTCGGCGTTGCAAAAAGCCGCAATGCTCCGCGCCGCCGCAACGGCGCATTCCATCCGTCGATGTCAAACTCGAAATGCGCCAGCGCAGCAGTGGGGAATTTCTCCGCCAGACGGCCAAGGTCCGGCGCGGACGAGCGCGCCGGGTCGGCAATCTCCATGGCCAGCATGTGCAGGCCCGGATTATGGGCGATGACCAGGATATGCGCATATTGCTGCGACGCGGCGCCGATAGCTCCTAGGATGTCTGCCGGCGAGGAGAGATATAGCCCGCGGCTGTATTCAATGTCGGGCCGGGCGCTGAACAGCGGCGCCATAATATCAAGCGTTTCGCGCGTGCGCACCGCGGAAGAACATAAAACACAGTCCGGCGCGCCGGCGTTTTCCTCCATGAAAGCGCCCATCAACACCGCCGCCTCGCGTCCGCGCCGGTTCAAGGGACGGTCAAAGTCACCTTTGACATTGTCATCCCAGCTCGACTTGGCGTGCCGCAAAAGAGAAAGGCGCTTCATGCGAGACTTATAGATGAACGAGCGCTCTTTGTCTCTATCCTACCGTAAGCACGATTTTGCCGGTGGCTTTGCGCTCCTGCAGCAGGGCGAGCGCCTTGGCGGCGTCTTCAAGCGGGAACTTAGCGGTAATCCGTGGGCGGATTTTGCCGTCCTTGTAGAATTGAAACAGCTCCGCAACATAGTCGGCGTTCTTCACCGGCTCGCGCATAGTGAAAGCGCCCCAGAAGACGCCGATAATCTGACAGCTTTTGAGCAGCGTAAGGTTCAGCGGAATTTTTGGAATGCCCGCCGGGAAGCCGACCACCAGATAGCGCCCATTCCAGGCCAGCGCCCGCACCGACGGTTCAGCGTAGTCGCCGCCGACCGCATCATAGACGACATTGGCGCCTTCGCCGCCGCACAATTTTTTGATCGCGCCGGAAAGCTCTTTCTGCGCCGGGCGTTCCAGCGCGCCTGTGGGATAGACAAGCGTTTCATCGGCGCCGAGGTCTTTGCAGAACGCGGCTTTTTCTTCAGACGAAACGCCGGCGACGACTTTCGCGCCCATCGCCTTGCCAAGCTCGATTGCCGCCGCGCCAACGCCGCCGGCGGCGCCAAGAATGAACAACGCCTCGCCAGGCTGGACTGCCGCGCGATCCTTCAGCGCATAATGCGAGGTGCCATAGGTAAGCATGAAACCGGCGGCTTCATCGAACGGCATTGCGTCCGGAATTTTGTAGCTGCGCGCCGCATCGGCGATAAAATGTGTGGCGAAGCCGCCATTGATCCCGCCCGAAAGCACCCGCCGACGGCAAAATCACTGACGCCGTCGCCGACCGCCTCGATAATGCCGGCAACCTCGCCGCCCGGCGCAAACGGGCGCGGCGGCTTGAACTGATAAAGATCGCGAATAATCAGCGTATCGGGAAAATTGACCCCCGCCGCCTTGACCGCAATGCGCAACTGGCCGGGGCCGGGTTCTGGCGTTTCCACCTCAGTCAGTTCAAGCGTTTCCGGTCCGCCCGGCGCGTGGCTCATCATCGCTTTCATAGCAATCCCATGTCCTTCTTTCTTGCTCTTGCGGGCGATCTTACGCATTGTTGCCCCGCCCATAAACAACCAATGACAGAAATCGGGCGGGAGGGCTTTATGCAGCATCAACATGCAGCGCCGATACGGGCAGCGCTGGTTTTGGGCGTGGTTTTGATGATAGCCGGGTGCGCAACCGCCGCCCGTTATACGCTCCAGGATAGATTTCGGGCGATTGGCCTGCCGGCGCAAACCGCCGACTGCATGGTCGATGAGCTGGAACAGCGCCTGTCGAGCGAGGATGTTCAGGATCTGGCGCGCTACACGCTGCAACTATCGCGCGCCAATTCCACGCTCGGCGCCATTCGCCTGTTGATGGGCATCGATAATCCGCGCGCCGTCGCGGCGATCGGCCGGTCCGGCATAAGTTGCGTTTCCGGGTTCCGCTTGTGAGCGATGCAAGCATTGCAGCAGGCGCAGGGGCGGCGCAACCGACACGCGCTTATCGGACTTACGTTCTGATCCTGCTGACCGGTGTTTACACCTTCAATTTTATTGACCGTCAGATCATTGGCATCCTGTCGCCGGCGATCAAAGCGGACCTCGGTCTCGCTGACTGGCAGTTGGGTATTTTAAAAGGATTTGCGTTCGCAGTCCTTTATACGACATTGGGCATTCCCATTGCACGCCTTGCCGACCGCAAAAACCGGGTGACAATCATCGCGATTGCGCTTGGGCTTTGGTCGGGCTTTACAGCGATTTCCGGCGCTGCAACGAATTTCGTGCAACTGACGCTGGCAAGGGTTGGCGTCGGCATTGGCGAGGCGGGCGGCTCGCCGCCTTCGCATTCTCTGATCTCGGATTATTATCCAAAAGAAAAACGCGCCGGCGCCCTGGCGATTTACGCCATGGGCATTCCTATCGGCATTGCGCTTGCTTATCTTGGCGGCGGCTGGGTGATGCAAACATTCGGCTGGCGTGTGGCGTTTGTGGTGATCGGGCTGCCGGGGATAGCCATGGCGGTGTTGTTAAAACTCACCGTGCGAGAGCCGCAACGCGGCGGCATGGAAAGCGGCGCTGACCATACGGATGCTTTCAAGGCGCTACGCATCGGCGAGCCAGAAGGACGATTTGAACGGCTGTTGTTTAGCGGGTGCAAATTGTTTCCCGTGACTATGCGCGCCTCCGCATTCAGTGAAATGGCCACCATCTGGCGTGCGGCCAAACACCTGTTTTCGATTCCCACCTATCGCGCCGTTGTCATCGCCACCACGGCAGTGTCGTTTACATCTTATGCAAACGGGACATGGATCGTTGATTTCTACTCGCGCTCGCATCCGGAGTTCTCGCTCCTGAGGGTATTATTCTGGCTCGGGATTATTTCCGGCACGGCTTATTCTGCGGGGACTTTTCTTGGCGGGTATATCGTCGATAAACTCTCCAAGCGCGACAAGCGGATGTATGGTTTTGTTCCGGCAATCGCGCTGGCGTTAAGTGTTCCGTGTTTTCTGATTTCTCTTTGGATCGGTAGTCCCGTTCTCTCCCTCATATTTATGGTGCCGGTGAACCTCGCTATTGGGTTTTACCTGGGTCCCTGTTTTGCGTTAGCGCAAACGCTTGCGCCGGTATCGATCCGCGCGCTGTCGACGGCGATCTTTTTCTTTGTCTTGAATATGATCGCGCTTGGCTTCGGCCCCACTCTGACGGGCATTTTGTCAAGCGTATTGGCGGAGGGGCTAGGCGAAGAGCTATCTTTGCGCGTCTCGCTGACAGCCGCCTCGTTTGTTTCGCTTTACGGCGCCTGGATGTTTTATGAGACCGGCAAGCGCGCGCCTGCGGACTGGGCGAAAGCGACGGGAGAGGACGCGTAAGCCATGGCGAAAGCGGAGAACAAGACCAAGCCGGAAAAGGCGAGCGTCGCCGCTTTTATCAACGCCGTTGAAAATGAAACCCGTAAGCGGGATGCAAAAACTATCCTCGCCATGATGAAAAAAGTCACTGGCGAAAAGCCGGTAATGTGGGGCCCGTCGATTATCGGTTTTGGGCGGCATCACTATAAATATGAGAGCGGGCGAGAGGGCGACGGCTTGACCGTAGGCTTTTCCCCACGCAAAGCGAATATGGTGCTGTATGTGCTCGGCTCGCTTGGCGGTGACGCCCCACTCCTTGCGAAACTGGGCAAATACAAGACCGGGCGGTCATGCCTGTACATTAATAAAATGGAAGATGTTGACGAAAAAATCCTTATAAAGATTATTGAAAAATCCTATAAGGCGACCAAAAAGAAATGGGACGCATAAACGCAGCGCCCCATTTCCTACTGCCGGCTAATCGTAACGATTACTTGGCCGGCTTTACATAACGATGGACAAGCCGTGTGGTCTTGCCTCTAAGTCCGGTGTCGCCCCAGAAGTTTTTCATGTCGTCTTCCGGGTTCATGTGAATTTTCTTGGCGCTGCCGTCAAAGACAAAACCTGCCGAGGTGACGTCCGCCTTCATCGTTGCTTCGGGAATGCGGTGCCAGCCGGCGCTTTCGGCGCGTGATGATCCGTCTGCGGCTTTGTGCTCGATGACGCCGAAGACGCCGCCGGGTTTGAGAACACGCATGACGTCTGCATAAATTCCGGCGGAGCTTGCCGGCATGGTTTCGCCTGCTTCTTCTGAATAGTGCAGATGATGGATAATCAGCGACAACATCACCACGTCTACGGAATTGTCTGCATAGGGAAGCGGCGTTCCCGGTTCTGTAATATCGAGCGTGATGTTTCCAAATTGTGCGAAATGCGCGGTTAATTCGTCAATCCGATCATCAATGCGCGGCCCGGCGCGATTCTGGGCGCGCACTTCGCCATCTGGTCCGACGGCGCCGGAAAATATTTCCGTAAAATAACCGCCGCTGGATGCAAGATCGACGACGGTCATGCCTTCTTTGACGCCGTAAAATGCAAGCACTTTGCCTGGCTTTCTATCCTCGTCACGCGCACGGTTTTCTTCAGTGCGCAGAGGGTTATCGATAGCGGTTTGAATGTTCGCCGGTATGTCGCCGGCAAACGCGGTTGACAACATGCAGGCGGAAACGGCGATGGATATTAATGGTTTCATATTTGAGCCCCGTTGGTTGAGAGAAGAACGCCATAATGCGCAGTTTAAGATCATATAGCGCCGCTATTGCGATGAAGCGCAGCTTCCATGCGATGAACTGCGTCAGCGATCACAATCGCGTGTGGCGCCTTTGGGCCACAATTTCGCCACCGATAATTCCCCGTTGCGATGACACTGTGAGATTGCGGGTGATACAGACAATGGAGGCAGACATGGCGTTGGCGATAAGAGGCAGAGGCGCAGCCTATGATGTGCGCCCGGCAGGTGAGAGCGGCTTTGGCTTTGCCGGGCCTTTCGCTGGCCTTATCGGGTTTGTCAAAGACGCGATACAGGGCTCATGTTCCGGTCTATTGGCGCTAGTGGGCGTCTCCCAATTGTCTGGCGCATCAGGCCTCGCAACCGTCGGCAGCGAGATCGAAAGCCTTGACGGCCTTTGGCAGTCGCTATCGGCGAGCGGTCTTGCCGGTCCGGTGGAACTCTTCGCCGGGATTGTGTTGTTCTTCGCTGCAAGACGCACCATCGCCCGCACGCTTGGATTGCTAGTATTTATCGCCGGTGTCGTGGCCTATGCGCAAGGCTATACCGTTACAGATATGGAGCGTATTGTCGTCATTGCTCGAAAATGCAGCGCTATTGTTGCAATCAATATCTGCCGGAACCCATGCATAAGCGCAGGCAATCTTGCAGCGCCTTGCCTCAGTAGGCATTCGGCGCGACATTGCACAGTATGAAATTGAGCGTTGCAGAACAAACGGAAACTGACTGGCCGGATGTGTGGTCGGTTCTGGAACCGGCCTTTCGCGCCGGCGAATCCTATCCGTTGCCGCGCGACGTTAGCGAAGCGGACGCAAAGACATACTGGATAAAAACCGACGGCTATAACGCAATTGCACGCGATGATACGGGCGGTATCGTTGGCGTGTATTCTCTGCGCCCGGATCAGGGCGGGCCTGGCGATCATATCTGCAATGCCGGCTATGTCATCGCCGAGGCGGCGCGGGGCAGGGGATATGCGGTTGCGCTATGCAGGCATTCGCAAGAGCAAGCCTTGGCAATGGGCTTTCGGGGCATGAAGTTCAATCTGGTTGTCGCCTCCAACACAGCCGCAATCGCCGCCTGGCAAAAAGCAGGGATGGCGATCATCGGCACTGTCCCGCGCGCCTTTCGTCATCCGCATTTGGGCTTGGTTGACGCCCATATTATGTTTAGACGGTTAGACGGATGAGCCGTGGTTTTTCTAACTCGCGATTGCACTAACCCTTTCGAGGGCAACCGGGCGGGAGCGCCCTCCATTAAAGACCGCGCTTGCGCCTTGCCGCCGCACGCCGCTTGCCGCTATAGACCGGGGTCAGATCCTGGAAAGCTCCCCCAATGTCTCGCATTCTGATTACGTCAGCGCTTCCATACATTAATGGAATCAAGCATTTGGGGAACCTTGTTGGCTCCATGCTTCCGGCTGATGTTTATGCCCGGTTTCAGCGTCAACGCGGGCGCGAAGTGCTATTCCTCTGCGCCACCGACGAGCACGGAACCCCGGCGGAGTTGGCGGCGCGGGCGGCGGGTCAAACGGTGCGGGACTATTGCAAAGAGCAGCACGATATTCAGGCCCGGGCGGGCGAGGCGTTCGGGCTTTCCTTCGATCATTTCGGGCGCTCGTCAAACCCGCCCAATCATCGCCTGACGCAACATTTCGCCGCGGTGTTGGAAGACAACGGATTGATTGAAGAGCGCGTCGACGAACAAATCTATTCGGTCGAAGACCAGCGCTATCTCCCCGACCGCTATGTCGAGGGAACCTGTCCTCATTGCGACTATGAAAAAGCGCGCGGCGACCAGTGCGATAATTGCGGGCGTCTGCTTGACCCGATTGAATTGAAAGATCCGTATTCGGCAATTTCCGGTTCAAAAAATGTCGAGGTGCGCCAAACCCGTCATCTCTATCTGTTGCAGTCGAAGATGCAGGACAGGATTGCGCAATGGGTCAATTCAAAACCGAACTGGCCGCATCTGACAAAATCAATTGCCCAAAAATGGCTCAAGGAAGGATTGCGCGATCGCTCAATCACGCGCGACTTGCAATGGGGCATTTCCGTCGAGCGTGAAGGTGAGAAACGTCCGGGCTTTGAAAACAAGGTTTTCTATGTCTGGTTTGACGCGCCCATAGAATATATTGGCGCCACGGAAGAGTGGGCGATCGCGCATAACGAAAACTGGGAACGCTGGTGGCGCACCGATAAAGGCGCTGATGATGTCAGCTATGTTGAAGTGATGGGTAAGGATAACGTAGCGTTTCATGCGGTGAGCTTTCCGTGCACAATTTTGGGTTCCGAGGAGCCCTGGAAAACCGTTGATACGCTGAAATCGTTGAACTGGCTCACCTGGTATGGCGGTAAATTCTCCACTAGCGAGAACCGCGGCATTTTTATGGACCAGGCGTTAGAAATTTTGCCGGCCGATTACTGGCGCTGGCACCTGATGGCGAATGCGCCGGAGTCTGATGATGCATCCTTCACGCTGGAACATTTCGCCAGTGTTGTGAATAAAGACCTTGCCGATGTGTTGGGGAATTTCGTCAACCGCATCACCCGGTTCTGCAATGCGCGTTTCGGTCTGGCCGTTCCTTCGGCGGGCGTCTATGGCGACGCTGAAAACGACCTGATTGCCGAACTCGATAAGCGTATCAATGCCTATACTAGTTACCTAGAGGAAATGGAGTTTCGCAAAGCCTTCGTTGAGCTTCGTGCTATATGGGTTGCGGGAAATGAATATCTACAGATTGCAGCGCCCTGGGTCGC
Source organism: Alphaproteobacteria bacterium (assembly GCA_013151255.1). Taxonomy (GTDB): domain Bacteria; phylum Pseudomonadota; class Alphaproteobacteria; order Caulobacterales; family Parvularculaceae; genus Hyphococcus. The sequence continues at coordinate 33,203 of JAADIQ010000038.1, forward strand.
CATCAAGACAGACGAAGACAAGGCGGCGGCCTCTGTGCGATGTGCGCTCAATTTAATCGTTCTGTTTGCAGTGCTTTCACGGCCGGTCATCCCCTTTACCGCCGATAAGATGTTTGCCATCTTCAGTCTCGACCCGGAGGGCGCCTCGCGCTGGCCGTCGGATGCGAGCGAGGCTTTATCTTTATTTAAGGGCGGTGAAAAATTCACGTTGCCGGACCTGCTGTTCTCAAAAATCGAGGACGAGCAGGTTGACGAATGGCGTCAGAAATTTGGTGCGGAGTAGGGTGGGCGTCATGCGGATGATACTGTTTGCGATTGTGGGGCTGCTCGCAGCATGCGCGCCGGATGCGGAACGCGCAGCGCCGGCGCAAGCGGTTGGCGATAATGTTGATGTCGTCAACGGACTGATGACGGCGTTTAATGACCATGACGCCGATACGATGCGTGAGTTCTGGCATGGCGATGTCGCCTGGATCGAAATAACCGGCGAGCAGTCGCGCGTGGTCACCTCCAGCGCCAGTCAGTTGCGCAACGAACTGGTATCCTATTTTGAAGCCTTCTCGACGGTGTCGTCGAGCCTTACAAAAATATCGGTGAACGGGGATTATGTTACGGCTGTTGAAACCACGGTCTGGGACCAGGACGGAACCCGCAAAAGCCAGTCGTCAATTGTCGTCTATGAAATTACCGACGGGAAAGTAAAACGCTTCTGGTATTTTCCGCCGCAATAAGGGGCGAGTAGTTGTGAGAATTCTTTCTATTATCGTCTTTGTTTTGTTAACGGCGATCGCTGCACTTCATGCCTATTGGGCCTTCGGCGGACTTTGGCCGGCGACGACGGAGCAGGGCTTGGTTGCAATGGTGATCGGCGCGCCGGAATGGTCGCGGATGCCGTCAATGCTGCTGACGATGATGGTCGCCGGCCTCATCTTTGCGGCGGGCATTATCGCACTGTCAGCAGGCGGTGTTTTCTCGCTGGCGCCGAAATGGTTCATACGCATTGGGGCTGGCGTTTTGGCGTTGGTTTTTATTGGCCGGGGCCTGGCCGGTTATAGTTCCGCGTTTGCCAGTCCTGAAAAGACCGAGCCTTTTGCGACACTTAATTTCTGGTATTACTCGCCCTTATGCCTTGCCATTGGCGGCGCCTTTGTCGTGCTGATTTTTGCGACGCGGCCATCTCAAAGGAATACGATATGATGAAAGACCTCTTCTCGCTTGCCGGCCGTGTTGCCGTCGTCACTGGCGGTTCGCGCGGTATCGGGAAAATGATTGCGCAAGGTTTCGTTGAACAGGGCGCCAAGGTTTATATTACCGCCCGCAAGGCGCCGGCCTGCGATCAGACTGCCGAGGAGTTGTCGAAACTTGGGGCCTGCATATCTCTGCCGCACGACCTCGCAACCGTTGATGGTTGCAAGGCGTTTGCTGCGGACTATGCGCAATACGAGAACAGCCTCGACATTCTGGTCAACAATGCCGGCGCTGCCTGGGGCGCGGCATTTGAAGAATTTCCCGAAAGCGGTTGGGACAAGACCATGGATTTAAACGTCAAGTCGCTATTCTTTCTGACGCAAGCCTTGTTCCAGCCGCTTAAGAAAGCGGCGTCCGCCGAGCGCCCGGCAAAGGTCATCAATATTGCATCAATCGATGGGATTAAAATTAATCCGTGGGAGACTTATCCCTACCAGGCGTCAAAGGCGGCGGTGATTCATCTGACGCGCCGCCTCGCCGCGCAACTCATCCGCGACAATATCTGTGTCAGCGCCATTGCGCCCGGCGCCTTCGCTTCTGAAATGAACAAAGCGGCGAAAGACATGGGAGATGCGGTCGCTAAGATGGTGCCAGCGGGCCGGATTGGCTCGGCAACGGATATGGCGGGCGCGGCGGTATTCCTGGCATCGAAAGCCGGGGACTATGTGGTGGGCGATACGCTGGCCGTTGACGGCGGGGTTGCCTATTCCAGCCTTGGGGAGGCTTGGGGGTAGCAACAAAATGCGATGAGCTGGCGTTGCTGCATCGTTTGACGTTTAGTCGTTTTCGTTTTTAACGTGCGCAAAAAATTGGAAGAGTGTTATGGCTGTAGAAAATCAAAAATCGCTTGGCTCCGGCTTTGGCGCAAAATCCAGCGCTGAAGAGGTTATGCGCGGCGTCGATTTGTCCGGTAAAAACGCCATCGTCACCGGGGGCTATTCCGGCATTGGACTTGAAACCACCAAGGCGCTGAAAGCGGCGGGCGCAAATGTGATTGTTCCGGTCAGAAACAAAACCAAAGCCGATGAGAATTTTAACGCGGTCGGGTTGACTGTCGAGACGCATGAGATGGACCTCGCCGACCTTGCGAGCGTTCAGGCCTTTGCGGCGGATGTCATGTCTCACTGGGACAAGGTTGATTTACTCATCAACAATGCGGGCATAATGGCGTGTCCGGAAACAAGGGTCGGACCGGGGTGGGAGGCGCAGTTCGCGGTCAATCATATCGGTCATTTTGTGCTAACCCGAGAGCTCGCGTCTTGCCTGAAGAAGGCGCAAGGCGCGCGCGTAGTAAGCCTTTCCTCACTGGCGCATAAGAATTCGCCGATACGCTTTGATGATATTCACTTCGGGGAAAGCGACTACCAAAAATGGGAGGCCTATGGGCAGTCCAAAACGGCAAACGCCCTGTTCGCTTTAGAACTTAACCGCCGGATGGAGCGCGATGGCGTTAAAGCATTCTCGCTGCATCCGGGCGGCATCATGACGCCGTTGCAGCGACACCTCGAAACTGAAGAGATGGTGGCGCTTGGCTGGATTGATGAAACCGGCGAGGTCGCGCAAGAGGCCAAGGCGATGTTCAAAACGCCGGAGCAGGGCTGCACGACGACGCTTTGGTGTGCGACCAACGCTCAGCTTAATGATCGCGGCGGAGAATATTGTGAGGACTGCGATATTGCGCAGCTCATGGATGAAAACTCGCCGCGCTATCTGCATGTTGCGCCGTGGGCGGCGGATGAGGAAGCGGCGGCGCGATTGTGGGTTGAGACTGAAAAGATGTTGGCGGCGTAGCCGGTATTTATCCGAAGGCGGTTTATTTTTTCTCCAGCAGCAGGCGGCCCTGTTTTTCAACTTTGCCGGTAATGGTCTCGGCAATGGTCGCCAGCAGACTAGGCAGGACAACCTCGATGCGGACATGGTTCGGGAAAATGTCGATCTGACCAGTAATGTTCTGCCCAAGACCTTTGGCGTCAAATGTCAGCGTGTCTTCGCTCGACCATTCTTCTGAGAACTTGAACATCAAGCCGCCAGTCATCTGGCTTTTCAGCTTTTCAAAACCATCGCGCACGCGGTTGCGCGCCTCGTCTTTGCCAAGCTCATGAGCAATCGTGATGGTAACGGGTCGCGACATATCCGGGCCTCATCAAAGAAACAGAAATAAGCCAAAATGGCAAAATTTCAAGGAGTTCAGTTATTTACGAGCGCATAGTGGCAAAAGCGCGCTAACCATGTAGCGTGTAGGTTGAACAACCTTGCTCGGGGAAGAAAATGCTAAGATCACTGATATTGCTTGTCTCACTGGCGGCCGTTGCTCTGGCGCTGGCTATTGTCGCTGCCGGGCCGGGCACGCGTTTTGGTCTGTGGGACTACGGGACTGGGCTGCAAATTATTCGCACCGTAGCTTTGCCGGTTTTGATTGCCGCCGGGCTGAGTGCGGCGGCTTTCATCATTTCCCTGATCGCCGTGCGCGAGGTTGCATTGATGGCGTTTCTGGCGGCTGTGATGGCGGGGACAGCCGGATATGTTCCGATAAAGATGAAGGCGCTGTTTGAAGCCAACCCGATTATTCACGACATTACCACGGACTTCGATAATCCGCCGCCGATTATTATGGGCGCGAGTTTTGAGCGGAAAAATCCGGCGGGTTATGTTGGCGACGAAAAAGCGCCCGGCGGCGAGACAACCATTGCAGAAGCGCAACGCGAGGCTTTTCCGGATATCAAGCCGTTATTGTTGGATGGTTCCGTTGACGCCAATACAGAGAAAGTTCGCCGCGCCATCGCAGCCATGGGCATGGTCATTCTCAGCGATGCGTCAAGCGATGACGGCCAACTCATTGAAGCGACTTATACCAGTGCATGGTTCGGGTTCGTTGATGATTTTGTCGTGCGTCTGCAAGCAGAAGACGCAAAGACGCGCATTGATGTCCGGTCGAAGTCGCGGGTTGGATTGTCAGATCTCGGCGCCAATGCGCGGCGCGTGCAGGAGTTTTTTGAAAAACTACAGGAATGAGTAAATCAGTCTGAGGCAGGCGGGTTTATCAAATTTCCGGAGGTTGTAATGCCTGTATTATAGGCGACCACGGCGCCGGAAATCCGCGCTTTGCCTTCAACAATCAACCTCATACAGCGCGGGTATAGTTTGTGTTCCAGCTCCAATATGCGCGCTGACAGCGTCTCGACTGTGTCGCCCGGCAGCACAGGAGTTGCCGCCTGGCCGATGATGGGGCCGGCGTCCATTTCCGGCGTTACGAAATGCACCGTGCACCCGGCGATTTTCACGCCGGAGTCGAGCATGCGCTCCTGGACATGAAGGCCGCGGAACGCTGGCAACAAAGACGGATGAATGTTGAGGAGTTTACCGCGCCAGTCATCGACAAACTTATCCGATAACATCCGCATGAAGCCTGCCAGACACACATAATCGACATCTTTCATGTGCAAGGCGGCGTCGAGCGCGGCGTCAAAATCTTCCCTGGTTTGAAAGTCGCGATGATCGATGGTGGCCTGTGGGATGCCGGCTTTGGCGGCGTGTCGTAGTCCGGGGGCTTTTGGCTTGCTTGAGATAACCAGCGCTATTTCTGCAGGAAAATCTTCCGCCGCAACGGCGTCAATCAATGATTTGAGATTGCTGCCGCGCCCGGAAATCAAAATGCCGATTTTAGTTTTCGCCATGATTATATCTCAACGATGTCGCCAATGATGCGCGCATCTTCGCCGTTTTCTTTAAGGGTGGAAATAACATCATCAACGGCGTCGGCAGAGGTGACGAGAACCCCGCCGATACCGCAATTAAAAGTTCGCCGCATTTCATCGCTACTCAGATGACCGACGTCGCGCAGCCATTCAAATAAGGGAGGAAGGCCAAGAGCGTCATCATCGAAACGCGGTAGCAGGTTATCATTCAGCACCCGCGGAACATTATCGCTCAGCCCGCCGCCGGTAATATGGGCGAACGCCTTTACCCGGTTGTCAGTTAAAACTGGTAGCACTGACTTCACATATATCCGCGTCGGCGCGAGCAGCGCCTCGCCGAGTGTAACGGCGCTTTTAAAAGGCGCCGGGTCATCGAAGGCGAAGCCGCTATCTGCCGCAACCTTACGGATTAGAGAATATCCGTTGGAATGCGCGCCCGAGGAGGCAAGTCCGATCATAACGTCGCCAGGCTCGGTGCGGCGCGGAAGCATATTGTTGCGTTCCACAGCGCCGACGCAAAAGCCCGCCAGGTCATATTCGCCGGGCCCATACATCCCCGGCATTTCCGCCGTTTCGCCGCCGACCAGCGCACAGCCGGCCTGGCGACAGCCTTCGGCAATGCCGCTGACAACCTGTGTCGCGGTTTTTTGAGAGAGCTTGCTTGTGGAAAAATAATCCAGGAAAAACAACGGCTCAGCGCCCTGTGCTAAGACGTCGTTGGCGCACATGGCGACCAGATCGATGCCGATTGTATCATGCCTGTCGAGGTCAAACGCAATTTTCAGCTTGGTGCCGACGCCATCAGCGCCTGAGACCAGAATGGGGTCGGCAAACCCTGCAGCCTTGAGGTCAAAAAGGCCGCCAAACCCGCCCAACGCCGCGTCTGCGCCCGGGCGGACAGTTGACTTCGCCAGCGGTTTTATCGCGTTTACGAGCCGTTCGCCCGCATCGATATCGACCCCAGCCTGTTTGTAAGCATCGCCCATAAAGGCTCTCCTAGCCAAAACCGGACGCTGCGCCAACTATTTGCGCGCGGACGGGTAAAATAGGGTCGTTTCTTAGGGCGGCGCGGTTATATTAGACCCGGTAACGCCGCCTTGCGGCTGTAGAAATAGGGTTCTCCATATCATGGATCGGATGGCTGCAATATTTGGATCGGTTATGTTTGTGATGGCGAGCTATGCCGCGCCGGCATATGCTGCGGGCGAGGATGTCTTCGTGGTGCCGCGGGTGACCGTTCAGGCCAAGGCGAAAAGCGCGACCTCCGCCAAAGCGACCGCTCAGCTCCAGGGCCGGCGACGGGCAATCGATATCCTCTTGCGGCGGCTCACGGTGGAAGAAGATTGGGTCTACCTGCCAACCTTGGCGACGGGGGAGCCGGCCGTAGCGATCAGCGACCTTGAGCGCGGCGTGATCACATTGACCGACCGCGATCTTGAGCTCCTGGAATCCGGGTTTGAGGTTTATAACGAAAAAAGTTCGTCATCGACCTATCGCGCCTTCATCACCTACCGGTTCAAACCCGACACCATCCGCAAACTGCTGCGTGATGCGCGCATCCCCTATAGCGAGGTGCAAACCCGCACCGCGCTGGTTATACCGGTTCTGCAAACGAAGAACGGCACGTATTTGTGGGAGGAAAATAATCCGTGGATGGCTGCGTGGAAAATACGTCCCTATGACAACGAGTTGACGCCGATGATTGCGCCACTGGGCGATCTTGAAGACACCGCCACCATTACTGCGCGCCAAGCGCTAGCGCTCAATGAAAATGCGCTTTATGAAATCGCGCAGCGTTATTCGGTCAGCCAGGTGATTGTTGCGCATGCCTTCCTGCAACAGATCGACGGTGAAGACCGGCTCCGGGTTCGATTGATTAACGGGTTTAGAGAATCCGGCAATGTCGATAGTCTCGATGAGCTGGGCCAATTTGAAGGCGACGAGCAATTTGCCGGAACCTACCGGCAGGGGCCTGCGACGAACGAATATATCCCGGCCAAGGTTGGAGAGATCATTTCAGAAAGCTGGTACAAGCAACCCTCGGGGAACTTCCCAACGCTGGCGGAACGCTCCATCGAAGGGGCGATTGCAAAATATGCAAAGCCGTGGAAAACCCGGACGCTGATTGATCATTCCGCGTCTGCATTGTTGAGCGTTAGCGCGCATTATCGCTCCTTAGGCGAGTGGGGGAAAATCCGCTCGGCGCTCGTTTCAACGCCGCTTATTGGCTATGTGCAAGTGCGGTCATTTTCGCGGCGTGGCGCAGAAATGTTGATCCAGGCTTATGGCGATCCCACAAAGCTGATTGTCGCGATGGAAGCGCAAGGGTTGGCGCTGTGGTCCGACGATGGGGATTTTTGGATGATCGCAACGCCGGGTGCTGCGCGTGAAGTGCAACGCGGCAGCCGTCGCAAGGGGCGGGGACGATTGGGCGATGCCGGCAGCGAAGATTATCGCTATCGCCCGGCGTCGTTTGACGAGCAGGGCGAGCAACCGGCAAAGACCGAGCAGGGTTATTGAAACCGATAGTCGACCCTTTAGAGCGTTTGGCGAAGTTATGACGGGCCCACAAAAAGACCCAGCGACACCGGCAAAGGCGCAGCTGCCATTGCCATTACCGGCGTTTACGCCAAGCTATGAGCGCGAATCCTTCATCGTCTCAGCTTCCAATGAAGCGGCGTGGCGTGCTGCGCAGACATGGCGCTCCTCGCGCGAGCCGTTGCTGGTGATTTGCGGACCGGAGGGCTCTGGCAAGACCCATCTTGCGAGTATTCTTGCAATCGATGGCGGGGTTTTTTGTTCGGCGACGGCGCCGCCGGAAAACCACGCCACCCTCACTCTGTTTGACGACATGCCGGCCGGTGAGCCTAAAGCTTTTCTTGGGCTTATTGATGACCTGATGGATGGCGGAACCCGTGTGGTCCTGATCGGAAACAGGCCACCGGCGGGTTGGGCGGGCGGATTTGAGGATCTGCGCACGCGCATTGAATCGGCGCCGCGGGCGACAATCTTGGAGCCAGACGAAGCGTTGATCGAGACGGTTATCGCCAAAGGCTTTCGCGACCGCCAGCTTGAGGTTGACCGGTCGGTGGTTGTTTTTGCCGCTCCGCGTCTTCCGCGCACTTTCGCCGCCGCGCATGCATTTGTTGCGCGCGCCGATGCGCTGGCATTGAAGGCCAAGCGGGGGATTACCGTACACTTGGCTCAACAGCTGGTTGACAGTATTTCGTAACCAACTTTGGTTAGATATGATGGTGAGATCGTAAGGGCGCTATGGCGTCTTGATTGAAACTTTGGAGAGCAATGTGCCTGGTGCGGATGATGGAATGAGACCCGGCGCCGTCGGTGATGTGCTATCATCAAGCATCGACGACAGCGCGCCGGAGCGGTTTATCAACCGGGAACTTTCCTGGCTTTCCTTCAATTCGCGGGTTCTCGAAGAGGCGTTCAACAAATCTCACCCATTGCTTGAGCGGTTGAGGTTTCTTTCGATCTCCGCCAGCAATCTAGATGAATTCTACATGGTGCGCGTTGCCGGTTTGCGCGGACAGGTGCGCGAGGGCGTTAGCGTTGCTAGCCAGGATGGGATGACGCCGCAAGAACAATTGAACCTTATCAACGAGCACGCGCTAACGCTGATGGACGAACAGCAAAGATGCTGGTGCGACCTGATGCCAGCGCTTCGCGACGAGGGCGTCAGTTTGCTTGGCGATAATGAATTAACCGACGACGATGTCGAGTGGTTGGAGAATGAATTTCAATCAAACATCTTTCCCATATTAACGCCGCTGGCGCTCGATCCCGCGCATCCGTTTCCGTTCGTCCCTAACCTCGGATTTGTGCTTTGTTTTGAGCTCTGTCGCCCCGACGGCCGTATCTCACAAGCGCTTCTACCGGTGCCAACAAAGATTGGCCGCTTCATCAGGCTGCCAAGCCGCCCCGACAAAGAAGGCGCGCCTGCGCCAATTCGTTTTATAACCCTTGAGCAGACGATTGTTCGCTTCATCCATCATATTTTCCCAGGCTTCGTGTTGAAGGCGCACGGAGCTTTCCGAGTTTTGCGCGATTCTGATGTTGAAATTGAGGAGGAGGCCGAAGACCTCGTCCGGGTGTTTGAAACGATGCTAAAGCGTCGCCGCCGCGGCGACGTTATTCGCATTAAAATTGATTCTAAAACACCGCCGCGTTTGCGCGACATGGTCCAGGATCGCCTCCACGCCTTAACCCAGGATATGGTTTATGTTGATGGGCTATTAGGCCTTTCACAGATTGATGAGATGATCCCTGCGGACAGGCCTGATTTGCAATTTGAACCCTATGAGCCGCGCTTTCCCGAGCGCATCCGCGAGCATGGCGGCAATTGTTTTTCCGCCATTCGCGAAAAAGATATTCTTGTCCATCATCCATATGAGTCCTTTGACGTCGTTGTGCAGTTCTTGAAGCAGGCGGCGGCCGACCCAAAAGTTGTCGCCGTCAAACAAACGCTTTACCGCACCTCAAAGCAGTCGCCAATTGTCGAGGCGCTTATTGAAGCGGCTGAAGCCGGCAAGAACGTGACGGCGCTGGTGGAGCTGAAGGCGCGCTTTGATGAGGAGGCGAATATCCGCTGGGCGCGCGCGCTGGAGCGCGCCGGCGTCAATGTGGTCTACGGCTTCGTTGAATATAAGACGCATGCCAAATTGTCTTTAGTGGTGCGTCAGGAGGCTGACGGCGCGCGCACCTATACCCATGTCGGGACTGGTAATTACCACCCGATTACCGCAAAGATTTATACCGACTTGTCACTTTTTACTTACGATCAAACCATCGGCCGCGATGCAGCGAAGGTGTTCAACTACATCACCGGCTACGCCGCGCCAGAGAAGTTTGAAAAATTTGCCGTGGCGCCGTTAACCGGCCGCTCGTATATCAATCAACTCATCGACAAAGAAATAAAAAACGCCGGCAAAGGCCGTAAAGCGGCAATTTGGGCGAAGATGAATGCATTGGTGGATGGCGATATTATCGACAGGTTTTATAAAGCCTCGCAAGCTGGCGTTCAGATAGATTTGGTGGTGCGCGGTGTTTGCTGTTTAAGGCCGGGTGTTCCGGGCCTGTCGGAAAACATTCGCGTAAAAAGCATCATCGGCCGTTTTCTGGAGCATGCGCGCATCTATTGTTTTGGCAATGGTGATGCATTGCCCAATGCCGGCGCCAAGGTTTATCTCTCATCGGCTGATTTGATGCCGCGCAACCTCAACCGCCGGGTTGAGGTTTTTTGTCCGGTTGAAAACCCGACCGTGCATCGGCAGATACTGAATTATATCATGGTTGCGAACATGAAAGACCAGGCGCAAAGCTGGACGATGTCGGCGAATGGCGACTATACGCGCGTCACCTCGAAAGGGTCCGGGGAGCCGTTTAATATACACACCTATATGATGACCAATCCCAGCCTGTCTGGGCGCGGCGCGGCGATTAAATATAGTGCGCCAAAAGAAATCAAATCCCGCAAATAAGAGATCGGCGCGTGCGTTACTATGCGAACAGCGTATAATGTAACCCGCATGAGAAAAGCTGACGGTGACCGCCTTGGATAAACGCTCAAAAGATGCAGGCGCAAACCGGCGGGCGGTTGTCGATATCGGTTCGAACTCGGTCCGTCTGGTAATTTACGATGGCCCGTTGCGCGCGCCAGTGGCGATAGTCAACGAAAAAGCGTTGTGCGGGCTTGGGCGCGACATGACCGAGGATGGGATGTTGAATTCCAAATCGGTTGCGCAGGCGTTAACGACCTTGTCGCGTTTTCGGCGATTGCTGGGAGAATATGGCGCGCCGCCAACGCATGTGATTGCAACAGCGGCGGTTCGCGAAGCGGCCGATGGTGATGCGTTTGTCGCTGCGGTTCGCGACCTTGGGTTTAAGGTATCGGTGCTTTCCGGAGAGGAAGAGGCCGGCCTTGCCGCGCTCGGCGTCGTCTCTTTTGAGCCGGGCGCTACCGGTATTGCCGGTGATATGGGCGGCGGCAGTCTTGAGTTGGCGGCGCTGAAAAATGGCGCGAGAACGCAATCGGCCAGCCTGCAAATCGGCCCCTTAAGCATCATGCAAAAGGTTGGCGACAACCGCAAAGACGCGCGCAAGCTAATCGAAAAAGAGCTCGACAAGGTTGATTTTTTCACGAAGAAACCATACCGCACCTTGTATGCCGTCGGCGGCGCATGGCGGGCGATTGGCCGCATTCATATGAATTTGCGACGCTATCCGCTTTCCATTCTCCATCATTATGAAATGAGCGTGGGCCAGGCGTTTGAAATCTGCGATTTGGTATCGCAACAAAGCCAACGCTCGCTCGAAACTATTCCCGGTATTCCACGGCGCCGGATTGATACGCTGCCTTTCGCGGCGATGGCGCTGAAGTCGGTGTTGCGCAGAATGGATGCTGCAAATGTAGTGGTGTCGGCTGGCGGCGTGCGCGAAGGAATTTTGTACCGTGACTTGTCAAAGAAGGAACGCATCGAAGACCCACTATTTGCCGCCTGCCGGTTTTATGCGCAAAGGCTGTCTCCGGACCCGCAATTTGGCGCTGCCGCTGCGGCGGTTATCATGGCGTTGTTTGAAGGCTTTACTGATAATGAGCAGCGCCTGGCAAAGGCCGCCTGTCAGCTGATTGATATCGGCGCCTATTTCCATCCCGATTTGCGCGGGCGCCAGGCGTTTGATGCGGCGTTGAGCGCGCCGTTTGTCGGCGTTAGTCACCAGGACCGCGTATGGATAGCGCTGGCGCTTTATTGCCGCCATGAGGGGCGTTCGAATTCATTGCCATATGGGCAAGTGGTCAGCCTGCTTAAATGGGAAGACCAGCAAAACGCGATGCAGCTTGGTCTTGCGATGCGGTTTGTGGCGGCGTTTGCGCCGAAGGCCTATGCGTTGCTGGATGGCTGCGCACTTGAGCGCGACGGCGCCCGCGTGATTTTTCGTGCGCCGGCGGACCGCAAAGAATTAATGGGCGAGGCGCCGCGCAAACGCCTGGAGGCTTTGGCTGCAAGCTTTGAAGCAGAGGCGGTTGAGATTTACGAGACTTGAGCGCGTCTGCACACTGACAAAACCCACGCAATAAAAAACGGCGGCCCGAAGGCCGCCGTTTTCGTTGTTGTTTAAACGCTTGGCTTAAAGCTCAGCACGCAGACGGAAGTAGAAAAATCCGCCATTATACCCAGCCGGCGAGAGCGGCGGGAACTGGGAACCAGCAACGCCGGCATTTACGGCGTTAAGTGGATCCGGCGTTGAGTCGAATACATTTTGCGCGCCGGCAATCAGCTCGACGCCTTCAACGACCTCATACCCAAGCTCGATATCGATTGGGAATTGAGAGCTGCCAAAATGCGCCAGGTCGCAAGGAAGAGCTGGCGGCGCATTGTTATTGGTGGCGTCAAGATGGCACTCGAAGAACTTGCCATAATAGTTGACGCGCAACAAACCACGCAGAGGACCATCTGTGTGGTTGAAGGTGATATTGCCGCGGGTCGCAGGCGTTGAGTCCTCAATTTGTTTCGCCCGGCCATATGATAGTGGCGCAGCTGTACCAACACCGCGATCGGTGACTTTGGTGTCGGTCCAGTTGAAAGCGAGTGCGACATTGGTGTTCGAACCCTGATAGGCTTCGAAATTGGTGCTGGCGACAACGTCGATCCCTTGCGTACGCGTATCAAACGCATTCTGGAAGAAGCCAAAGCTCGTCAGGTCCTCAGAGCCGGCAAAGTCAGAAGCGGTGATAATACCAGCGGCATCCAGCAAGTTAATAACCTGGCTGGTTGTCGAGCCGCCCGGGATAGCAACGGCGTTTTCTCCCGCAACGGCTAGCAGTTCGGTGAGGAAGCTCTGCTGATCAGAAATCGAGATACGATTATCGACCTTGATATTGAAGTAATCGACCGTGAGATCAATTGCGCCAAGGCCAATTGCTACACCAGCGGTGAAGTTTTTGGACTCTTCCGGCCCGAGGGTTGGACGTGAGCCGGTGGAGAGCTCAAGCCGGTCGGCGATGAACTGGCCAGCCGGAGACGATAGCGGGATCGTGCCCTGGTCTACCAATTGTCCGCCGCTGAACTGCGTCGTGATGTTCGTGACGTTTGCCTGACCGGCCGTCGGAGCGTGGAAACCCGTGCTCCAGGTTGAGCGGAATGTCAGGTTGTCATTGAGCGCATATAGAGCACCGATTTTGTAGTTCAGCGTATCGCCGAATGACGTGTAGAAGTCTTCATACCGTACAGCGCCTTGGACAATGAGCTGGTCGGTGACGTCGACTTCCGTGTCGAAATATACGGCGTAGTTTTTCTGCGCCGTCGTGCCGGCGCTGGCTGGCGTGAAGCCGCCAAAACCGTTTGAGCTGGACGCAAAGCCTTGGCCGCCTGGGAATGCAGGTGAGGCTACAGCAAGGGGGCCCAGGGTGAAAGATGCATCATCGCCCTGGCGGATTGTGAACTGCTCTCTGCGATGCTCAAAACCCATGGCGATGTTGATATCCGACGCGAACATGGAGTTCGGAACACCATAAGACAGATCTAGATTGAAGTTGGCGTCTTCTTGGGTGTATCCGCCCGGCGTGAACATCGTCGGCGTGTTCGGTCCAAGGCTGGCGTTTATGGTGTTGTTGATGAAGAAATTAACATCATTTTGACCATAGGTGTAGCTGACATCATAAAACAGGCCGTTGCCAACTGGTAATTCGCCGCGCAGGCCGACAACGACAGATCGGTCTTCGAGGTCGCCGCCGAACCGAGGCGTAAAGCCGCCCGGGAACATTTCGACAAACGAGAAGCAGTTTGCGTCGGCTGTAACGGTGCCGAGGATAGTCGGGTCTGGAACCAGACCGCCGCCGGACGTTAATGGAATGCCAGCCGGGCAAGCCGACGCATCCACGCCGGCAAGATTGCCAACGAGCACGGAGGCTGATGGGCTTGCCACAGGTGCGCTTGTTATAGCGTCCAGGAAGCCGCCCATTCCATCGTCAACGAGTGCGTTGCCTGTCGCCGGATTAACCTGCGGTCCTGCAAAAACACCACTGCGATTGGTTGGGTTACGGAAGAAGAACCCGCCTTCAACCTGGCGTTCAGCGTAGTTTCCGAATGCGTAAAACTCAACCTGATCGGAAAACGGAATGGCCATGTTGGCGAACAGCGACAAATCGTCGTTGATATTCGGCTGGCCCCATATTTGTGCGGGGTTGGCGACAGCAGTGTTGCCGGCCGCTATCAATGCTGCAGCGTCGTCGCGTTGCACCGAACGGCTGGTGGCGTCTACTTCACCGAACCTACCGCTGATATTTAAAAAGCCGCCTTCGCCAACCGGAATGGGCAGGCCGACATTGGCTTGGACGTTCCAGCTATCGCCGTCGCCTTTATAAGTTGAACCCCACTTGGCTTCGAACGAGGCGCCTTCCGCATCATCACGCAGCACGAAGTTAATCACGCCGGCAATCGCGTCAGAACCATATTGAGAGGCAGCGCCATCGCGCAGAACTTCAACCTGCTTAAGGGCGATAGAAGGAATGACCGAGATATCGGCGCCTTGCGAGCCGTCGGAAATACCGTCGCCGAGGAAGGTGATAACCGCAGCGCGGTGGCGGCGTTTGCCGTTAACCAGGACCAAAGTTTTGTCCGGAGCCAGGCCGCGCAACGTAGCCGGGCGAATAAGCGTCGCTGCATCGGAAATGGGCTGTGTGTTGGCGTTATAGGACGGAACCGAGGTCCGCAGGATATTGACAAGATCAGTGTCACCCTGATTGCGGAGCTCATCATTGCCGATGACGTCAACCGGCGCCGGCGTATTCGCCGCTGACCGGGCGCTACGGCGCGAACCCACTGAAATGACAACATCCGTGGTGGCAGCGTCTCCACTGTCTTGTGCGTAGACAGCGCCTGTTGGCGCGCCCAAGGCGATCAAGATTGCCGCCCCCGCCGCAGATCTTTTTAGTATCGTTTTTCTCACGTCGAACTCCCTCTTTATTAATCGTCTAAGCGACCGATTCGGTTAGTAGTTTTGCGAAGCTATGCTGTTCGTTCCGGATAGAAAACCTGTATCGACAGCAGTTAAACAGCCGAGAAGTTGACAAAAGGTTGACAAATTCTTTCTGGCTCCATTTTCTTTAATAATTACAATGCAGTATAATGTTATAGCGCTGATTAGGCGGCTGTACCTATTCTGCAACATTCCAAAACGAATTATCCTTGGGCGATATTTAGCTATATCGGGGCTTCGAATTAGCCAAAACACGCCTTCTAAAATTCAAAAAATGATGACGTATGGATAGCAAAACATAGCCGGGCGCCAGAACATTATGTCATCGCCTTGACATCGGTTGCGATCACAGCTGAGCGTTTTGTTCATGGGCGCTCAATCCTCCAAAAGGCCGGTTGCGGACGAGGCGGGCGCGCAGCGCAGCCAATACGGGTTTGCCACCGCGATTGCCGTGGTCATCGCCAACATGATCGGGACCGGGGTTTTCACCAGCCTCGGATTTCAGCTGGTCCAGATCCAGTCCGGTTTCGCCATCCTCGCGTTGTGGACGGTTGGCGGGGTCGCGGCGCTGTGCGGGGCGATGAGCTACGCCGAGCTTGGCGCGGCGTTGCCGCGGTCGGGCGGCGAGTATAATTTCCTCACCCGCATCTATCATCCCGCCGCCGGCTTTGTTTCCGGCTGGGTGTCGGCGACCATTGGCTTTGCCGCGCCGGTGGCGCTGGCGGCGATTACCTTTGCGGCCTATGCGACGTCGGTGGTTGACGAAGGCGGCGCCTATTGGCGCCAGCAAGCGCTCGCCATCGCCTTGATCATTGTCATGGCCGGCATTCATGGCGGACGCCGCGGCGCCAGCGGCGCGATGCAGAAGATTTTTACGCTGATTAAACTCCTAGTTATTATCGCCTTTTGCAGCGCTGCTGTCTTTGTTCTGAAGACACCGCAGCCAATATCATTCATGCCGTCGTCAGCTGATGTCGGCGTTATCACCAGCGGCGCTTTTGCAGTTTCGCTGATCTATGTCAGCTTTGCTTATGCCGGCTGGAATGCAGCGACGTATCTGAGCGGCGAAATCGAAAACCCGCAAAACTACCTGCCGCGGATTTTGACGCTTGGAACGCTCATCGTCATGCTCGCCTATATCGCGCTCAACGCCGTGTTCCTTAAAGCCGCGCCCATAGAAGACATGGTTGGCAAGGTTGAGATCGGTTTCATCGCCGCTAAAGCGCTGTTTGGCAAAACCGGCGCTGATCTCACCGGTCTGGTAATGGCGAGCCTGTTGATTTCAACCGTCAGCGCCATGACCATTGCCGGCCCGCGCGTGTTGCAGATGATCGGCCAGGACTTTGCGGCGTTTGCGCGTCTGGCGCGGGTCAACCGCGACGGCATTCCGTCGATGGCGATTTATTTTCAGTCCGCGATTGCGATTGTCTTTATTATAACCTCCAGCTTTGATTTCATTTTGGTGTTCGCCGGCTTTACGCTGGCCTTGAATACGTTTTTTACAGTTCTTGGCGTTTATGTTTTGCGCTGGCGCGAACCCAAACTGGCGCGGCCCTATAAGACATTCGGCTACCCGTTCACGCCGCTGGTGTTTCTGGCGCTAACAGGATGGACACTGACATATGTGCTTATCCAACGGCCTGTCGAAGGGCTGTTTGGGTTGGCGCTGATTGTTGGGGGTGTTTTGTTTTATGTAGTGGCAAAGAGTGTACGGGGTAATTAAGTAAAAGTCAAGTAAAACTAAAGTGTATCTTAGTATAAATTTTCTTCACTGCTTTCTTTCCACGCCGCAGCCCCCTCCGTCAGCTTCGCTGACACCTCCCCCGTAAACGGGGGAGGGATTAGGTTGCGCTTGCGGTGAGGGTAATTCTTCCCCCGTTTACGGGGGAAGTGGCCCGAAGGGCCGATAGGGGTCTGCGGCGGTTCATCATGCTCTGGCGTCTCGGCTTCCTTAGGCGGCAAAATGAGATATGCGAATGCGGGTTGCTCCCCTTTGCAAGAGGAAGGAATTATCGCGGCTCAGTATTTCAAACGGCGGCTATCTCAAATCTCCACCAACTCCACCGCGCCATTTTTCAGCTTCAGCGCCAGCTCGCCGCGTTTTAGCTTGAGCGCTGCATCGCCAAAGACTTCGCGCCGCCAACCGGACAGCGCCTTGACGTCGGCATTGTCATCAAGCGCGATGGCTTCAATATCGGCGCTCCCGGCGATCAGCTTTGGCGCGACGTCATATTTATCGCATTGGCGTTTCAACAATACCTTCAGCAAATCCACAACATCGGCAGGCGGGCGATTGCGATCGGGTTTTGCTAGCGTCGGCAGCTGGTCCTGCGGTGTCTTTATACCCTCAGCGATAGCAGCGAGGATTGCTGCGCCCGCCGCTGATTTTTCAAAGCCTGACGGGATGCTGCGCGCCCGGCCAAGATCGCTGACGCTTGCCGGTCGCAACCGCGCCAGCTCATAAATCGCATCGTCCTTCAAAACCCGGTTGCGCGGCGTGTCTCTGGTCTGCGCTTCGCGCTCGCGCCACTGCGCCAGCTTCATCACCGGGCCGAGCTCCTTCGGGCGCACGCCTTTCAGCTTCAGCCGCTTCCAGGCGTTTTCCGGTTTTACGAAATAGAGACCCGGCGCGTAAAGCGCTTCCAGTTCCGCCTCGACCCAATGGTCGCGTTCATTCTCGTCGAGCTTTTGTTTGAGAAGAGGATAAGCGTCGCGCAGAAAGGTGGCGTCGCTCAAGGCATAGGTGAGCTGAGCCGACGACAACGGCCGGCGCGCCCAATCGGTAAAACGCGAGCCTTTGTCGACATTAGCGTTCAGCAGCGCGCGCATCAGCGGCTCATAACCGATTTGATCGCCGAAACCGCAGGCCATGGCGGCAATCTGGCTGTCAAACAACGGCGCCGGCACCTGGTTCATCAGCTGATAGAAGATTTCCAAATCCTGGCGTGCGGCGTGGAACACCTTAATGACGGATTTATTCGCCATCACCTCCAGAAACGGAGCGAGGTCAATGTCTTTGGCGAGCGGGTCGATGATCGCTTCAACGCCCTCGGCCGCCGCCTGGATCAGGCAGAGGATTGGCCAATAGGTTTTCTCGCGCATGAACTCGGTGTCGACGGCGAAAAACGGCTTTGTTGCGAGGGCGGCGGAGAATTCTTCAAGCTCAGCGGTGGTGGTGATAATATGCATGGGCGCGGCTTCTATCAGCGTCTGCATGAGGCGTCACCTATAATAAGTGATCCTATAACCGGTCCTGGCCTCGCCTGGCCGAAAACGGCCGTTGCGGCGGCCCGCACTCTTGACAATACCGCGCGCTGAGGCCACTCCGGCGGCTCATCTTTTCCGGTCATTTTGAGCCCCCAACGAGAAGTCTTATGCATTCTTATCGCAGCCACCATTGCGGCGCCTTGCGCCAGTCCGAAGTTGGCGAGGCGGTCCGCCTGTCGGGCTGGGTGCACCGCAAGCGTGACCATGGCGGGCTGTTGTTTATTGACCTGCGCGATCATCACGGGCTGACCCAGCTGGTGGTTGAGCCGGAGATGGGGTTTTTCGCCGATGTCGAGGCGGTGCGTCAGGAAAGCGTTATCCGGGTCGAGGGCAAGGTGGTGGCGCGCGAGGCTGAGGTGATTAACCCGAACCTGCCGACCGGCGCGGTTGAAATCCGGATTTCCTCGTTCGAGGTGCTGTCGGCAGCCGAAGAATTGCCGCTGCCGGTGTTTGGCGAGCCGGACTATCCCGAAGACATCCGCATGACCTATCGCTATCTCGACCTGCGGCGCGAGACATTGCACGCCAACATCATGTTGCGCGCGGCGGTGACGCGTGAAATCCGCCGCGGCATGGAGGGCCAGGGTTTTACCGATTTTCAAACCCCGATCCTGACGGCGTCGTCGCCGGAGGGCGCGCGCGACTTTCTGGTGCCGTCGCGGCTGCATCCGGGGAAGTTTTATGCGCTGCCCCAGGCGCCGCAAATCTTCAAACAGCTGATCATGGTCTCCGGCTTTGACCGCTACTATCAGATCGCCCCGTGCTTCCGCGATGAAGACGCCCGAGCTGACCGCTCGGCGGGGGAGTTTTATCAGCTCGACATGGAAATGAGTTTTGTCGAGCGCCAGGACGTGTTCGATGCGGTGGGGACGATGACCCGCGATGTGTTTGCAAAGTTCGCCGGCGAGCGCAGCGTTTCCTCGTATCCGTTCGTGCAGATCCCGTTTGATGAAGCGATGCAAAAATACGGCACCGACAAGCCGGATTTGCGGTGCCCGATTGTGATGCAGACCGTCTCCGATCATTTCCGCGGCGCTGGCTTTAAGGTGTTTACCTCTATCCTCGACGCTGACCCGGCCCATGAAATTCGCGCCATCCCCGCGCCCGGCGGCGGCAGCCGCGCGTTTTGCGACCGGATGAATGTCTGGGCGCAAAAACAGGGCCTGCCCGGCATGGGCTATATGATTTTTGCCGAAGGCGAAGCCAAAGGCCCGCTGGCGAAAAATATCGGGCCGGAGCGCTCCGACGCAGTGCGCGAACAGCTCGGTTTGAGCGCCGGCGACGCCGCGTTCTTCCTCGCTGGCAAGCCGGAGGACTTCCTCGCCGTCGCCGCCAAGGCGCGCGTTCTCATCGGCGAGGAATTGAAACTCACCGATACGGACAGCTTCGCGCTCGCCTGGATCGTCGATTTTCCGATGTATGAGTGGGACGAGGAAAACAAAAAAGTCGAGTTCGGGCACAACCCGTTCTCGATGCCCCAAGGCGGGCTTGATGCGCTCAACGACGCCAAGACGGACGCCGACTATCTCGCCATCAAGGCGTTCCAATACGACCTTGTCTGTAACGGTTATGAGCTGGGCTCCGGCGCCATTCGTAATCATCGCCCGGACATTATGTATAAAGCCTTCGAGATTGCCGGCTATGGCGCGGAAGTGGTGGAAGAAAAGTTCGGCGGTATGTTGAATGCGTTTAAATATGGCGCGCCGCCCCATGGCGGTTGTGCGCTCGGGCTTGAGCGCATCGTTATGTTGCTTGCCGAGCAGGAAAACATCCGTGAAGTGACGATGTTCCCCATGAACCAGCAGGCCGAAGACCTTCTTCTGGGCGCGCCGGCCGAGCCGAGCGCAGCGCAGCTCAAAGAAACCCATATTCGCGTCGCGCCGCAGATTACGGAGAAAAAAGCGTAGGCGCGCGATTACGTTTCTTGGCTGGCAGCGTCGCCTGCGGCCGATAAACGCCATATGGCGCCTGGGGAGAGAGCGTCTTGTCATAGAGTAACAGTAACCCCAGGTAGAAAACCGTAATGATTAAGATCTCCAGTGACTTCGACCACGGCAATATCGATTGCCTCGACGCCTCGGACGCGTCCGATATTCGCCTCAAGATCAAGCCCGACGGCAAGGCCGATTTTTTCCAATGGTTTAATTTCCGGGTTGAAGGCGCGGCCGGCGCGGCGTTGACGATGCGCATCTTGAATGTGGACGCGTCGTCTTATGTCGCCGGCTGGCGCGATTATCGCGCGGTCGCTTCTTATGATGGCGAGACCTGGTTCCGCGTCGATACGGCGTTTGACGGCCAGACGCTGACGATTGAACACACGCCTGACGCCGACGCCATTCAGTATGCGTATTTCGGCGCCTATCCGACGACGCGCTACCGGGAGCTTGTCGCGCGGGTGAAGCAATCCCCGCTGGTCGACGCCAAGGTTCTGGGCGAGACGCTGGACGGCCAGGCGATTGATTACTTCCGCATCGGCGAGGGCGCCTATCAGCTGTGGGTGATCGCCCGCCAGCATCCCGGCGAGCCCATGGGCTCGTGGTGGGTGGAAGGCTTTCTCGACCGCCTGACGGAAGAAAACGATGAAACTGCGAAATCGTTGCGTAACAACGCTACGTTGCATGTGGTGCCTTGCATGAACCTTGACGGCGTCAGGCGCGGTCATTTGCGCACCAACGCCGCCGGCGTTGACCTCAACCGCGCGTGGCAAAACACCAGCATGGACAAAAGCCCGGAAGTGTTTGTCGTGCGCGAGGAAATGCGCAAAACCGGCGTTGATTTTTTCCTCGACGCCCATGGTGATGAGGCGATCGCCAATAATTTCCTCGACAGCGCCGCCGGCATTCCGTCCTGGGATGAGCGCCATCGTTCGATATTTGAGCGCTACAGCACGCTGTTGTTGCAGGCGAGCAAAGACTTTCAAACCAAGGACGGCTACCCGTCGCCGCCGCCGCGCGGCGCCAATCTCGCGATTGCCAACAACTATGTCGCCGAGACATGGAACTGCCTGGCGATGACGCTTGAGATGCCGTTCAAGGACGCAACCGTAAACCCGGAGCCGGTGCATGGCTGGTCGCCGCAACGCTGCCGAAATTTTGCGCGCGAACATATCGATGTGATGGCGCAGATCGTCGATGTCTGACAGTAGGCGGCGCGAGAAACACAAATTTTGAGCCATTAGAGTTTTTTCCATACACGCAGAATACGGCCGCTCAAACGCGTGAGGATAACTTTTCACCAAATATAGGTTTTATGGCCAACGACCCTCTCTGGGTTGTAAAATCAAAGAATCGATTCGTGTGGGGGTTGTGCGGGTTTTGGCTAATGTCACCATACTCGTCATCCCGTGCGCAATGCGGCATGAAATGCCGCTTTGCAGGCCTCGACGATAGTTGGGGCGGATCGCTAACGGCAAACTCCAACCCGATGCGGGAGATCCCGGACCAGCGAAGCAGCATTTCATGCTGCATCGCATCCGGGATGACGGCGACGATGTAAGCGTGGTCTCCAGCCAACCCTCAGACCACCAACCGCCGCTGATCTTCCCGGCCCATGGCAAGCAGGAACGGAACGTCTTTCTGGCGCGCTGAAAAATCAGCTTTCGTGGCGAGCCCGAGCCAGCGGTGGTGGATGAGTTCCTGCGCGATGGCGGCGCCCAGCGTTGCGCCGGGGCCGGCTAGGATCAACACGTCCGGCGCAAATTCCTTGATGGCGACTTCTACCGATTTGGAAAAGTCGTAAGTCTCGGTGATTTGCTGGCCGAGCGTATAGCGATGGAGTTCATCCGTTTCGGTCGCGGCGCCGGTCCAGATTGCGCCGCGCCCGTCGATTATCGGCGTTGTTGGCGCGGTGAAGAGTTCGGGCCCTAGCTGCTCTAAGGCGGTGTCCGATACCGGCGCCAGGAGCGATGTGTGAAACGCCGCGTGCCGTGCGAGGCGAAACGGGTATCGACCCTCGACTTTTGGCAGTGACTTCTCCATCGCCGCGATGCCGGCCTCGTCGCCGGCCAATACCGCCATGCCGCCCAGCCGGATGGAGAGGAACGCGTTGCCCGCGGTGCGGCCCGCATGCAGGGCGTCGCCAATCGCTTTTTCATTTGCGCGGCTGGCGCGCCAGTCCTCGTCGACAAACGGATAGATGATTTGCCCGCCGACGCCGCTTGTCTCCATCAGCGCGCCCATCGTATCGACCAGACGAATGGCGTTCGCCGGATTGAGCGCGCCGGATGCGGCAAGCGTTAAATACCAGCCGAGGATAAGGCGGAAATTTCAAACTGGTCGCGATTGATGGCGGCGAAATCCGCAAGCGCGCAAGCATAGATGATCGCCGAGGCGTTGATGCTGGAGGCGTGCTTTGCCGCTGAATATGTTTTGGCGTTATCGAGTGATGAGATTGTCTCGCGCCCGGCGCCCTCGCGCCATTGGTCGACGCCTGAGATGAACCCGGCCTTGTCGCTGTGATGACGTGCAAGATAGCCAAGCTCGTCCTTGCCATAAGTTCCGCGGCCCGGAAATATGACGACGGCGGATTGTTTTTTCGCCGGGCTCATTGCGCCGCCTGCTGGTTTTGCGTGGCCGTCAGCGCCAGCGCCAGCGCCAGCGCCGCGGCGACAATGTCGTCCTCGCCGACCAGGACGGTGTTGGCCGCCGGGCCGAGCGGGATGAAACTATCGGCGCCGGTGATGCGGGCGATATTGTAATCGAGGCCGCGGTCGACAAATCCGGTGATGATTTCCTCAGCCGGCCCGCCGGTCTTGCGGCACTCATCGACCACCAGAACATGACGCCGCTTGCCAATTGCTGCGACCATCGCATCCATCGGCAACGGCGCCAGCCAGCGCAGATCGATAATCCGCGCAGCGACGCCTTTGGCTTTGAGTGTTTGCGCCGCACGTTGTGAAAGATAGGTTCCGTTGCCATAGGTGAGGATGGCGATATCCTCGCCATCGCCGATAATGTTCACCGCGCCAAATGGCGCCTCGGCGTCAATCTCGTCAAACACTGCCGCCATCTTGCCGTCGCCATCATGGAGATCGCGGGTTCCGTAAAGCGCAATAGGCTCCAGGAATACCACCACGCGGCCATCTTCGCGCGCAAGACGAAACGCTTCGCGCATCATTTTGACGGCCTCCGCGCCGCTCGACGGACAGGCGAGGATGAGCCCTGGAATATCGCGAAACACCGCGAGCGAATTGTCATTGTGGAAATGACCGCCAAAGCCTTTTTGATAGGCGAGCCCGGCGATGCGCACGACCATAGGGTTTGTATACAGACCATTAGAGAAGAACGACAAGGAAGCGGCCTCACCGCGCAGCTGGTCTTCGGCGTTGTGGACATAAGCGAGGAACTGAATTTCCGGCACGGGCAAAAACCCGTTATGGGCAAGGCCGATGGCGGTTCCGAGGATCGACTGCTCGTCGAGCAACGTATCAAACACCCGCGCCGGTCCGAACCTCTGTTGCAGCCGCGTGGTGGCGCCATAGACGCCGCCCTTGTGGCCGACATCCTCGCCGAACACCGTCACATTGCGGTCGCGCGCCATTTGTTCGCTGAGGGCTAACGAGATGAGCCGCGACATATGTTGCGGCTCGCTGCGGGCGCGGCTGTCGTCGGGCGCGGTGGCGAGGGGCTTTGCGGCGCGTATTGCGCGCGTTGTCGGCGGCGGCGTCAGCGCGGCGATAACGTCTTGCGCGGTGGTGAGTTTCGGGCGCGTGCAAGCGGCCTCCATAGCGCGGCGCACCTGCGCGCCGATGGCGTCATATAACGCCTCGATATCGTCTTTCGCCATCACGCCAGCCTCGATGATGCGCCGGGCCGTGTGGAGCAGCGGGTCGTGGTCGGCCTCTGCTTCAATCTCAGCGCGGGGGCGATAGCTGGTCTCAAGGTCAGAGCCCGCATGGCCCATCAGCCGTACGGAGCGCAAATGTAAAAAGACCGGTTTGCGTTGCATCCGCGCGCAGTGTTCGGCCATGTGCGCGGCGCGCATGGCATCGGCGATGTCGCGCCCGTCGCCATATATATAAGTCAGGCCCGGCCGGGCGCTGTAATTGGCCGCGACCCACCCTTGCGGCGTCTTCACCGATATGCCGATGCCGTTATCCTCGCACACGAAAACCAACGGCAAGGGCAGGCCGCGATAGGCGGTGAGCGCGGCGGTGTTGATGGCGCCTTGTGCGGTGGAATGGTTCGCCGACGCATCGCCAAAGCTACATAGAACAACCGCATCATGGGGCATCACCGCATCATGTTTTTTCTGTGTGCGCGCCAGCGGAACCGAGAACGCCGCGCCCATCGCCTTTGGCAGATGCGATGCGATGGTGCTGGTCTGTGGGGGGATGAATAAAGTCTTTGAACCGATGACTTTATGGCGCCCGCCGGAGATCGGGTCATCCGCGGACGCGACAAACGACAGCGCCATGTTCCATATGGGCGTTTCACCGGGGATTTTGCTTGCGCGCTCGATGTAAAACGCGCCGCTGCGGTAATGCAAAAACGCCATATCGTCGGTGCGGAAGACGCGCGCGATGGCGGCGTTGCCTTCATGACCGGCGCTGCCGATCGAATAAAAGCCGCGCTTTTCCGCGCCGAGCCGGCGCGCCTCAAGGTCAAGCCGGCGGCTTTTTAGCTGGGTCTCAAACAGCGCGGCGAGGGCGTGCGCATCCAGTCCGGCCTCGTCCAGCGTTGTCTTGGTCAGCGCTTGCGGTAGGCGCCCGGCCTGAAGCCGCTCCAGAAAGCCATCCGCCGATGCCGCAATTGCGCCCGCCATCTATTTGATTCCCAAGTGAAAAACATGCTTCAGCAATCGCGGCTTGTGAAATGCGCCGCTTCCCGTCTATCTCCATAACATTCGCCGATTGTTTGCAAGTGGAGAGCAGTGGTTTTGCAGAAAAATTTGAAGGCTCCAGGCCCCGGGCCGCAGCTTGGCGACCCCTTGCCAGCCAGCCGGGCGAGCGCTGAGACCCTGGAACTCATGCGCCTGCGCCGTTCGACCCCGGCGGATTGCCTTACCGAGCCCGGCCCGGACGCGCAAACGCTCGCCTCTATTTTAACCATCGCCGCACGCGCGCCCGACCATCGCCGGGTGACGCCGTTTCGCTTTGTCACCTTTGAAGGCGATGCGCGGACGCGCTTTGGCGAGGTTTTACGCGAGGCTTTCATCGCGCGTGAGCCGGATGCGGATGAAAAGAAACTCGCCTTCGAGCAGCGCCGGTTTATGCGCGCGCCGGTTGTTGTGGCGGTGATTTCAAAAGTCGACCGCGACCATCGCACGCCGGAATGGGAGCAGATCCTTACCGCCGGCGCCGTCTGTCAGAACATGTTGATTGCCGCTTCGGCGGAAGGCTTCGCCGCGCAATGGATTACCGAATGGTATGCTTATGACGCGCGCGTCCTTGCAGCGCTTGGTTTAGACAAGAGCGAACGCATTGCCGGCTATATTTATATGGGCTCTGCAAACGCGGACCCGAAAGAGCGGGCGCGGCCAGTAATGGCGCAGATTGTGACGCGGTTTTAGCGCCGATCACGTCGGCGTGATCCCGGTCGAGTGCGCGCCGGAAAGCTGATAGGATGAGCGTCTGGGTTTGAATTTGGTTTTGCTGCAACAGGAATGGAATGAATATGAAAAAGCACGGGTTTATTTTTGCGAGCGTCATCAGCCTCGCGCTGGGCGTCGCCGCATCGGGGGCTGGCGCTGAAGACGCGGTGTCGGGAACCTATCAGGCCGATCCGGGCCATCGTTACATTACTTTCAGCTACCTGCATTTAGGATATTCGCACCCGATGCTGCGCTGGCGCGATTGGGATGCAACGCTTGAATGGGATGCGGACAATCCTTCCGCATCCAGCATCTCGGTTGTGATTGACGCAACATCAATCGATTCTGGCGTTGATCTCTTTGACGGTCATCTTAATAGCGACAAGTTTTTTGACACCGCCAAATATCCTGAAATTACTTTTGTCAGCACCAAGCTCACCAAGACCAGCGACACTACCGGCGTGATGACCGGTGATTTGACCATTAAGGGCATCACCAAGCCGGTCGATCTCGATGTCACGTTGAACCGCACGGCGCTGGATGATTTTGTCCAGGCCTATAAAATCGGGTTTACCGCAACCGGCACAGTAAAGCGCACCGACTTTGGCGTGGATACTTATGTTCCAGCTGTCGGCGATGAGGTGGCGATTACTATTCAGGCGGAATTTTTAAAGCCGCTTGAGTAGAGGGCGCGTTATGGTCTTGGGAGAAAAACGATATTCAAGCGTAGCGGTCGCCCTGCATTGGGCGATTGCGCTTTTAATCCTGACACAGATTGCCAGCGGGCTGTATATGGAAGGATTGCCGAATTCATCATCGGTGAAGTTCGACCTCTATCAGCTCCACAAGTCCTTTGGCCTGTCTATCTTTGGGCTGACCCTCATTCGGCTCGGCTGGCGGCTCGCCCATAAGCCGCCGGCGCTGCCGGGCGCTATGCCCGGATGGCAAAAGCTGATTGCGCGCCTTACCCATTGGGCGTTTTACGCGCTGATGCTGATAACGCCGCTGGCGGGGCTGGCGATTGTGTCGGTCTCGCCGTTGAATGTGACGACGTTTTGGTTTGGCCTGGTCGAAGTCCCGCATCTGCCGTTTTTCAATGGCGTTGCTGATCGCGCCGCAGCTGCGGAAGCGTTTGTGGAGGTGCATGAGTATTTAGCATTTTCAATTTTGTTTTTGTTTGTGCTCCATGTTGGCGCCGCGCTAAAGCACGGCTTTGTCAATCGCGACGGCGTGTTGCGCAGCATGGCGCCGCGCGTTGTTGCACTGATTGGCGTCGCCCTCATTTTCGGCGTGCTGGGGCTGGCGGCTTTTGCATACCTACAAAAGGGTGGGGACGTAGAACGCGATAGCGTCGCTCCGCTTGATGTTGTGTTGCCAGAGACAACACCGGCCGCCGCTGTGGCCGTTGAACCGGCGCCACTGCCAGCGACCGAGCCCGCGCCGATGAATACCGACAGTGTTGCGCCTGAAGCTGTCACAACCGCCGAGCCCGAAGCCGAAACGGCTATAGAACCGGCGTCGCCCGCAGAGGCGGTTGCCTCAATTGCGCCGCCGCCCGTTTGGACGGTTGATAACGCCGCCAGCACGTTGCGGTTTATCGGCGAGGAAGGCGGCGCGCAGTTTGAGGGGCGGTTTTCCGAATTTACCGCGCAGATTGTGTTCGATCCGGACAATCTTGGCGCCTCGTCAATCCGTGTTGACGTCAAACCCGCCTCCGCCGGCTCTGGCAATCCGTTTCGCGATGACACGATGAAGGACCGCGCGTGGTTCGATGTCAAAAAACATGAGGGCGCGCAGTTCACGTCAAACACTATCCGCAAAACTGGCGCGAACGCCTATGAGGCCGACGGAACGCTGACCATCAAGGACTTCTCCCACGACGTCACGCTGGTCTTTACGCTGG
Organism: Alphaproteobacteria bacterium; assembly: GCA_013151255.1. Taxonomy (GTDB): domain Bacteria; phylum Pseudomonadota; class Alphaproteobacteria; order Caulobacterales; family Parvularculaceae; genus Hyphococcus. Next base: position 60,842 of record JAADIQ010000038.1, read on the forward strand.
ATATTGACGGCGACCGCGCACACGCTGCCGGCGGCGCGGATCTCATCCGCACCGATTACGGCCTCGGCATGGGCGCCTCATGGCTGGAGAGCGAAAAGGTCGCCTTGGCGGTTCGCGTGGCATTTGAAATTAATGCCGTGCGCGCTGACTAGAACACTTCGTGTTCAAACGAACCTCACCAGCCACGACATTTAAACACCGCTCATCCCGGCAAAAGCCGGGATCCAACACTGACATGGACTAGATTCCGGCTTTCGCCGGAATGAGCGGGGATATGGGTATGCGATACATCTTCATCGCCCAGCGCTCTAGGCGACGCGGGTTTTGCTTCGGCGGTTGGATTGCTTGAGCGCTTCTTCGTCAAACAGTTCCGCGAGCTTGTCGACTATTGCGCCGCCGAGCTGGTCGACATCGACAATTGTCAGGGCGCGGCGATAATATCGCGTCACATCATGGCCAATGCCGATGGCCAGCAATTCGACCGGCGAGCGGGTCTCGATGAACGAGATAACCTCGCGCAGATGCCGCTCCAGATAGGCGCCGCCATTGGCTGATGACGTGGTGTCATCAACCGGGGCGCCGTCGGAGATCACCATCATAATCCGCCGCGCTTCGGGCCGCGCCAGTAAGCGCTGATGCGCCCACATCAGGGCCTCGCCGTCGATATTTTCTTTTAACAAACCCTCTTTCATCATCAGCCCGAGAGAAGTGCGTGCGCGCCGCCAGGGCGCGTTGGCGGGTTTGTAAATCACATGGCGCAATTCGTTGAGGCGTCCGGGCTTGGCCGGGCGTCCATCTTCCACCCATTTCTCGCGCGCCCGCCCGCCTTTCCAGGCGCGGGTGGTGAACCCCAGAATTTCCACCTTAACGCCGCAGCGCTCCAGCGTGCGCGCAAGAATATCGGCGCAAATCGCAGCGATGGTAATCGGCCGTCCACGCATCGAACCGGAATTGTCGATTAACAGCGTCACCACCGTGTCGCGAAACTCCTGGTCGCGCTCCATTTTGTAAGACAGCGGCTGCATCGGGTCGACGACGACGCGGGTGAGGCGCGCAGCGTCAAGCACGCCTTCTTCAAGGTCAAACGCCCAGGAGCGGTTTTGTTGCGCCATCAACTTGCGTTGCAGCTTATTGGCGAGCCGGGCGACGACCGTATGCAGATTATCCAACTGCCGGTCGAGCGACTTGCGAAGCCTTAGCAGTTCATCGGGGTCGCAAAGGTCCGCCGCCTCGGCGATTTCATCGAACGCCGTCGTATAGGCGCGATAGGCCACGCCCGTGTCGCCCTCAAATTTCGTGCGCAAAGACGAGATGCGGGCGTTTTCCGCCGCGCCGTCCTCGTCTTCAGCGCCGTCCTCCATATCCTGTTCAGATTGGTCCGCCTCGCCGTCTTCATTCTCGCCGGCGCCCGGCTCTTCCGGCATATCCGCGCCGTCGGTCTCGGCGTCCTCATCGGCGCTGTCATCGTTCTCGTTGTCGGCGTCCTCGTCATTGGCGTTGTCGCTGTCTTCGCGGTCGCCCTGATCGTCATCATCGAGGTCGAGATCGTGAATGAAGTTGTGCGCCAGCGCTGCGAAGGCCTGTTGATTGCCGAGACCGGCAGCCGCCGCCATCGCATCAAGCGAGGCGCCGGCGCGTGCTTCGAGGTCGTCGCGCCAGGTCTCCATAATCGATGACGCCGCCGGCGGCGGGGTGCGGCCGGTGAGGCGTTCGCGCAACATCAGCGCGGCGACATCGCCAACCGCGGCGTCGTCTTTTGCGCCCAGCTGTTCATAGCCCTTGTCGCTAATCGTCTTGTCGAGCGCGGCGGCGAGATTGTCGCCGACGCCTTTGAGCGCGCGCGCGCCGATTGCCTCGCAGCGGGCGTTTTCCAGCGCTGCAAAGATTGCGCGTGCTTCCGCGCCGCGCGGCGACAGCGCATCGTGGGCCGCCTCATCATGATGGGCGAGGCGCAGCGCCGCCGCATCGCCTTCGCCGCGGGCGATAGCCGCGCTCTCGGCGTCAATCACGCGGGCGGGCAGGGGAATGCGCGCATTCTTGCCGCGCACGCTCGCATGCTCGCCGCCAAAGGCGACCTCGACATCATGCTGCGCCGACAGCGCGCGCGTGGTGTGGAGCAGCGCGCGCTTGAAGGCCTCGCGGATTTGTTCCTTTGGCGTCATAGACATTACATAAGCGCCGCCCGGCAAAATCCCAAGCGCGATATGCATGGGGGGGATCGTAATCGGCCGTATTCCAAGTGACGCCGTCATCCCGTGTGCTGCGCGGCCCCGCGCGCGAATGCGCGCAAACCATGATGCGACCGCCTTCGCGGTCGGGGTGACGCGCTGCTAGCACGGGATCTCGTGCGGCAGGTTCTCTAACCGATAGCGATCCCGGACCAGCGCAGCAGTGTTTCACACCGCAGCGCATCCGGGATGACGGCGTTGATTTGGGTTACGCAACGCTCCGACGTCTACCAAATCTGCACGCGTTCCTCCGGCGGCAGGTAGAGCGCGTCGCCCTCGGTAATGCCGAACGCCTCGTACCAGGCGTCCATATTGCGCACCACGCCGTTGACGCGGTATTGCGCCGGCGAGTGGGGATCGGTGGCGATCTGGTTTTTAAGCGCCTCTTCGCGGGTCTTGCGCTTCCAGACTTGCGCCCAGGCGAGGAAGAAGCGCTGATCGCCGGTATAGCCGTCAATCACCGGCGCCTCTGCGCCGTTCAACGACAGCTTGTAGGCGTGATACGCCATGGCGAGGCCGCCAATGTCGCCGATATTTTCGCCCATCGTCAGCTTGGGATTGATCGGAAACCCTTCAATCGGCTCGTAGGAGGCGTATTGTGCGCCGAGCGCATCGGCGAGCTTTTGGAAGCTCTCTTTATCGGCCTCGGTCCACCAATCGCGCAACAGGCCCGTGCCATCAGATTTTCGGCCCTGATCGTCAAATCCGTGGCCAATCTCATGGCCGATTACCGCGCCGATACCGCCATAGTTCACCGCAGCATCCGCATTCGGATCAAAAAACGGCGCTTGTAAAATCGCCGCTGGAAAGACGATTTCGTTGCGGGTTGGCGAGTAATAGGCGTTGACCCGTTGCGGGTTCATGCCCCATTCGGTCTTGTCGATCGGACCGCCGAGCTTGGAGATTTGGTCGTTCCAGCCAAATGCGTTGGCGCTCTTGGCGTTGCCATAAGCGTCGCCGCGGACAACGGCGAAATCGGCATAGTCTTCCCATTTCTCAGGATAGCCGATTTTTGGCGTGAACATTTCGAGCTTTTCATGGGCGGCGGCTTTGGTTTCCTCGCCCATCCAGGGGAGGGTTTTGAGACGCTCGTCGAGCGCAACACGCAAATTTGCAACCAGCGCTTCCATTTGGGTTTTCGATTCTGGCGGGAAGTAGCGCTCAACATAAACCTGGCCGACAGCCTCGCCGAGCGCGCCATTGACCGCTGCAACGCCGCGCTTCCAGCGTTCGCGCTGCTTGGGCGTGCCGCGTAACTCGGTGCTGAAAAACGTGAAAGTCGCCTCATCGAACGCTGATGGCAAGATGCCGGCGTTTGACCGTAAGAGATGGAACTGGAGGTAGTCGCGCCAGGTTGCGACCGGCGTTTCGCCAAAAATTGCCGCCAGGTTCTGGATTGCATCATCCTCGCGGACAACAAATTCGGTTTGTGCGGCAAGGCCAGAGGCGTTGAGAATAACATCCCAAGGCGCGCCGGGTGCAAAGGCGGCAAGCTCTTCACGGGACTTGAGGTTATAGGTAAGGTCGCGATTGCGGCGCTTGGCCGGCTCCCAATGGACTTGCGCCATGCGCAATTCGACATCGTAAATGCCTTGCGCTTTCGCGCCCGCATCCTCGGCGCCGGCAAGGGTCAGCATTTCGGCGATATAGTCTTTATACTTCGCACGTTTGTCGGCGAATTTCTCATCGAGATAATAATCCCGGTTCGGAAGACCGAGCCCGGCTTGCGTCATATAAACGATGTAGCGGTCGGGCTGTTTGGAATCGACGCCGACAAAAGCGCCGATAAATGTTTGCGCGCCAAGTGCGGGATCGGCCATCAGCCGGGCGACATCTTCATGGGTTTCCAGCGCGGCAACCTGGGCGAGGTCTGCGGCAATCGGGTCTAGCCCTTTGGCGTTGATCGCATCAACGTCGACAAAGCTGGCAAAATAGTCGCCGATTTTCTTTTCAATCGAGCCATCGGCAGCTTCGCCAGTGGCGGCGTCTTCGATAATTTTGCGCACCCGGGTCTCGGAGCGTTCAAACAGGACGGTGAAGGCGCCGTAATTTGAGAACTCATCAGGAATTTCGAAGCTGTCGAGCCATTTGCCGCCGGCATATTGATAGAAGTCGTCGCCGGGATCGACCGCCGGGTCGATATTGTCAGTTTCCACGCCCCAAGTGCCGAGCTCCGGGGCTGTGCTGACTTCTGCGGTTTTCTCCGTCTCGTCGGCAGTCCCTGTTTGCGAGGATTGCGATGCTTTTTCCCCACAGGCGGCAAGGGCGAGCACGGCCGCCCCGCTTAATAGTATATGTTTCACGAATCTTCTCCTTAGGTCGTCCGGTGTTGATCATTGGGCAAGTTGTTGGTCGGCAATCTCGCGATTTCACCGGAAAAGCGCAAGCCGCGCCCGCTCAAGCGAGCATTGGCTGCGATGAAACGAGACGGTTGCCGGATAAATCCGATTGCGTCATTGTGCAGCCGCAACAAAAGAGGCGCCCCTATAATGGACCTGAAGACGGTTATTCGCAGCATTCCGGATTTTCCCAAGCCCGGCATAATGTATCGCGATATTACCACGCTGCTCACTGATGCGCGCGGGTTTCGCCGCGCCGTTGACGAGTTGGTGCAACCGCTCGCCGGGGCCAAGATCGATAAAGTCGCCGGCATTGAGGCGCGCGGCTTTATTCTCGGCGGCGCGATTGCACACCAGCTTTCGGTTGGCTTCGTGCCGATCCGCAAAAAGGGCAAGCTGCCCCACAAGACGATCTCTCAATCTTATGAGCTCGAATACGGAACCGACGACATCGAAATCCATGTCGATGCGATTGAGACGGGCGAGCGGGTGTTGCTGGTGGATGACTTGATCGCCACGGGCGGCACCGCGATGGCGGCGATCCAATTGCTGGAACGCGCCGGGGCGGAGATTGTTCTGTGCACCTTTGTGGTCGATTTGCCCGATCTCGGCGGCGCCGACAGGTTGCGCGCTGACGGCAAACAGGTCACATCGCTGGTGCAGTTCGATGGCGACTAAACAATAGGGCTTAGACGGATAATTTTATGACACTATTTATCATTGGGCTCATAGTTTTCTTCGGCGTTCATGCGGCGCCGGTTCTCGCGCGCGGGCGGCGTCAGGCTTTGATCGCTAAGCTCGGCGAGGGGCCCTATAAAGGGCTTTATGCGCTGGCTGCGTTGGCGGGGTTTGCCTTGATCATTGTCGGCTGGCGCAGCGCTGACGCCACGCAGCTCTATGTGACGCCAGCCTATTTCCGACATATCACCTACGCGTTGATGCTGATTGCGCTGATTTTGCTGGTCGCCGCCTATGTCCCGGCCGGGCGGATCGCCGCGGCGGTGAAGCATCCGATGCTGGCGGCGGTCAAAATCTGGGCCTTCGCGCATCTGCTAGTGAACGGCGAAGTGCGCTCGGTGCTTCTGTTTGGCGCGTTCTTGGTGTTTGCCGTCGCCGCGCGCATCTCCGCCAAGAGGCGCGGTGCGCCCATCCGCGCGGCCGGCCCATGGCGGAACGATAGTATTGCGATCGTGGTTGGCTTGGCCCTCTATGCGGGCATTGCGCTTTACCTTCACCAGTATATTGCCGGCGTTGGGCTGGTTTAATTCAAGCCCGGCGGCAAACCCGTATCTGCGGCGCGCGCCACCCTGACTGCGCCATCTTCCGGCCTATTTTAGCGCGTTGCGTGATCCGTCAAAGGCCGTTAGAACCGGCCTCCTTTCTGGCCCAATAGCGACAGGACCTTAATGCCGTGGCGAACGAAGATAGTGCTTTACGCGAAGTCGACCAGGAGCTGGCCGAAGACCGGCAAACGGCGATGTTCCGCAAATATGGGCCCGCAGCCCTTGCCGCCGGCATCAGCCTGGTTCTGGCGGTTGGCGGCTGGCAGTTCTGGAACGCCCGTATCGTATCGGTCGCCAAGGAAAAGGCGCTGGAATATAGCAACGCCATTGACCTCATGGTCGAGGATGCCGACCAGGGCCGCACGGCGCTTGGCGCCATCGCTGAGGACGGCGCCAGCGGCTACGCCATTCTTGCTGAGTTGCAGCGCGCCTCATCTTATGCGCGCGATGGCGACCGGGCCGCGGCAATCGGCGTTTACCGGCAAATTTACGAAAATAACAACGCCCCCAAACGCATCCGCGACCTTGCCCGGCTGCGGGCTTCTTATGCAGCGTTGAATGACGGCCGCGACGCGGTGATTTCTCATCTTGGCGATCTGCCGAATGAGGACGGTGCGTTTGCCTATCACGCCGCAGAGGTCTCTGGGCTGGCGGCGCTGGAAGCGCGCGACTATGAAACTGCGTTGTCGATATTTCGCCAGCTGTCGATTGATCTGGGTGCGCCTGAGGCCGTGCGGACCCGGGCGGAAGATTTCGCGGCGCTTGCAGATGCCGGCAAAGCTGGCGTCAACATCACCGGCCAGACCCGGGTTGACGAACTTTTGAAGGCCATCGGCGCCGCGCCGGCAGATGCAGATGTGGTTTTGCCTGCAGCGGAAGAAGTTCCGGCGTCTGACGCCGGCGATGACATCGAGGCCAGCGCACAAGACGGCGCAGAAGTTGAAACAAAAGACTCCGAAACGGAAAACGAGTAATTTATGATCCGAGTATCGAACTGGCGTTTTTGCTTGCGCAATCTTCTGATGGCGGCGACGTTTGTTTTCACGGCGTCTTGTAGCCTCAATCCGGTGTCGGCGGTGACCGGAATTTTTGGCGGCGGCGGCGAGGAAGAAGACGATGCGCCAGAAGATGATGAGCGCATTTCTATCCTGGCGCTGGATCTGGAGGTGACAGCCGATCCGCGCTATGCGGGCGCGCAGGTCACTATTCCGCCCTCCTATGTCAACCAGTCCTGGCCGCAACCGGGCGGCGAAGCAGACCACACGCTGCACCACATTGGCGCGACGCTGGAATTTGACACTATATGGAAAGTTGATATCGGCACCGCGTCCCAGCGCGCCAAGCTTACCTCTCCGCCGATTGTCGTCAGTGATCGGGTCTATGTGCTTGACGCCGAAGCCAAGGTTAGCTCGATTGATGCGGAAACGGGCAAGCGGGTGTGGCGCACTGAATTGGCGCCGGAGATAAAAAATCGCTTTCGCTTGCGTGAGCTATTTCGCGGCGCCAAACCCGCCGAGATCGGATTTGGCGGCGGTGTCGCATATGACCAGGGGCGCATTTTTGTGACTTCAGGGTTCGGTTTCGTTGCTGCGCTTGATGCGCTTAGCGGTGAAGAAATCTGGCGCTTTGAAACCAGTTCAGCGGTGAGGACGCCGCCGACAGCCTATCGCGGCAAGGTTTATTTTACCACCAACACCAATGAATTTATCGCTCTTGACCAGGCGACCGGAGAAAAGCAATGGACGTTTCAGTCTTTTGAAGAAGCCGCCCGGTTCCTTTCCGCGTCGAGCCCGGCCGCCGCCGGCGATCTCGTGGTGGCGCCGTTCTCATCGGGCGAGATCGTCGCGTTTATTGCAGACACCGGCCGCGCCGTCTGGAACGAAACGCTGGTGTCGCAAACCCGGCTGACGGCGCTGGCCTCGCTCAACGACATTGCCGGCAGCCCGGTGATCGACCGCGGGCTGGTGTTTGTGGTCAGCCATGGCGGGCGTCTGGCGGCGATTGACATTCGCACCGGAAAAGTCGCCTGGGAGGCGTCGATTGCGAGCTTGCAAATGCCTTGGGTCGCCGGCGATTTCATCTTTATCGTATCGGTGGACGGGGAGCTTGCCTGTATTTCCAGAGCCGATGGCGGCATCATCTGGGTGACGCAGTTACAGCGCTACGCAAAGAAAAAGAAACGCAAAGGCCGTATCACCTGGGCGGGGCCAGTGCTTGCCGGCGGTCATTTGATTTTGGTTTCAAGCAGGGGCCGGATTGTCAAAGTTGCGCCAGAAACCGGTGAAATCATTGCAACTAAAAAAATTGGCGGCGGCTCGGTGGTCTCGCCAGTGGTCGCAAATGAAAAAATCTATGTGCTCACCGAAAAAGGAAAGCTGATCGCGATGCGCTAGCGCGCTTTGCCGGTTTTGTTTGCTGCTTCGGTCTCTATGTGCGTTGGCCATTGGGCCAGGAGCGCCGTTCGCTCTAGGGTTAAAAGTTATGTCCTTAAAAGTGGCTCTTGTCGGGCGGCCCAATGTTGGCAAATCGACGCTGTTTAACCGGCTTGTGGGCAAGCGGCTGGCGCTGGTTGACGATACGCCCGGCGTCACCCGCGACCGCCGCGAGGGGCTTGCTAAAATTGGCGATCTTGAATTCACCGTGATCGACACGCCGGGCCTGGAAGAGGCGCCGGCCGCCGCCCTTGAAGGGCGTATGCGCCAGCAGACCGATGTGGCGATTGCCGAGGCGGCGATCTGTCTGTTCATCATTGATGCGCGCGCTGGCGTGACGCCGCTCGATCAGAGCTTTGCGAAAATTCTCCGCGCCAGCAACAAGCCGGTGCTCCTGCTCGCCAATAAATCCGAAAGCAACGCCAGCGACGCCGGTATTTATGACGCCTACGGATTGGGCATTGGCGAGCCAATCCCGATTTCCGCCGAACATGGCGAGGGCATGGGCGATCTGTTCAATGCGCTGGAGCCGCATCTTGCCGCTTATGAGCCTGGCGACGACGAGCCGGTCGCCTGGGACGATCCATTAAAACCCTTGCGCGTGGCGATTGTCGGGCGGCCAAACGCCGGCAAGTCGACGCTGGTCAACCAGATGATTGGCGAGAACAGGCTGCTGACCGGACCGGAAGCAGGGCTGACGCGCGATGCGATTTCGGTTGAATGGCGCTGGCGCGGCAAGGACCGCGACTGGCCGGTGAAACTGTTCGACACGGCGGGCCTGCGCAAGAAAGCCAAAGTGAGCTCAAAGCTTGAAAAACTCTCCGTTGCGGATGCGTTGCGCGCGATCCGGTTCGCGGAAGTTGTGGTGCTGCTCATCGATGCGCAATCGCCATTCGAGAAACAAGATTTGCAAATCGCCGATCTGGCGCTGCGCGAAGGCCGCGCTTTGGTGCTTGCCATCAACAAGTGGGATTTGATCGAGGACCGCGACGCGGAGATGGTGAAGCTACGCGAGCGTGCGGCGCGGTTGTTGCCGCAGGCGCCGGGCGCGCCGGTGATACCCCTGTCCGCCGCCACCGGCGCCGGGCTAAACCGGTTGATGCCGGCGGTGACGCAAGTTTATGTGGACTGGAACGCGCGGGTGAAAACGTCCGACTTGAATGACTGGCTGATCGACGCCGTTGCGCGCCATGCGCCGCCAGCGGTTTCCGGCAAGCGCATCAAAATCCGCTATATCGCGCAAACCAAAACCCGACCGCCGACCTTTGTGGCGCAATGCACCCGCGCGGCTGACCTTCCCGCCGCCTATAAGCGCTATCTGATTAACGGCATTCGCGACGCCTTTAACATTAAGGCCGTGCCGATCCGGCTGATTATGAAACAGCCCGATAATCCGTATGTGGACGGAAAATCCTAAGCGCTGTGGCCAAGAGTTGCCGCTCGCGCGCCGACATCCAAGCCTTTGTGAAAAGCTCAATGCGGACGCGCCCGCTCGATGATGGCGCGGGCGTCTATCTTTGCGGTCATGGCGCCATAGATGAAGGACTTGTGCTCGGGGTCGAAGCGGGCTTTGCAAAAACCGTCAACGATATAGTCCGGCGCGGTCTGAACGAGGGCCGCGCCTTCAAGCGCCAGCGCCATGTCCTCGGCGAAGGCGCGCGCAGTGGCCTCGTTCAACGCCCCTGGCTCGAACCACCGCTCGAGCGCGGTGATGTGGCGGTCGAGATAGGTGTTGGCGCCCTTGGCGGCGGTGATTTCCGCGCGGACCGCCTCAAGGCTGTCCGGTTCGCGGCCAATCGCGCGCAAAATATCCAGCGCGATGACATTGCCGGAGCCTTCCCAAATTGCGTTGAGCGGCGAGGCGCGAAAAATCCGCGCCATCGGGCCTTCCTCGACATAGCCGGCGCCGCCAAGACATTCGAGCGCTTCATAAGCGACGCCCGGCTGGCGCTTGGAAATCCAGTATTTCGCAATCGGCGTCGCCAGGCGCATAAACGCCGCCTCGCGATCGTCATCCGCCGCGCCGTCAAACGCCCGCGCCAGGCGGAAACCGAGCGCTGTGGCCGCCTCTGTCTCCAGCGCCAGGTCCGCCAGCACCATCGCCATTGCCGGCTGGTCGATGAGTTTTTTCTGAAATGCGCTGCGATGGTCCGTATGCCACATAGCCTGCGCCAGCCCCGCACGCATGCCGCTGGCCGAGCCGACGACGCAGTCGAGCCTGGTGTGCTGCACCATATCGATAATCGTCCTGACGCCGCGGCCTTCCTCGCCAACGCGGCGCGCATAGGCGCCATGATATTCGATTTCCGACGAGGCGTTGGAGCGGTCGCCGAGCTTGTCTTTGAGGCGCATGATGTGAAACGCGTTGCGGGTCCGGTCCGGGCGCCAGCGCGGGACCAGAAAACAGGTAACGCCCGCATCGGTGCGCGCCAGCGTCAAAAACGCGTCGCACATGGGCGCGGAACAGAACCATTTGTGGCCGACAAGTTCATATTCGTCACCGCCAATATGAGTGGCGCGCGTCGTGTTGGCGCGAATGTCCGAGCCGCCCTGCTTTTCGGTCATCGCCATGCCCATGGTTGCAGCACGTTTGTCCGCAGCCGGAATAAATCGGGGGTCATAGGCGGCAGTGGTGACGCGCGGGGCCCACTCCTTGGCGATGTCAGGCGCCTGGCGCAATGCCGGGACTACCGCATAAGTCATCGACATCGGACAGCAGACGCCGCCATCGGCCTGGCCCATCAGATAAAGCAGCGCCGAATGCAACACATGACCGGCGCTTTTGGCGTTCCACGCGCCAGCGGAAACGCCCGCCTCAAGCCCGAGCGCCATCAGCGAATGATAGGCGGGGTGAAACTCAACCTCGTCGAGGCGGTGGCCATAGCGGTCAAAACTCTTCAGCTGCGGTGGGTTTTTGTTCGCCTGCCGGCTCCACTCGGTCGTCTCCGCCGAGCCGCAACGCGCGCCGAACTCAGAAAGATGCTTGGCGTGCGCGCCGCCGCCATTTTTATCGACACCAGTTTTGAGCGCTGCATCACTCGCAAACAGGTTCACATCCTCAAACGGCGGCGGCTGGTTCGAGACGTCGTGGGTTTCAAGCTCGGCGCGGGGGTGATAAGGGGGCATGGGGCTAGTCCTGACAGGTCGCGTGCGATTATTGTGCGCCTCAGCGCCGGCCGCCGCAATGATTGTCCGCAGGGTTCATGCAGCGTCAAAACGCGGCAGGCGCGCGCGCCGACGACAGCCAACGCCTGCAATTTTTCAGATTCAGCCTTTCGCCGGCAGCACCCAGTCAAGCGCATCTTCGGTGAAGACATCTTTGTTGGGCGTGAAGGCGCTTGGGGTGTCGAATACGCCAATAAGAAGGTGGGTTTCGCCGGGCCAATCGTCTCCGGCATAGGTGAGCGGCGTGCCGCAGTCAGCGCAAAATCCACGCGCCACGCCCGGCGAGCTGGCGTGAGTGGATGGCGCCGCCTTCAACCAGCGCACTTGTTCATCGGCGAACCCAACCCAGGTGGAGAACGCCGCGCCGGTAGCATTTCGGCAGCTGTTGCAATGACACTTGGAGACAAACCTTGGCGTGCCCGAGGCTTGGAATTTCACCGTGCCGCATTGGCATCCGCCGGTATGGGTCACGGCTGGGTTTTCCATAAGGCGCTATTGATATGACACTCTTCGCTCGGCGTAAATTGCTGCGGGTCATCAAAGGCGCCCAGAACCATGTTGATTTCATCAGCCGAGCTTTCGCCGCGATAGGCGAGGGGCGTGCCGCATATCTTGCAATAAAGCCGTTCGGCGCCGGGCGAGCTTTGATAGGCGGCCGGCGGTTGGATGAACTCGAGCTTATCGCGCGGAAAGTCAACGAATGTTGTGAAAGCCGCACCAGTCGCCCGGCGACAATCCTTACAGTGACAATTAGCGACCAGCAGTGGGGCGCCATGGGCGATAAACCGCACCGCGCCGCACATGCATCCGCCGCTGTGTGTCTCGCTATTCATTGCCGCCGCCTATTTCCGGGTAATTTCGTAAAGCGCAATCGCCGCCGCGGTGGAGACATTAAGGCTTTCCATTTGCGCGGCAATCGGGATGCGGGTTTGATGCGTGCAGGTCTCGCCGACAAGTTTGCGCAGGCCAGCCCCTTCGGCGCCAAGCACAAGCGCGATGGGCTGGTCTTTGGGCAGGCCGCCAATGTCGCTTTCGGCTTGCGCCATCAATCCCGCGGTTGCGTAACCGAGATTGGCCAGCGCCTCCAGCGCGCGGGCGATGTTGACGACTTTGACGCAAGCAACGCTCTCAATCGCGCCGGCGGCGGCTTTTGCGAGCGCGCCGGAAAGCGGCGGCGTGCGCCGGTCCTGCACAATCACCGCGCGGGCGCCAAACGCCGCTGCCGAGCGAAAGATCGCGCCGATATTTTGCGGGTCGGTAATCTGGTCGAGCACCACCACCGGCCGCTGAATCTGCGCCGGCGCGCAAGCCTCTTTCAGTCGCGCCCGCTCAAGGTCGAAGACTTCCGCCGCCAGCCCCTGATGCACGGCGCCTGCAGGCAGCGCCTTGTCGATGATTTCAGGCCGCGCATCCTCGATTTTCGTGCGCATCTCCTCGGGAATAGCAAGCGGCGCCAGCCATGCGGCGGCGTTCTTGGTGGCCAGCACCCGGCGCACCCGCCGCTCCGGATTGGCAAGCGCGGCCGCGACCGCATGGCGGCCATAGAGCCAAAGCCGAGCCGGCGCGTCGCCGTGCTTCGGCGGGGTGCGCTGGCGGGCGGAATCAGTGTTTGGCCCGGTATGGTGTTGGCGTGGCGGCATGGTTGAGAGATCTAGCCGGTTTAGGCCCAGTGTGAAACACGGAAAACTATTATTATCAACAGCCTCGCGGCGGTTGCGAAGCCGCCCCGGCTTGGCTATAGACCCCGTTCTCCCGGCGGAACGGAGGCGTGCAAGCCCTCAAACCGCCGTTCGGAAATCGCTTGTCGCGGTGTTCGTCGATCCTCGTGGAGGGGTGGGAGAGTGGTTAAATCCAGCAGACTGTAAATCTGCCCGCTTCGGCGTACGATGGTTCGAATCCATCCCCCTCCACCATTTTTTGCCTCGCGGCGCGAAGATGCGCCTCCGATGGGGCGCCCTGACCGGGCGGCGGGCCGTCGCCCCTGCGAACGCTTTGCGTTCGATGTTTGCTCGGTTCATTTCACCGATGTGCGAAATTCATCTTCGTTTTGCCCTCAAGCGGAACGGTTTTTTTATTTCGCTACATGATGCGCGCGGTTCCGGAGACCCGGATTGAGCTTCCAAGCTCGCTTGGAATTTCAGCTTTCAAGACAGACCTCGCACCCATGTCCTCGCCTTGAATAATGTCTATTACGCCATGATGCGGCCAATCGATGGCGCGAAGGTAGCCTGCTAACGCTGCTGCTGCGGCGCCTGTTGCGGGGTCCTCATAGACGCCGCCTGAGGCAAACGGGTTTCGCACGTGAAACAGCTGATCGGTTTGTGCAAAAACCAGCGCAACGGTTACGACGTTACTAGAATTCATAAACGCACGGCCTTTTGCGAGATCGTAATCCATCGCAGACAGGCGCGCGCGAGACTTGAGCGCCAGCAACAGATGCGTTGCGCCGGCGTTGATGATGGCCGGCGCGATACGCGGGTCGAGGCCGTCAGCATCATAACCAAATAGGTGCAATGCTTCTTGCACTATCCCTTCATTGGCCGGGGCGCTGCTGGTTGGCGGGGATTGCAGAGCGGCTGTGATCAGGGCGCCATTTTGGCGGCCTTCAACGGTGATGGACGCATGTTTTAGATTTAGGTGAAAGACACCGTCGCCTTCTTGCATTGCTAACGCCGCGCCCAGCGCGATGGTGGCGTGACCGCAAAATGGCACTTCTGTTTCAGGAGAAAAATACCTTACCGTCCAGCTGTCGCCGTCCGGCGCTACAAACGCGGTTTCAGAAAACCCCACCTCGGCGGCTGCCGCTTGCATTTGTGTGCGGGAGGGCAGTGTGTCCGCGATAACGACGCCCGCCGGATTGCCCCCCGTCTCGCCGTCCGAAAAAGCTGCGATTTTTATAACGTCCATTCTTGTACTTTACCTCCGGGATGTGAAGTCGCGGCGCACCTGCATCTGGATTGGGCCTTCGGCGCGGCCGTGGACGAATTGATCGACCATTGGGTTACCGGAATTTTCAACGTCGCTGGGTTTGCCGCGCCAGATGATATGGCCCTGATACAGCATGGCGATTTCATCGGCGATTTTGCGGGCCGAGGCCATGTCATGGGTGATCGAAATCGTTGTTGCGCCGAGCGCCTTCACGCGTTCGACAATCAGATTGTTGATAATGTCCGCCATTATAGGATCGAGACCGGTTGTCGGCTCGTCGAAGAATAATATCTCCGGGTCGGAGGCGATGGCGCGCGCCAGCCCGACGCGTTTTTGCATGCCGCCGGAAAGCTCTGCTGGCTCCAGATCGCCAACCTCTGGCGCGAGGCCAACTTGCGCGAGGCAATCAATGGCTTTCTCGCGCGCATGTTTGCGGGATTTTCTCTCCGCATAAATCAGCCGGAAGGCGACATTTTCCCAGACATTAAGACTGTCGAAAAGCGCCGCGCCCTGAAACAGCATGCCCGATTGCTGTGCTATCAACCGGCGGTCGCCGCCGGTCTGGCGGGCGATGTTGACGCCGTCGATTTCAATGACGCCATCGTCTGGTTTTAACAGGCCAAGAAGGCATTTTATCAATACCGATTTGCCGGTGCCGGAACCGCCGATGACGACCAGCGACTGGCCTTTGGCGACATCAAGATTGACGCCGCGCAGCACCTGATTGTCGCCAAAGGCTTTGTCGAGATTGCGAATGGAAATTTTCACTGGGTTACTACCGGTCATGGCCCCCTAGACCTCGACCAGCAGTGAAGTCATCAGATAGTTTGACGCTAGCACCGAGACGGCGGCGGCGACAACGGCGGTGCGCGTCGCCGAGCCAACGCCGCCGGCGCCGCCGCGGCTTTTATAGCCGTAATAACAGCCCATAACCGATATCAAAAAGCCGAACACGGCGGCTTTGAGAAGCCCGCTGGTAACATCTTCGACGCTCAGGAAATCAACCAGATTGGTGACATAATGGGTCGGCTCGAAGCCGAGCGCATAGACCGACACAAGGTACCCTCCGTATACGCCGATAATGTCGGCGATCAGAACGAGCAGCGGCAGGGCGAGGGTGGTGGCGATAATGCGCGGCGCGATTAAATATTTAAACGGGTCAACCGAGAGCGTTGAGAGCGCATCAATTTGTTCGGTAACGCGCATGGTGCCAATCTCCGCCGCCATTGCCGACGAGCATCGGCCTGCCACCATTAAAGCGGCAAGCACCGGTCCTAATTCGCGAACAATAGAGACGCCGAGAATTTGCGGCAGGAACGCCTCGACATTAAACAAGGCGCCTTCATAGATGTTGAGCGCCAATGCGGCGCCGGTGAAAATCGCCGTTAGGCCGACCACGGGCAGGGACGCATATCCGATGCGGGCGAGGGCGCCGCCAAAGGCGCGCCAGTAAAACGGGCCGACAAACCACGCAGTTCCGCCGCGCGCGGCAAAGTTGGCGATCCGGCCAATTTCGCCGATAGCGTCCAGCGTCAGACGTCCGGTGGCGGCGACGACATTCATGTTCCGATCCCCTTAAGGCGGGTGCGCGCGATAGCTAGAGGTAACGGCGA
>JAADIQ010000055.1 GCA_013151255.1 Alphaproteobacteria bacterium
GAGATCGGCTGGCGGGCAATCTGCAAACGTAACGGTCGGCGGGATTGTCAACACTGCATCGGTGCTCACCGGGTCAAGCGTTTTGGCCGCCAGATGAACGCTCGCGCCCGGTAGACGCGACAAAACCTGCAACGGCCCGGTAAAATCGAGCTGTGTAAGGTTCGGATACAGAACGAAAACGATGTTTAAATTTTCTTCAGCCATGACTTTTCCTCAACGCCGCCAGCCGGCGACTATTTCCATAACATCAACCGGATCGGCGCCG
This sequence comes from Alphaproteobacteria bacterium, assembly GCA_013151255.1. Taxonomy (GTDB): domain Bacteria; phylum Pseudomonadota; class Alphaproteobacteria; order Caulobacterales; family Parvularculaceae; genus Hyphococcus. The sequence continues at coordinate 266 of JAADIQ010000055.1, forward strand.
GTTTTTGCGATCCATGCCGGCGACGGTCCGCGCCAGCGATGAGCGCCGATATCGACATTGCCGGTTTTACGAAACTCGACGCCTTCCGCCAATAGCCGCCTGCGATGCTCGCCGGCGGAAGCGCGTGATGCAATCGCGCCCGCCGCATTGACGATGCGATGCCACGGCGTTTTCGATCCGCCGGGAAGATGCGACAGCGCCCGCCCGACCATCCGCGCCGTCACCCCCGGCAGGAGGCTGGCAATCATCCCGTAGCTTGCAACCTGGCGCTTGGGCACTTGCTTGATAAGCACATAGATAAGGTTGTAGTCGTAGGTCACAAGCCAGCCTTTCGAGGCGGCGCCCGCAAAGTCAAACTTCCTTAATCCACACCTCAACCGGTCCTTTGAGGAGAATAGTCATGGGGTTGCCCTTGCGGTCCACCGCCTTGCCGGCGGGCACGCGAATCCACCCCTCCGATATGCAATATTCTTCGACGTTGGTTTTCTCCTCGCCCTTGAAGCGCACGCCTATGCCATTCTCAAGCAACGCCTCATCGTAAAACGGGCTCTTCGGATTAACGCTCAAACGGTCTGGAAGCTTATCTGTCATACCATAGGTCTTAGCGCGGGCTTTGATGTTGACTCAAGCAGATTGTGCAAGCGCAGATAAGACGCAAATCAACAGCATCCCTATACGACCTCAAACAACCCCGCCGCACCCATGCCGCCGCCGATGCACATGGTGCAGACGACATACTTTGCGCCGCGGCGTTTGCCCTCGATCAGCGCATGGCCGACCATGCGCGCGCCCGACATGCCGTAAGGGTGGCCGACGGAAATCGCGCCGCCATTGACGTTTAAAATCTCATCGGGAATGCCAAGCTTGTCACGGCAATAAAGCACCTGCACCGCGAAGGCTTCATTCAATTCCCACAGGCCGATATCGTCCATCTTCAAGCCGTTTTTTTCCAGCAGCTTCGGCACGGCGAACACCGGCCCGATGCCCATCTCGTCCGGGTTGGTTCCCGCAACCGCCATACCGCGATAAATCCCGAGTGGGGCAAGGCCGCGGCGTTCGGCTTGTTTTGCTTCCATCACCACCGTTGCGGAGGCGCCGTCAGACAATTGCGAGGCGTTGCCGGCGGTGATGCATTTGCCTTCCTTAACCGTCTGCCCGCCGGGGAACACCAGTTTCAACCCGGAAAGGCCTTCAAGCGTTGTCTCCGGGCGGTTGCCCTCGTCTTTTTCAAGCGTCGCTTCAACATCGGAAACCTCGCCGGTCTCTTTATTCTTAAATTTCATCACCGAGGGCAGGGCGACAATTTCATCGTCGAACTTGCCCGCCTGTTGCGCCGCATGGGTGCGCTGTTGCGATTGCAGCGAATATTCGTCCTGCGTGGCGCGCGAAATATCGTAGCGCTCGGCGACAATTTCCGCGGTTTCAATCATCTGCATATACGTCGCCGGCAGGTTTTCCATAAGCCACGGGTCGGGCCGCACAAACATGTCGCTGGTTTGGTTGGTGGAGATGGATTCAACCCCGGCGCCGATAACGACATCCATATTATCGGCCACCACCTGTTTGGCCGCGGTCGCAATCGCCATCATTCCCGACGCACACTGACGGTCAACCGACATGCCCGGCACGCTAACCGGAAAGCCGGCGCGCAAAGCCGACTGGCGCGCGACATTTTGAAAGGCTGTGCCCTGCTGCAAGGCGCAGCCCATGACCACGTCTTCAATCTCAGCAACATCAACCTTGGCGCGTTCTGCGGCATGTTTGATGGCATGGGCGCCAAGCGCCGGCGCGGTGGTTGCGTTAAACGCACCGCGATAGGCTTTGCCAATCGGCGTGCGGGCGGTCGAAACGATAACGGCTTGTCTCATGGGTTACTTTCTCCATCGATATGCATTTTTTGAAATCTAGCATAAACTCAACCAGTGCGTCTGACTTAATCGCAGTTCAATTCAAATCGCTGTCACGGGCGTCAAAGCTATCACAAACGGCAAATCTAAAAGGAGGTCGACTTGGCCCCAGCGCATTATCAACCCTATGAACCGCTTTTTGAGCTGAGATCGATTGGGCCGGATATTTGGATCGCGGAGGGGCCCATCCTTTATTGGGCCGTCGCCGGCATGTCCCTGCCCTTTCCGACGCGAATGACGCTGGCGCGGTTGCCTGCGGCCTGTGGGTCCATTCGCCTATCGCGCCGGACGAGAAATTGCTGCGCGCTGTCGATGCGCTTGGCCCGGTGCGGCACATCATCTCGTCAAACAAGATCCATCATGTCTCTATTGGGCCATGGGCGGAAACCTACCCCGATGCGCGCCTATGGGCGTCTCCCGGCGTGCGCGCCCGCTCCGAGGTTACTTTCACTGACGACCTTGCAGAAACACCGCCGGATGCTTGGTCAGCCGTAATCGACCAACGCATAGCGCGCGGCTCGAAAGCGCTGGAGGAGGTTGTCTTTTTTCACAAGCCTTCGCGCACGCTGATCCTGACCGATCTGATAGAAAATTTTGAAGCCTCCCTACTTCGCAAAGGCTTTTGGTTGAAAATCTTAATGCGGCTTGGCGGCGTCATGGCGCCAAGAGGAGGCGTGCCCCGCGACATCAGGCTGAGTTTTCTCGGCAACCATCGCAAACTGCGCCCGGTCGTGCAGTGGATGCTCAACAATAACCCACAAAAAGTCGTGATCTCTCACGGCAAGTGGTTTGAGGTCGATGGGCGCGACATTATCCGTCGCGCCTTTTCGTGGGTAGGCGGGGTTGAGTGAACGTCTGTTCTAACTTTTGCCCGCATAAGCCTGCGCCTTGGCCAGGAAATTCATGTTCGGGCCAGCGCTGTTGTCGTAGAATTTGAGGTTGTCTTTCGACGATATCTCTTCCCAATGCGCAGCGATGTTTTCAGGGGTTTGTTCGTCCGGCGGCAGGTAGACGCCTTCGGTCTCGACAATATAGGCGCGCGCATACCCGCCGGCCGCGCATGAGATTATCGCTTGCGACGGCGCATCGTCGCTCACCAGATATAACATCGCCGCAGTGATTGCCTCCGGCGTCATCTGATCGAGGATGGCCTCAGGAATGCCGATATCTTCGGTCATCCGGGTTTTGGCAGATGGCGACAGGAGATTGGTTTTGATGTTGTATTTGGCGCCTTCCAGATGCAGCGCATTCATAAACCCGATCATCCCGGCTTTGGCGGCGCCGTAATTGGCCTGGCCAAAAATCCCGTGCAGGCCCGACGGGCTGGAGGTGCACACAACGCGGCCATAAGTCTGTTCACGCATGATCGGCCAGACCGTGTGGGTGCACAAAGCCGTGCCGATAAGGTGGACGTCGATAACGGTGCGAAAATCCGCCATTGTCATTTTATGAAAGGTTTTGTCGCGCAAAATTCCGGCATTGTTGACCAGAATATCAACCCGGCCCCATTGGTCCATCGCGGCTTTGACCATCGCGGCGACTTCATCGTCCTTGGTGACATTGGCGCCATCGGCAATCGCCTCGCCGCCGGCGGCGTTGATGTGATTTGCAACCTCTTGCGCGGCGGAGAGCGAACCGCCCGAACCGTCGCGCGAACCGCCAAGGTCATTGACCACAACCTTCGCCCCACGCGCCGCCAGCGCCAGAGCGTGGCTCTTGCCAAGCCCATTGCCGGCGCCAGTAACGATGGCGACTTTTCCGTCATAACGAATGTCAGACACGATACTCTCCTAAATTCTCAGTATACAGAAATTTTGAATGGTTTTATATTATGGCCGGCGCCCCGTCTACTCACGGACGAGGCGTCTGCTCAGACAAACTGCATCGACAGCCATTCCGCCACCAGCGCGGGTTTTTCCTCACCGTCGATTTCAACCTTGACCGCATATTTAAACGCCCATTGCCCGGGCATTTTCTGATCCGCCGACATCAGCGTGAAGTGACCGCGAATGCGTTGGCCGGATTTCACCGGATTGATGAAGCGGACTTTCTCAAATCCGTAATTGACGCCCATTTTGACCCCGTCAACCACCAGCACATTGCCGGCAGCAAGCTTGGAGAGCATAGACAGGCTTAAAAATCCGTGCGCAATGGTGCCGCCAAACGGCGTCATCTTTGCAGCCTCTTCATCGACATGAATGAACTGATGGTCTTCGGTGACATCGGCGAACTGATTAATCCGCTCCTGGTCAATCATCGCCCAGTCGGAGGTTCCCGTTTGTTTGCCGACATAATCGGCGATTTCGTCTTGCTTAGCGGTCGGCATATGTTTCGTCTCCTTAATATTCTCAATATCCGCGCCTTCGCGCGGGGGCATTAGTAACCGCGCATTGCCGCGAGGCGATCAGCGTGGAAAGCCGCATCGCCAAACATTTCCTGCGCGACGCGAATGCGCTTCATGTAAAATCCAATATCAAACTCATCGGTCATGCCGATGCCGCCATGCATCTGTATGGCTTCCTGGGCGGCGAGCTTTGCAACCTCGCCGGCTTTGGCTTTGGCGAGCGAGCAAACAATCCCCGCCATGCCGTAATGTTCGTCCAAATCCTGCAAGGCTTTCAGCGTTACCGACTTCATCAATTCAATTTCGGAATATAGGTGCGCGGCGCGATGCTGCAATGCCTGAAACGAACCAATTTCGGTCCCAAACTGTTTGCGCTCTTTCAGATAATCCATGGTCATGGCAAACGCCGCTTGCGCGGCGCCCGACATTTCCGCGGCAAGCCCGGCGCGGCCTGCATTCAACACGCCTTCAAGCGCTGCCAGGCCGCCATCGACCTCGCCAAGGACATCGTCGCCGGTGGCCTCAACGCCGTCGAATTTAAGCCGCGCGGCGCCGCGGCTGTCGACCATGACGGTGCGTTCGCGGCTCACGCCCTTGGCTGCTGCATCAATCAGAAACAGCGTTATCCCTTCCGCATCACCGGGGGCGCCGGCAGTGCGCGCGGCGACAATAATGTTGTCGGCGACCTGGCCGTCGGCGACGAAAGTCTTGTCGCCGGAAAGCTTAAATCCGTTACCGTGTTTTTCTGCTTTCATGGCGGTCTTTTGCGGCCCGTGCTTGCGGGTCTCATCGACCGCCAGCGCGAACACTGCATCGCCGGCGGAGATTTTCGGCAGATGCTCCTGGCGTTGAGCATCACCGCCAAGCTTTTGCAAGGCGGTTGCAGCGAGAATGGATGTCGACAGAAACGGCGAGGCCGTCAGTGTACGGCCCATCTCCTCTGCAAGGACGCCGGCGCCGACAAACCCAAAATCAGCCCCGCCATGATCTTCTCCAACCAATATCCCGGCCCAGCCCATCTCCGCCATCTCCTTCCAGAGCGAGCGGCTAAAGCCGGTTTCGTCATTCGTATCGCGCAGCTTACGCAGCGCAGCTACCGGCGCTTTTTCATCGAGAAAACCGCGCGCAGAATCGCGCAGCATTTGTTGTTCTTCGGTTAAAACCAGAGCCATGTTGTTCCTCTACGCCCCCGGCAATCGGAGAATGTGTTTTGCAATAATATTAAGCTGCACTTCCGAGGTGCCGCCTTCGATTGAGTTGGCTTTGGTTCTGAGCCATGAGCGCGCCAGCTTGCCGTCCTGGGTGCGCTCGCCTTCCCACTCCAGCGCTTCCGAACCGCCTGAATCCATCAGCAGTTCAAACCGGCGCTTGTTAAACTCGGTGCCGTAATATTTCAGCATCGACGAATTGGCGCCGACGCCTTGCCCGGCCTTGGCCTCGTCTTTCATCCGCTCCAGCGTCAACAGAAACGCCCAGCCGTCGATTTCGGCCTGGGCGATTTTTCCGCGCAACATCGGATCGGCGAGCCTGCCGTCCTCAAGGCCGATTTCACTGGCGGCAATCTCGCCTATCCCGCGCCCGCCAAAAAGCCCGCCGCCGCCGGCTGAAATCATTTCGCGCTCATGGGTGAGAAGATATTTTGCAACATCCCAGCCGCGATTGAGATCGCCAACAATCGCGCCGATGCCGGGCGCGTGTTCCTTAGGAACTTTAACGTCGTCAAAAAACGTCTCGCAGAACGGCGACTTGCCGGAAATGAGTTTAATCGGTTTTGTTGAAACACCCTTCGCGGCCATGTCGATCAGCAGGAAACTGATGCCGTTATGTTTCGTCGCTTTCGGATCGGTCCGTACAAGGCAGAAAATCCAGTCGGATTCGTCAGCGTAAGACGTCCAGACTTTCTGTCCGTTGACCAGCCAATGATTTCCTTTGTCCTCACATTTGCATTGCAGTGACGCCAGGTCAGAGCCGGCATTGGGTTCGGAATAGCCCTGGCACCAGCGGATTTCACCGCGCGTGATGGCGGGCAGGAAATGCAGCTTTTGTTCATGGGTTCCGTATTTCAACAATGCCGGACCGAGCATCCAAATCCCAAAACTTTCCAGCGGCGAGCGCGCCTTCATATCGCGCATTTCGCTTTTTAGAATTTTAATCTCTTCTTTCGTGAGACCGCCGCCGCCATATTCTTTTGGCCAGGCCGGCACTGTCCAGCCCTTTTCGGCCATGCGGTTCAACCAGATCTTTTGCGCCTCGGATTGAAATTTCCAATTGCGCCCGCCCCAGCAAATGTTGTCCTCGCCGCCAGCGCCGTCGCGCATCTCCGCCGGACAATTTTCTTCAAGCCAGGCGCGCGTGTCTTTGCGGAAGGTTTCAATATCGCTCATGATTGTGTTCCATTTTCAAACGTCATGACAAGGCGGCTATCTATCTTGCGGCGCGACGTCGCGCGCCGTGGCGGCGAATGCGGCAATCTCTTCACGGCTGTATTTCGTGTGCACGCGCTCGCCCGATGGCGGCTGATGCGCGAGGCTGACGCCTTCGCGCCGTTCGGTCGCGGGGCGAATGGGGCGCGCGACAAAACCGCCGCCGCAATTGGGGCAGACATTGCCCAGCACCGTCTCGACGCAATCCGCGCAAAAGGTGCACTCATATGAACAGATGCGCGCATGCGCCGACCCAGGCGCCAGATCGACGTCGCAGAGTTCGCAATTGGGCCTGAGTTGCAGCATGCTTTCACCTAACAAGGGACGCTGAAACTGGGGCGTCCAAAACCGGAGCGCCGTTCTCCCACGGCTTATGATTCTGGCGCAAGCCCTTCATGCAGCAGCATGGCTGTCGCCGCTGTTATTTGTCGTTTTCAAACGGAAAATGCCGGCGGCTGGCTTAGCGCAATCTTTTTCACGGTTAATTTATCAAACTTCGCCGTCCCCAAGCGCGGCAGAGGCGATGGCGAAATCCAGATCCGCTCCGGCGTCTTATAGGCCGCCAGCCCCTCGGCGATAAAATCGCGCATCTCCGCAGCGTCCAGCGCGGCGCCGTCCATCGGATAGACCACCAGCCCGACGCGCTCGCCCAGGACATCGTCGGGCACGGAAAACACCGCCGCCTCGGCAACGCCGTGGTGCTGGTAGACGCGGTTTTCAACTTCGAGCGAAGAGATGTTCTCGCCGGCGCGGATGATCAATTCCTTCATCCGGTCGACGATGTAGATGAAGTCCTCCTCGTCCATGCGCGCCAGATCGCCGGTCCGGAACCAGCCGTCAGGGGTCAGCGCCTTTTCGGTGTCTTCCGGCAGGTTGAGATAACAGCGAAAATTGGCCGGCGAGCGGATCCAGATCTCTCCAACTTCGCCGCGCGCTACCTCCTCGCCATCCTTGACGATTTTAATATCGGTCAGCGGCGGCACCGTGCGGCCTGTCGAATCGGGGCGTTTTTGATAATCATCGAGCGAGATAACGCAGCCCAGCGCATTGGTTTCAGACAGTCCGTAGCCGGATGAAGGCTTTGCCTGCTTAAACGTCTTGGCGAGTTTTTTGACATGCTCGGCCGGGCGTTTTGCGCCGCCGGCGCCAACATCAATAAGGCTCGGCAGACCGTCCGCGCCTGCCGCGTCCATCAGCTCAAAGGACTGGCTCGGTACGCCGACAAAATTGGTGAGGCGTTCCTCATTGATAATTTTTGCCGCGTCCTTTGCATCCCAGCGATACATCATCGCCACCCGGCGACCGACCAGATAGGACAGTAGGAATATCGAATGCATGCCGGTGACGTGGAACAGCGGCACCGCCAGTAATATGCCGGGATCATCACCGAACAGGCTGGCGCCGCCGCGCGCTTCTTTCACTGCGGTCGCCGTAAACGCCCAGGAAAATAGCGTCGAAATACAACCGCGATGGGTAAGGACAACGCCCTTGGGCTTGCCGGTGGAACCGGATGTATAGACAATGCAGAAATCAGCATCGGGATGAATATCGATACTTAGCGGGGTGCTGTCTTGCGCGCCCGCCAAAAGGTCTTCATAGCGATAATCAGCGCCTTCGCCGTCTTCTCTGGCGAGGAGAAGCGTCAAACCAAGCTCGCCCTTGAGGGGTTTCAAATATTCGAGGCGCCGTTTATCAACGACAACGATTTTGGCGCCACTATCTTCAAGCCCGTATTTTAACTCGTCAGCCTTCCACCAGGCGTTCAACGGCACCACCACCGCCCCGGTCGAGACAATCGCCATATAAGCGATGCACCATTCGGAAAATTGCGCATCGCAATCGCCACACGATCGCCCGGCTTGACGCCGAGTTCATCCTGCAGGGCGTGCGCAAAACGGCAGGCCAGGGCCCAGCTTTGCGCAAAGCTCAACCGCTCGCCTTCGAAAATTAAAAACTCCTTATCGCCATGGGTCGCGCCGTGCGCAAACAGGGCCGGCAGGCTCTGCGGGGTGTTTTCAAAGACGCGATAGGTATTACCGCGAATTTCCGTCTCTCCAACCTTAAAAAGCGGGTTTTCCACCAGGATTTTCATCGCTGCGGCGACAAGTTTTTGCTGATCAAGCGGGGCAGCTTCGCCCATAATCACTCCCTGTTTTGTTGCAAGCGTGGTCGTGCTGCTCTTCATAGCCGAGCCAGCGCCGGAGGCAAACCGCCGCCGACAGTGCGGCGTCTATTTTTGAAAGCGGCGGCCTATTTCGTCTGCAATGTCGCGCTCAACGCCATCCGGGCGGCCTTGCGCCAGCCACAGCGCCGTGTGGGCGCCTATATAGACGCCCGCCCCGGCGACGATATCGGCGGCCAGGCGCAGCGCCGGCGCCATATCCGCAAGCCCGGCCAGAGACGGGCGCAGGCTGAGAAAATAGAGCGCCATCACCGCCACAGCCCCGAGCGAGCGATGCGCGCTCGCCAGCGGTTGCCAAAAGCTGCGCCCGCTCGCGCGCGCATAAAGCGCAAGGTTGAGCCCGACATGAAACACGCCGAGCCCCGCCCCCGCCCACACCGCGCCGGGCAGGCCATAGGCCATCGTCGCCCAGATAAAGATCGGCAGCCGGACCACCAGATAAATCAGCTCACGGATAAATATCAGCCGCGTCAGGCCAAGCGCCATAGCGTAGGACTGGGTTGCATAAAACAATGACTGCAAGCCAATCACCGGCGCCAATATCTCTATCACCATCACCGCGCCCAGCCACTTCTCGCCAAGCAGCAAGAAGACCAGATCATTGGCGACAAAAGCAACGCCAAACGCCGCCGGCATCGCCACCGCGCCGAGCGCGCCGACGCCGCGCAGATACGCCCGGCGCATCCGCTCAGGCTCGTCTTGCAATGTCGACAAGCCCGGATAAAGCGCCCGCGTCAACGGCCGGGCGACCTGTCCGGCGGCCATTTCCGAAAGCTGCAACCCCATGAAAAACACCCCCGCACCGCCGCCGCCGACAAGCCGCGCCAGGATGGGCACATCGAGCTTATTGTTGAGCGCCGCCAAAAAGCTGACGCCGGCGAGCCAGCCGGAAAACCCGAAAACTTTCCTCAAAGATTGAAAGCCGATCCGGGGAACGAACGGGCGCATCGCATAGGACAATATCAGCTGCACGATGCTGCCGGCGATCAACCCCAGGATGATCGCCCAATAGGTGCGAAAGATGACGGCAATGCTTATTGAGACGATGACGCCGGCAAGTTTGTTGGCGACGGTTGAAATAAATTCGCGCGAGAAATTGAGATCGCGCTCAAATTCATAAAACCGCGGATTGATCAGGCCACTAAAAACCGGAAACGCCGCAACACCCAGAAACACCCCCAGCATGCGCGGATCGTTATAGACCACCGCCATCACCGGCGCCGCCGCCGCCAGGACAAGGCCTATAGCCAGCCCCCGCAGCGCCGAAAGCGTGAACAGCGTATCAAGGTCAGCGCGGTCAGCGTCGCGAAACCGCACCACCGCCTGGGCGACGCCAATATCGGAAATACCCTGCAACAGCTGCATCGAGACAATCGCCACCGCCACCAGGCCGATATCATCAGGAACCAGCAGGCGGGCGACGACGATGGTGTTAACGGCGCCGAGCAGCCGGGCGAACATCCCGCCGCCAAAAATCCACGCCGCGCCGCGCGCCACCCGCCCGGTCAGGGCGGCTTCCTCAGCAATGGGCGGCAATGGCGGCAAATCGGACATCAAACCGGCGAGTTTCGCGTCGCTCCCGCTTAACCCAATTCGGTATAGGAAGCGATAATCCGGCGGACACCCTTGCGCGCCGCTCGCGCCCGTCTATGGTGCGCCGCCGCGCCAGCCCTAGCCTGGCCAAATTTGAAAGACGCAAGCGATGTCTCACGCCTCCGCCCTGATCACCATCATGACCAAAGCCGCCCGGAAGGCGGCGCGCGGGCTGGTGCGCGATTTCGGCGAGGTGCAGGAGCTGCAGGTCTCCAAAAAGGGCGTTGCCGACTTCGTCTCGCTGGCTGACCACCGCGCCGAACAGACTATCTATGAGGAGCTGTCGGCAGCGCGGCCGAAATATGGCTTCGTGATGGAAGAGCGCGGCGAGATTGAGGGCGTTGATAACTCCAATCGCTGGATTGTCGATCCGCTCGACGGCACCACCAATTTTCTTCATGGCCTGCCGCAATTTGCCATCTCGATCGCGCTTGAACGCGATCGCCAGCCTTTTGCCGGCGTGGTTTATAATCCTGTTACAGACGAATTATTCTGGGCCGAAAAAGGCGCCGGCGCGTTCCTTAATGACCGCCGCATCCGGGTGTCGCAACGCAGCGACCTTAGTGAATGCGTGTTTGCCTGCGGCCTGCCTTTCGCCGGGCGCCCCGGACGCGAACGCGCTTTGAAAGAGGCCGAACGGGTATTGGAGCAAACCGCGGGCGTGCGCCGTTTTGGCTCCGCCGCGCTCGACCTCGCTTTTGTCGCCGCCGGACGCTTCGATGCGTTCTGGGAACGCGATCTCAATATCTGGGATGTCGCGGCGGGCGCACTGATTGTGCGCGAGGCCGGCGGCATGGTCAGCGACATTGAGGGCGGCGAAAAATTCCTCACCGAGGGCTCAATCCTCGCTGCCAACTCAAACCTCCACACAACCGCCAAGGCGCTGTTGTCTGAGGGCTGATCCTATACGCAGCGATAATGCCGGTAGCGCCAGCGCACCGATTGCGGGTCGACGGTTTCGTCTTCATAGACCGCGCGCAGGCCATAGGCCTGGCAATGCGCCTGCGCCTCGGCGAGCAAGTCCTTGGGGTCGAAATCATACGGGTCATAGGGGATCGATATCGCCTCGGCGCCGGTATAATTTGTGTCATTGCTGACACAGGCCGACAGCGCAAACCCAACCAAAACGACGGCGATGGTCTTGATTATCCCACCCATAATGACGCCTTACCGGGGCGCAACAGCGCCGCGCCCACTTTACTGAAAAGCCATGGTAGCAAGTTGGGCGCAAATAAAAAAGGGCGCGGGATACCCGCGCCCTTACAAGTATAGAGGGAATATACTTGGGCCCAGTCGCCTTAAGCGGCGTCCTGGTCCTTCAGGACTTTGATATTGGTCGCTTCGCCGCCATTAATCGCAATTTTTCGCGGTTTCATGGCTTCGGGAATTTCTCGCTTCAAATCAATGTTGAGCAGGCCGTTGACCAGCGAGGCGCCGGCGACTTTGACGTGCTCGGCGAGCTGGAAGCGGCGCTCAAACGAGCGCCCGGCAATGCCCTGATAAAGAAATTCCTGGCCGTCATCGCCGTCCTTGCGGGCGCCGGTGATAGTCAGCGTGTTTTCACGAATCTCAAGGTCGAGATCGGCTTCACCGAAGCCGGCGACCGCGAGCGTGATGCGGTAGTCATTGTCGTCGAGCCGCTCAATATTATAGGGCGGGTAGCCGGTGGATTCTGCTTTGCCGGCGCTGTCGAGCAATTCAAAAACCCGGTCAAAGCCGACCGTCGAGCGATAAAGGGGGGTTAAATCAAATGTACGCATAGTCGCGTCCTCCTTGGTTAAGCGAGGGTTCGCGCGCGCCTCCGCCAGATGGCCGAAAACACGCCAACGGAGCCAACAGGCCTCCGTCCAGTTTGAGATAGGCGCCGTTTCTGCGGTTTCAACCCCGCGTGAGTTTGTGCAGATACGCGTGGACCGTGGGCAAAAGCATGGTAAATGAAGGCGGTTATTATGGGAGCGATGAAATGAGACTACCTAAGTATTTGTTTTTGGCAGTCGGCCTTGCGGCCCTTGCCGCTTGCGGCGGCGAGCCGGAAGGCGCAGCGCCGCAAGAAAAGGCCGCGCCAGACAATGGCGCGGTTTTGGCAAGCGTTCTTGCCGGCGAGCACCGCACCGACGAGGAGCGCGCCCGCGACGCCTTTCGCCATCCTGCGCAAACCCTCGCCTTCTTTGGGGTCGAGCCCGGCATGACGGTGGTCGAGGCCTGGCCTGGCGGCGGCTGGTATACACAAATCCTCGGCCCTTATCTGAAGGCTGGCGGCGGCGTCTTCTACGCTGCGCATTTCTCTCCCGAAGGCGCAAGCGAATACGCGCAGAACTCGCTCAACGCTTTTGAAAAAACCTATCTCGGCAAGCCCGACCTTTATGGCGATGTGCGGCTCACCATCCTTGGCGAGGGCGGCGATATTGCGCCGGCAGGCATTGCGGATGTGGTTTTTACCTTCCGCAATGTTCACAACTGGCAGTCGAGCGGCGTCACGGAGGCCTATTTTAAGGAATTATACGATGCGCTCAAACCCGGCGGCGTACTTGGCCTGGTTGAGCACCGCGCCGACGGCGCCGACTTGCCCGACGACGGCACCAGCGGTTATGTCTATACGGATGATGTGATTGCCCTGGCCAAGAACGCCGGGTTCAATTTTGAGGCTGCATCGGAAATCAACGCCAATCCGAAAGACACCAAAGACCACCCCTTTGGAGTGTGGACCTTGCCGCCGTCACGGCGCTCGGCGGAAATGCATGGCCAGGAAGACCCTGACTTTGACCGCGCGGCCTATGATGCGATTGGCGAGAGCGACCGCATGACGCTGAAATTCCGCAAACCCATCGCCGCTGACGACGCGTTGCTGGAATAGGCCGGATGTCAGACGCGAACACCCCCAATTCGCTTCTGGCGGCGGCACAGAAGACATTTACCGAACCATTCGGCGGCGCCATTACGCTGTTGGTCGAAGGCGGCAGCGACAAGGCCATCCGCATCGACGGGCGTAAAACCCCGCCGGTCGTCAGCGCCGCTAACGCTGGCGGCAAGGCTGATTGCATCTGGCGTGCGGCGCCGGATATTTTGCTGCGCGCAATATCCGGCGAGCGCGGCTTTGAAAGCGTCTATGTCTCCGGCCAGCTCTCGATTTGCGGTGATATGAGCGTGGTGGCGCGGCTTAACCTGAAGCAGGCAAAATGACAGATTTTATTCGTATACCGTCCAATCCGATCCCGGACGGCGCAAAGACATTTATGTTCGCCGCGCCCGACGGCGCCAAGCTGCGCGGCGCCTTCTTTCCCGTCGCCGATGCGCGCGGCACGATTGTTCTTGAGCCAGGCTGGGCGGAGTTTATCGAGAAATATTTCGAAACCATTGGCCGGCTTCACGCGCGCAAATTCAATGTCGCGATGATGGACTGGCGCGGACAGGGGCTGTCCGACCGGGAGAGTGCACGCGAAGCAAAATGGAAAAACTATTTTCATATCCTGCGCGAGGATTTGCGCCATTTCACCGAGGCGCATGTCAAACCCCGCTTCGGCGCGCCGATGATGTTGATGACGCATTCCATGGGCGGCATGCCGGCGCTGATGCTGCTAGCGGACGGCTATGACGGGTTTGAGCGTGCGCTCCTGTGCGCGCCGATGACCCGGCTGTTTGCCGGGCCGGCCAATGCGGTGTTCACCGCCGTCAGCGCGATCACCAGCGCCATCGGGCTTGGCGCCGCGCCGGTGACCAGTAAGGAAGATGATTCCAAAGCGTTTGAGGGCAACATCCTCACCTCCGACCCGGCGCGTCATGAACGCTTCCGGCAGCTACAGCTGGCCGAGCCGAGCGCTGCCAATGCTGCGCCAACCTTTGGCTGGGTGCATGCGGCTACCAAGACCAGCAAAGAAATGCATCAGCCTGGGTTTTTTGACAATCTACAAATCCCGGTACGGATTATTACCGCCGGCGAAGAAAAACTGATTGACGGCGGCGATCACGCGACCATCGCCGCTAACAGCGACCGCATTGAACGGGTGATCATTCCCGGTGCGCTACACGAAATCATGATGGAGCGCGACGAGGTGCAAGAGCCTTACTGGAAAGCGTTTGATACGTTTGTCGCGACGGGTTAACGCCTATGGGCGCGGCCACGTAAAGCCGACAAGCTTTTCGCTTTCTTGCCACAGGCGTGCAGCGGTTTTCTTGTTGCGCGCACGCGGCGCAACACTCGCATCGCCCACGGGGCCGCGCGCATCGGCAAAACCTGTAGGCCCATAATAGGCGCCGGCAAGCGCCTCCTCGCCCGCCGCGGCCAGGACTGTCGGAATGGCGCCTTTTTTTGCAGATTGCGCCATCAACCGGTTGGTGATTTTGTACAAACCGTTCAAAAAACCTGCGGGGCCGGTGCTTTGCAATTGCGTATCGGAATAGCCCGGATGACATGCGATGCAGGAAACCGAACTACCGGCCGCGGTTAATTTGCGGTCGAGCTCAAAGGCGAACAAAATATTCGCGAGCTTGCTTTGGGTATAGGCGGTTGTCGGATCATATCTTTTGGTCAGCATCAAATCGTCAAAATGGATCTTGCCATATTTATGGGCGATGCTGGACAGAACGACAATGCGCCCTTGCGCCGCCTCAACACGGTCAAATAACAGCCCCGCCAACAAAAAATGCCCGAGATGGTTGGTGCCGAGCTGCATTTCAAACCCGTCCGCGGTCTCTAATTGCGGCGTCTGCATGATGCCGGCATTGTTAACCAGCGCATCGAGCTTGCCAAAGCGGTTTTTTATTTCCTCCGCCGCCTGACGAACCGAAGCGAGGCTGGCGAGATCGAGGGTTACATCCTCGACTTTGCCTTTTGCGACCGCGGCAATCTCATCAATCGCGGCGGCGGCTTTTTGCGGGTTGCGGCAGGCGATGACGATATCCCCGCCGGCCGCGCCAAGCATCTTCGCCGCTTCGCGCCCGATGCCGGAATTGCCGCCAGTGATCAGATAGGTTTTGCCGCCAAGATCGCCAAGCCGGTCCGGCGTCCAGTTGGAAAAACCGCTATGTTTAATTTTCCGGCTCATGGGCGCGTCTCCGTTGGTCGCTGGATTTCAGTCGATACAAATTCTGCAAGCGTCGCAAGGCCCGCCTTCACTCGGCCAGCACCTTCAACGCCGCCGCATGCAGCGCCGGCGTCGCCGCAGCGAGTGTCTCGCCGCGCGCATCACTGCCGACCGGCGCGCCAGACCAGTTGGTGACGACCCCGCCGGCGCCTTCCACCACCGGGACCAGTGCTGCATAATCATGATGGCTGAGCCCCGCCTCAACAACCAGATCAAGCTCGCCATGCGCCAGGAGGGCGTATGCATAAGCATCCATACTGAACCGGGCGAGGCGCGTCTCGCCCGCCAGACGCGCAAAGGCCGCCGCTTCGGCATCGTCGATATACCCGGCAGGGCGCGGCCGCGGGTCGGTTGTCGAAATCCGCGCCACGCAAAGATCGTCAACGCCGCTGGTCCGACAGTCTTTTTTTGTCTCGCCATGGTGAAACCGCGTCGCGCCATTTGCCGCAATCCAGCGCTCATCCGTATAGGGCTGATCTATCAATCCGAGCACTGGGCGCTCTTCATATTCAAGCGCTATCAGCGTGGTCCAACTTGGAACGCCGCACACAAAAGCGCGGGTCCCGTCAATCGGGTCCAACACCCAACGCCACGGGGCCTCGCCGCGCGTCTCGCCAAATTCCTCGCCGATAATTCCGTGGGCGGGGTAAGTTTTGGAAATCATCTCGCGCATGACGCGTTCGCTCTCGCGGTCAGCATCCGTCACCGGGTCAAAATCAGCGCCCGCCTTGTTGGAGACCTCCAAGCCAGTGCGAAACCGCGGCAGGGTTTGCGCCCGCGCCGCCTCGGCGAGGCGCGTTGCGAAGTCAGCATATTGGGTTATTTCTGATGTTGAAAAAGACATGCCGCAGCGATCATGACGATCGCTGCGGCGCTGTGCAAGTCAGTCTGTGCAAGTCTGGCAGTGCAGGCAGGTAGGCAAAGTTAGCGGAGCAAACTCAATGCTCCATCGACATCGCCTTGGCGAGATCGAGCAGCCGCCGGCGCGGCTCTTTGTTGAGCTGGTAATAATACCGCACCAGATCAATAGTCTCTTTATCGTCCAGCAGTTCAGCGGCCGGCGCTTCGGCAAAGCCATATTCGCTGTTCAGGTCATAGCCCGCTTCGGGCTCATGCCCGTTCATGCCGTCAAAGAAAAACGACACCGGCACCTCCAGCGCCCTGGCCAGCGACCAAAGCCTGGAAGCGGACACGCGATTGGCGCCGCTTTCATATTTCTGGATCTGCTGAAACCGGATATCGACCGCTTTGGCCAATAATTCCTGCGTCAGCCCGAGAAGACGCCGGCGCGCACGAAGACGCCGGCCCACATGAACGTCTACTGGATGCACCATAATTACCACTCCACTGTCGCCGAGACGCCATCATCGCGCGCCGCCGGCTATTCGAGCGGTTAATCAGCAAAGCGCGTGCCGGTCTGGGGTGTTTGCGTGCAAGGCTCGCCCTATGCGGGTTAAAACCCTTGAAAACCAAGGTGGTAATGGCGCCGTGACATGGTTAACGCGGCGCCGGAGATTCGCTGCGCGGCGCGCGCGAATGTCTCGCTCTGCGGGCAGTGTGTAGGTTTGATACAAGTTCCGGTTGAAGCGCCAATAATGCGCCGATGTGTCAATCGATCATCTTGGCTGAGCGCAGCCAGAACTCTTCATTGAACCCCGGAATTTCGAGATTTGCGATAAACTGGCGCGAGGCCGCTTCCCAGGAAAAATTTTCCGCCCATTTGCGGCACTCTTGCGGGGCCCGGTGTTCATAAGCGTCGAGACAGGCCTGGCGCAGATCTTCGTTCATCGCGCCGCAACCCGGCGGCGCACCGTCGAGAATTTCGAGCGGCCCGCGCACCGGATAGGACGCCACCGGCACGCCGCAGGCAAGCGCTTCAACATTGACCAGCCCAAATGTGTCGGTGCGCGAGGGAAACACAAAAACATCCGCAGCCTGATAATGTCGGGTGAGGTCGTCATCATATTTCGGCCCGGTAAAGATCGCATCTTTGTATTTGGCTTCCAGCTCCTCGCGTTGCGGGCCTTCGCCGACAATCACCTTGGTGCCAGGCAAATCCAGCTCGATAAAGTCTTCGATGCTTTTTTCCACCGCCAGCCGGCCGACATAGAGATAGATCGGGCGTTCATATTGATCGAATAGCGAGCGGTCGCCGCGCGTGAATTTTTTCAGATCAACGCCCCGGGTCCACAGCTTCATACTTGAAAAGCCGCGCTCTTCCAGCTCTTCCCGGAGCCCCGGCGTCGCCACCATCATGGTCTCGCCGGCATTGTGGAAGTCCTTCAAAATCGCATAGCCCCACTGGATCGGCACGTTCCAGCGTTCATTGGCGTATTCGGCAAAGCGGGTGTGAAAGCTGGTGGTGAACGGATAGCCGCGGCGTTTGCAAAACCGCCGCGTCGCCCGCCCAATCGGTCCTTCGGTGGCGATATGAACCGCGTCGGGCTGAAACTCGTTAATCATCTTCGCCACTTTGCGGTTCGGCAATAGCGACAGGCGGATTTCCGGATAAGACGGCAGCGGGATCGATTTAAAATCGTTCGGCGTCACATAAAGCACTTCATTGCCGAAGCCCCTTAGGATTTCGCCAAGCGTATCCAGCGTCCGCACGACGCCGTTGAGCTGCGGCTTCCACGCATCGGTGGCGATCACCACCCTCAGCCCGCCCTCCACTGTCGGCATCACGAAGCGCGGCTTGGCGCGGGTCAGCCGGCCGACACCGGAGCCAAGCCGGCGCAGGGCGCTTTTCTTGCGTTTCGGCGTATCGCGTGGTGTCTCGGTCATAAGGACTTTCTGGGGGCTGATTTTAGAGCGGCGCTTGAAGTAGTCCACGCTCGGCGGATTGGCAATCCGCATGCACGAAATGCGCAGGTTCATGCTGCGCCGCAATATTACTCTTGGTTTTCGCTTCTACTCCGCCGCCTGAGCCATCCAGAGATCGTCGGGGCGCAATTTGGTGATCCGCTCAATCAGCGCGGTCATGGCTTTGCGCAAATCGCCAAACCCGGCGGTGCGGGTGATGCGCTGCTCATCAAGATACAGCGTGCGGTTAATTTCCACCTGGAGAATATGCACGCCCTTGGCCGGGCGGCCATAGGAGACGGCGACAAAACCGCCCGCATAGGGCGCATTGCGCGCCACCTCATAGCCGAGACCGGCAAGCGTTTCTTCCGCAAGCGCCGTCACCACCGGGGCGCAGGACGAACCGAACCGGTCGCCCAGCACAAAATCTATCGGCGCTTCACCGCTCCTGAACGGCGCACCGCCAGCCGATGGCATCGAATGACAATCGATCACCACGGCGCAGCCAAACTGCGCGCGCGCATCCTCGATAAGCCGCTCCAGCGCTACATGATAAGGGTCGTAACACTCCACCAGGCGGCGGCTGGCGTCGGCGAAATGCAGCTTGCGGTCGTAGATATCCTCGCCATCAGCGACAATCCGCGGGACCACGCCCAGTCCCGCAATCACCCGGCTGGAGCGCGTATCGGCGCCCGGCGGCAGGCGGTCAGCGAACATTCGCGGGTCAAGCTCGTCACGGGCGCGGTTAACATCGACATAGGCGCGCGGGAACAAAGCCCGCAGCAGCGGCGCGCCATGGCGCGGCGCCTCGTCAAATATCAAATCCACATAAGAGTCTTCCGACTGGCGCAGCTGGTGCCGGTCGAGGCGGCTTTTGCGCAGCAAATCCTCCGGATAGTCGCGGCCCGAATGCGGCGAGGCGAAAATCACCGGTGAGGCCAGCGCCTCCGGCGTTAATATCTCCACCGCATCACGCCCGTGATAGGGGCCACGCTGTTTTTGAGTTTCGGTCATGACCTATCCAGGCTTGAAAATGATGCGACTTGGGGCATGTTAGCGCGAGTTTGCAGGATTCGTTAAGACCCGATGGCATATTAGGGTCCGGCGGAGCGATTTTTGCATTTCGCTTCTCATGGTCGAGCGAAGGGGGTTAACAGTCCCGATCTCGAACAGAGCGGTAACGGAACATAGAGGCGGTACGCGATGGCGGCGATTCTTTTGGCGGAAGACGATGATTCAATGCGGCGGTTTTTGAAAAAAGCGCTGGAGCGGGCTGGCCATGCGGTGGTTGATGCCTCGCAAGGTGATGAGGCGCTGACCGAATTACAGCTGCGCGAATTTGACCTCCTGCTCACCGATATCGTCATGCCAGTGATGGACGGCATTGAGCTGGCCCGCCGCGCCGCCGAAATCGACCCGGAAATGGCGATTATGTTCATTACTGGTTTTGCCGCCGTCGCCCTGAATGCGGCCAATCAGGCGCCGGAAGACGCCAAGGTCCTGTCCAAGCCGTTTCACCTCAAAGACCTGGTGCGCGAAGTCGACCGCGTGGTCGCCGCCTAAACACCCCCAAGGCTTGCCACCCTCAAAAATTGCCGCTAGAGACCGGCCCCTCGAAAGCGGCCAAAAACCGCCGCCGGGCGCATAGCTCAGGGGTAGAGCGCTACCTTGACATGGTAGAGGTCCGCAGTTCGAAACTGCGTGCGCCCACCAGCCTTCGCCAACAAGTTGGCTTCGGCTCGGCAGGCCAGCCTGATAGACAATACCTCATTCTATTTGCAACGATGACACCAGGCGAAGGCTGTCACGCCGTAGCTTTAGCGAAGGCGGACCTAATTCCAACCTGAAGAAAATAAGGAGCGACGCGCCCTTGCCGGCGCCAATCGCTGCAATGACCATCTTGACAATTTGTATCCTATGGGATACATTCATATCCATGGAAGTCTTGGAAACAGAGAATTTTTCCAAATGGCTCGTCAAGCTGAAAGACACTCAAGCACGCGCCAGAATTTTGGTCCGGATCGACCGGCTGTTACTCGGCAATCCAGGAGATGTGGCGCCCGTGGGCGACGGCGTATCGGAGATGCGCATCCATTACGGCCCCGGCTATCGGGTGTATTTCGTTCAACGCGGCGACACATTGGTCGTCCTGTTGGCCGGAGGCGACAAAAGCACGCAAGGATCGGACATTAAAACGGCGTTGGCCCTCGCCAAAGAGATTCAAAAAACGGGCGCGTAACAGACCAAGGAGCACGCCATGCCAACCAAAACTACCCGCTGGGATTCTGCCAAATACCTCGAAACGAAAGAAGATATCGCTGCTTATCTTGAGGCAGCGTTCGAGGATGGCGATCTCGCGCTCATCACCCAAGCGCTCGGCGCAGTGGCCCGTGCAAAAGGCATGAGCGAAATCGCGGAAAAAACCGGCCTCACCCGGCCAAGCCTTTACAAAGCGCTTTGCGAAGACGGTAATCCGGAATTTGCAACCGTCATGAAAGTGATGAAGGCGCTGGGGCTTGACATGAAAGTTGTTGCAACGGCGGCATAAACGCGCTTCATGCAACAAAAACCATCTGCTCACGTCCTATACCAGCAGCCTCACAGATTTTTGCTCTCCGGCCCTGACTAACTGGCAAGACGAAAAGCGCCCTCAGACGGGCGCTTCCCTTCAATTCGTCAGTCCACGAATTTTCTACTTGAAATTCTTAATCTTGTTGCGCGGCAGGTATTCAAGCTCGATTAGCCGCAAAATGTCGTCTGTGGCTTCGTCGAAGCTTTTATTGTGTCGCTCGGACAGCGCTGGCGCGTGCTCAATGGCGCCGGTCAGGTTGAGCAGTCCCTTGCGGTTAAGGGAGGATGCAGCAAGGTCGCCGCTATAGCCCTCAAGAGACACCGTGCGCCCGGCGCTTGCCAGCTCGGCGTGGAAGCGGCTCGCCAGGGTGAAAAAATTGAGCAGCGAGGCTGCAACATTGCCGCGGGGAATGCCGAAGTCAGCAATTTCATAGCGGGTGATAAAGGCGCCGTTGGTTCCATCCAGAGCAGTTCTGGTGAACGGGTAGCGGTCGTTAAATGCTCTGACGGTTTGCGAATTTGCATCGCCCTCATAGGGCGAGAATATCAAAACGCCGATGCAATTTGAGGTTCCGTTCACCCGGCAGGCGGATGGCTGCATGTAGAAGTTCAACACCCCGCCGGCATTAGCGACAATCGCCGCGCCGCCGCCCTCGGTCGCGACCGCGCGCCACACCACGCCAAGTTCGTCGAGAATGGGCCCGACCGACTGGACATCAAAATTCGCGATGAGCGTCGTCGGGTTGGAGACAACCGGTGGGCTCGCCGCGCCAGATATGCTGTTCTGCGCCGCCGCCGATGAGACAAGCGCTGCGGCCACCGCCATCACGCCAAGAAATTTATACATACGCCCAACCCTTCCCCGGATACGCCCGGCAGACCCATCCGCCGGATGCGGGCAGCATAGGAGAAAAAGACGGCTCCCGCAAAATATTCGCTCAATGGCCCGTTTTTCATGACCTCTTTTCCGTGACATTGCCGGCGCGGCGTGGTTTACGCGGGGGCTGATGACCCAACCCACTGACCCCACACCGCAAACCGGCGCCGCCGGGATTGAAGCGCGCCGCGCCGCGCTCGATATCCTTGAGCGCATCGCCAAAGGCGCATCGCTTGATGACGCCTTGAAGGACTGCCGCACGTTTGACTTGCTGGAGGGGCCTGACCGCGGCTTTGCCCGGGCGCTGGCGACATGCGTTTTGCGCCGGCGCGGCTCGCTCGACCATGTGCTCGGCGCCTATATTGACCGGCCGCTGCCGAAGCGGGCGATCCGGGTGATGGATATTTTACGCCTCGCCAGCGCCCAGACTTTATTTATGGGAACGCCAGACCATGCGGCGGTCTCAACCGCAGTGTCGTTGGCCGGCGAGCGACGCGAAAATCTCGGCTATGCAAAGCTCGTCAATGCGGTGGGCCGCAAAGTCGCCAAGAACGGACCGGCGGTGGTGAAAAAGCTGCCGGCGCGCGTCGATACGCCGGGCTGGTTGTGGCGCTCATGGGAACGCGCCTATGGGGCGCAAACCGCGCGCGCCATCGCCGAGGCCCATCGCAATGAACCGCGGCTTGATATCACCTTGAAAGCGCCGGGCGCGGCTGACGAATGGACAGACCGTCTTGAGGCGGAGCTTTTACCGACCGGGTCTTTGCGCCGCGACGGCGTCAGTGATGTGACACAGCTTCCGGGCTTTGAAGAAGGCGCATGGTGGGTGCAGGACACTGCCGCCAGCCTTCCGGCGCGGCTTGCCGGGGATGTCAGCGGCAAGGCGGTGTTTGACCTTTGCGCCGCGCCTGGCGGCAAGACGCTGCAATTTGCGGCGATGGGCGCAGACGTCACCGCGGTTGATATTTCCGAGCCGCGGCTGGAGCGGCTAGTCGATAATCTGGCGCGTACAAACCTCACGGCAAGGCTCGTCACCGAAGATATTTTAAAATGGCGCCCGGAAGAAAAAGCCGACATCGTGCTGCTCGATGCGCCCTGTTCGGCGACCGGCACCATCCGCCGCCACCCGGATATTCCGTGGACAAAGTCAGATACCGATATCGCCGCGCTGACATCGCTACAGGCGCGGATGCTCGATCACGCCATCGGTTTTGTAAAACCCGGCGGCATGCTGATCTATTGCGTTTGCTCGTTGCAACCGGAAGAGGGTGAAAAACAGGCCGAGGCGGCGCTGGCGCGCCATAAACATCTCGCCCGCAAGCCGGTCCTGCCGGAAGAGATCGGCGGGCTTGCCGGCGGCGTTAACCGTTATGGCGATCTGCGCACCACGCCGGCCATGCTGGCCGAGGCCGGCGGTATGGACGGGTTCTTCGCGGCCCGGTTTATTGTTAACGAATAGGCCTCTTTGGCCGGTCGAAATCGGCCCAAAATCGGCGTATTTAGGGGCCCCGCCCCTTGATTGGCGGCTCGCAACCCCCGATATTACCCAAAGAATTTATGACGCTAGGCGTTTGCCGGGCCGTGTGGCCCCGGCGGCGTAATGGAAAAGGACCTAATGCCCATGAACGACCCGCAACGACAGTTTGGCGCTGCCGCCAACACCCGCACCGGCGCCGTCATTGACGAGGGCCTGCGCCAATACATGCTCGGCGTTTACAACTACATGGCGCTTGCCGTCGCCGGCACCGGGCTGATCTCGATGCTGATGGCCGGCAATGAAGCGCTGATGTTTCAGATCGTAACGACGCCGCTGAAATGGGTCGGCTTTGCCGGCATCATTGGGATCGGCTTTCTGGCTCCGAAGATTATTTTCTCGGGCTCCAAAATCGCCGCCCACGGCATGTTCTGGCTTTATGCAGCGCTTTGGGGCGTGATGATCGCGCCGATGCTGTATTCCTTCCAGCAAGCCGGCGCCGCACAGGATATTTACCGGGCTTTCTTTATTACCGCCTCTGTATTTGGCGCGGTAAGCCTTTATGGCTACACTACAAAACGCGACCTTTCCGCCATGGCGAGTTTTCTGTTCATGGCCGCAGTCGGCCTCCTGATCGCCATCGTCGTCAACGCGCTCATTTTCCAGAGCGGAATGATGAGCCTGATTACGTCGTCTCTCGTCGTCCTGGTTTTCTCGGCCATCACAGCCTACGAAACCCAGATGATCAAATCGATGTATCAGGAGGGCAGCGCCACAAATGAACGCGCAGCGATCTTTGGCGCGTTTGCGCTTTACGGATCGTTCGTCACACTGTTTGTGCATATCCTTAACATTCTCGGGATCATGCGCGACTGACGCGTACTCCGATACCGGCTAACAACCCCCGCTTGCCAAGAGCGGGGGTTTTTTATGACCGGCCTGTGACTTTGCGTCATCAATTGCGATTTGCCTGGCTGCGCCCCGGCGCATAAGGTCCGCCCATGAGTGAACGAGATTGTTACGGACTGCCGATCACCGGCGCGGGCGGCGATGCGGCGCGCGGCTATGATGATTATGTGCGCGAATTTTTAAGTTATGGCGCGGAGTTGCGCGCGTTGTTTGAGGTGGCGGACGCCAATCCCGGCGCACCGCTGCTCAACGCTCATGCGGCGGCGCTTCACATGGCGTTTGAAGGCGCTGAGGGTTGGGTGCTCGCAGCGCCCTATCTCACCCGCATGCGCCAGACCCTGAGCACGGCAAGCGAGCGTGAGCACTTGTTTTGTACGGCCGTTGAAGCCTGGTCTCAGCTCGACTTTACAAGCGCGCTCGCCACGCTGGATGAATTAACCGTGCGCTGGCCGGCCGATCTCTGCGCCATCAAATGGGGCCAGTATCACGCGTTTAATCTTGGTGACAGCCCGGCCTTGCTACGGCTTGGACGGCGCGCGGCCATCGCTCATGAAAACCGGCCTTATGTCCATGGCATGATCGCTTTTGCACTTGAGCAAAACCACCAGCTCGATGCCGCTGAAGAGGAAGGCTTGCGCGCGGTTGAGATTTCGATTGACGACGCCTGGGCGCATCATGCGGTAGCCCACGTTATGGAAACCCAAGGCCGCCCGAGGGAAGGCGCGCGCTGGCTCGACCATTGCGCCCATACCTGGGAGAAAAAAGGCGTCTTCATCCGTGACCATAATTGGTGGCATGCGGCTTTATTTCGCCTGTCGCTCGGGCGCTATGACGAGGCGCTGGAGATTTTTGACGCGCGCCTATGGGGCGAATGGCCTGAATTCCCGCAGGAACAAATCGGCGCCGCGTCGATGTTGTGGCGGCTGGAATTGCGCGGCGGCGACGTCGGTGCGCGCTGGGCGCCGGTGGTTGAACAAGCCCGCGCCAGAGTTGGCGAGCACCTGTTTCCGTTTCACGATCTCCACTATCTTTATGCGCTCGCCAGAGCCGGAACGGAAGGAGAAGCGGAAAAGTTTCTCACCTCGATGCAACACAAAGCCGACGCGGCGCCGGGCGACGCCGGGATTGTGTGGAAAGACATTGCCGTCCCCGCTGGCGCCGCGCTGATTGATTTCACCAAAGGGCGGCGCGGTGAAGCGGCGGCAAAGCTCAGCCCATTGCTCCGTGAGCTGCATAAAATCGGCGGCAGCCATGCGCAGCGCCATATTTTTGTGGAAACGATTGAAGCCTGCGCCGACGACGCCGCTGATGCGTCAACCATCGCATATTAATACCAACGGTCAAAAATGACCGTTGGGCGTTCAAGCGCCACGCAGGCTTACGCGCCATAAGGCGCGGCGGCCAGTCGGCCTTGCCAAAGCACAAAATGAAAAGCTCATTTTGCACTTTGGCGTTACACCAACACTCAGGTCGCCAGCTTTAGTTTTTGGCGGTCAAAAATCCGCAACACCTGGCCGAGGTCAGACCCGCGCTTCAACACCGCGCCGGTCATCGACACCACCAGATAGGCGCCCTGTTTGCGCGCCAGGCGCGGGCGCTTTTCAATCCGGTAAAGCGGGAATTCCGAGGCTTTGCGGAAAATCGAAAACACCGCCGCATCCTCAAGATAATCAATCGCGTAATCGCGCCATTCCCCGGCGGCGACGAAATGGCCGTAAACGCTGAGAATTCGCGTCAGTTCCGAGCGGTTAAACGCCACCGGCTCGGTGCGGCGGCGCGGCGGGGAAGCGGAAGAAATGGAATGCATCGCCGGAGATTTTCGCCCCTCAGCCGGCAAACGGCAAGCCTGAAAATCATGTTTTTACACAACCCCGCCGCGCAAATCGTCCTTAATATCGCCTTAATTGACCCCAATCCGCGCCCCATTCGGCCGTCATATTAACCGGGCCGGGCGGGCGCTATGGCAAGAATTTCCGGTTTTAACCATCGCCCCCAGCCCCCGGGAGATCGCGCTTACTCACCCGCCCGGCATCCCTTTTTCCATCCGTTTTGCCCTAACCCATCTTGACCGGCGTCCCCAACCGCAGGACAGACGGCGCCTGCCAATTGTGGGAACAATCATGAACGCGGTCTTCGCCGTCGCCCTGCCGGTCTTCGGCATTATCGCCGCTGGCCTCCTCGCCGGCCGGCTCAAACTCATGAATGCCGGCGACAGCGCCTCGCTCAACAAGTTCGTGTTTCGTTTCGCGATGCCGGCGGCATTGTTTGGCCTTACCGCAACCACGCCGCCGCCGGGCGCGGAAGACGCCGCCATTGCCATCTCTTACGCCGTTGCGGCTTTCGCGGTTATTTTTGGCGGCTACTTTGTTTCGCAAAAACTGTTCGACTTACAAAAGCCGGAAGCCGGCGCCCATGGCTTCGCCTCGGTGCTCGGCAATGCGGTGTTTCTCGGCCTGCCGATTGCGTTAAACGTCGAAGGCTGGGGCCGGCCGTTTGTAACGCTGATGCTGGTTGAGGGCATTTTCGTTATCGCCATTGGCGCTGCATTAATGGCGCCGCGCCGCGACGGCGGTGGTCTTGCCCGGCTTGCCGGTTACTTCGCCGGGCCGCTGCGCAACCCTTTGGTGGTCGCCATGGCGGTAGGGTTTTTATTCTCCGCCCTCGGATTTTCCCTCACCGGCCCGCTTGAGACTTTTTTCTCACTGTTCGGAAAGGCGGCGGGCCCGACGGCTTTGTTCTCCATGGGGCTGTTCCTGGCCACCAACCCATTCCCGGATATGCAGAAAATCCAGGGACGCATCGCCGCCATCGCGATAGCGAAAATGCTTATCCTGCCGGCGATAGCGCTCAGCGCGGCCTTCCTGCTCGGCGTCAACGACCCGAACTATCTCGGCGCATTGGCGCTGTTTGTGCTGGTGCCGTGCGGCGTCGGCTCATTCATTATCGCCAGCCAATATGGCGTCTACCAAACCGAGACCGCCGCGGCGGTGAGCTTTACGACCATCGTGTCGGTTGTGACGATATCGGCGGTGTTGATTGTGTTTGTTTGAGGCGTGCGCCTACCGCGCCAGCGCCTTCTTCACCGCCTCGACAAGCGCGCTACGCTTTACCGTAAACTGCGCCGGTTGGCCCTCGCGCCATTGCTTGTTGTCTTCGATATTTTTCGACAGCGCCGCGCCGAGGACCAGGTCCTTGATGGTGACTTCATCCTTCGCGCGTTCATCTTCACCCTGAATAATTGCCAGCGGGGCGCCACGCTTGTCGGCGTATTTTAACTGCTTGGCGAAATTTGAGCCGCCGAGATAGACCTCAGCGCGCAGCCCCGCATCACGCAGCTCCGCCGCCATCTGTTGATAGGCCGCCATCCGGTCTTTTTCGAGCGCCAGCACCACTACCGGCCCTGTCGCGACTTTTGCCGCGTTTTCCTTCAGCGCCAGCGCCGCAAGCAATCGTGAGACGCCAACGGAAATACCGACCGCCGGAACCTCAACGCCCTTGAAGCGTTTGACCAGCCCGTCATAGCGCCCGCCGCCGCCGACCGAACCGAACCGAACCGGCCGGCCCTTGTCATCCGTCGCCTCAAAGGTGAGGTCGGCCTCAAACACCGGCCCGGTGTAATATTCAAGTCCGCGAATAATCGATAAATCAATGCGTATACGGTCTTCCTTGTAGCCAAGCGCGGCGAGCTGCACGGTCATCTCATCTAGTGTCTGAACGCCGGCAAGCCCGGTCTCGGAGCCCGTAAAAAATTCCCGCAGCCGCGCGCAGGTTTGCGCATTGGTCTGCGCCGTTGCGGTCACAAAGCTTATAACGCGGTCAATCTGGCCGGCGTCGAGCTTTGCGCCTTCGGTGAAATCGCCCGATGCATCCTTGCGCCCGGCGCCGAGCAGCAATTTGACGCCGTCCTCGCCAAGCCGGTCGAGCTTGTCGAGCGCGCGCAACACCGTCATGCGCTGGGCCTCGTCTTCGGCCGCATCGCCGGCAAGCCCGGCAATTTCCATCAGCCCGGCCAGCAGCCGGCGATCATTCAGGCGGATGATGTAGTCGCCGCGCACTATCCCCGCAGCCTCCATGACATCGGCAAACAGCGCACACATTTCCGCATCCGCATGCGGCGCCGGCGCGCCAACCGTATCGGCGTCGCATTGGGTGAACTGGCGATAGCGCCCCGGCCCCGGCTTTTCATTGCGCCAGACGGGGCCGACTTGATAGCGCCGGAAGGGTTTGGGCAGGCCGTCGTAATTTTCCGCAACGAAGCGGGCGAGCGGCGCAGTTAAATCATAGCGCAAGCTCATCCATTGCTCGTCATCATCGGTGAGCGAGAAGACACCGGCGTTGGGCCGGTCAACATCGGGCAGAAACTTGCCGAGCGCATCGGTATATTCAAACGCCGGCGTTTCCAGCGCGTCAAAGCCATGCGCCTCATAGACCGCGCTGATGCGCGCCAGCATATCGCGCTCAGCCGTCAGCTCAGACCCGAGCCGGTCATGAAACCCGCGCGGAACCCGCGCCTTGGGCCGGAATGTTTTTTGTTTCTTGGCCATGCCATTTTCACTTTATCTGTGCGGGAGATAGCCGATGGCGGGCAACGTAGCAATCCGCCATTGCGGCAGTCTTGCGGTCAAAAGACGTTATAAGAAATATCCGGTGAGTATTACGGCAGATCTTTATCCAGAAACCCTATCGCCTCATCATATTTTGTCGAATCGGGAATAGCGTGCGCCATGTTGGCGACAACCATCAATTTGGTATTTTCAACACCTGCCTTATTGTAAAGTTTGTAAACCTTTTTGGTCTCGCGAAGATTGAAATCCTGGGTGCCGGAGAGAAAAACGAATCTGTTTTTCTTGATGATATCAAATAACGGCGGCGGCGTTTGCGCCCAGGGGTTAACGCCGCAAATGAAAATCGTTCCCTTAAATAACTCCGGATAATAGGACGCTGTATAACTCGATATCCGTCCACCGCCAGAAAACCCCGATAGATAAATACGGTCAGGATTAATCTTGTAGTTCTGCGCAATGAACGCCGGCGACACGCTCGCCTCTGCGATGCGGCGCAACGCTGAAACTTTATTGCCGGATTTTCCGACACTGACCCAAATCAGATTGCGCCTGTCGAATATCTTTTTCCATTTTTTGGGAATTTGGCCTGATATTGTTGGGCTGACAAAAACCAGAACGCCGGCAGGCCGAGACGGGTCATACGTATTCGGCACATAGACATCAAAATGGATTTCATGCCCCGGTTCAACCGCGCCCTCAAATGCACGAGCCCCTTCCTCGCCCATTAGCGCTGAGAGGGTGACTGTTTTTTGATACCGCCCAGTTTTGCCCTGATTATCGTCAACCGCGTCAGAAACGTTAGCGACGCCTTTAGCCTGTACGGCGTAAACAGTCATCGTCAGCATAAGAATAAAAACAAGAATGACAGTCCGCATAATAAATTTTACTCCCGCAAAATTAGCCCGTCGGACAACCCCTGCGATATCGGGGCTAATTATCCGGCGGCCGAGAAATTTGGTCAACCCGCAAGATTAACACCGGCTCCACCGGAACTTCAGCATCGAACTGCCCGCCCTCGCCGGTCTCTACGGCGCTAATCGCATCGGCGATATCCATGCCCTCAATCACCCGACCGAACACCGCATAGCCGTATATGGCCCCGAGATCGGTGACGCGGTGGTCGAGCTTCGGATTGTCGCGCAGATTGATAAACCATTGCGCCTGAGCGCTGCCTGGTTTGTCGCCGCGGGCCATGGCGAGCGTTCCGCGCGTGTTTTTCAGCCCGTTATCGCCCTCATAGGCAATCGGGTCGCGGGTGCTGCGCTCGTTGAAATATTTTGAGAAGCCGCCGCCCTGAATAACATAGCCTTTGACCACGCGATGAAAAATCGTCCGGTCATAATGCCCGCTCTTGGCGTATTGCAAAAAGTTTGTGGTGCTCGCCGGAGCCTCGTCTGCATAAAGCTCAACGACGATGTCGCCCATGGAGGTTTGAATTTTCGCGTAAGTTGCCTCCGCCGCGAAGACGGGCGTCATGACAAGGAAGAATGAAATGATGGCGCCGACAAGTTTTGGCATTTCAATTTCTCGTTTGGTGCGGTTTCAATAAACCGTCACTGACAATAGCATGCCGACAATCATCCGCCTTTACCGCGCATTGCATTAATCTTGTCAATCAGACCATTGGTGGACGCATCATGCGCCTTGGCTTGAGATTTCGCCTCACCGGCGGCGGCGATTTCCGGCAGGATATTTCTCGCCAGAACCTTGCCCAACTCAACCCCCCACTGGTCGAAAGAGTTAATCCCCCAGATGACGCCCTCGACAAATATCTTGTGCTCATAAAGCGCAATCAGGCTCCCTAGTGTTTCCGGGTCGAGTTTTTCCATCAGGATTGAATTGGTCGGACGGTCGCCGGGAAACACCTTGTGCGGGGCAAGCGCAGCAATCTCGGCCTCGGTCTTGCCTTCGCCGCGCAGCTCATCGCGGACTTCCGTTTGCGTTTTGCCGCGCATCAGCGCTTCGGTCTGCGCCAGGAAATTCGACAGCAGGATTTGATGATGATCGCCAAGTTCGCGCTGGCTGACGGCGGGCGCGATGAAGTCGGCTGAAATAATATCAGTTCCCTGATGCAGGAGTTGATAGAACGCATGCTGACCGTTTGTGCCGGGCTCGCCAAACAGGACAGGCCCGGTAGCGTGGGCGACAACAGCGCCATCGGCGTCGATGCGCTTGCCATTTGATTCCATATCCGCCTGTTGCAGATAGGCCGGCAGCCTTGCCAGATGCTGGTCATAGGGGAGAATGGCGTGGGCGGCCGCGCCGATAAAGTTGCGATTCCAGACGCCAACCAGCGCCAGCATCACCGGCATATTTTGCGCCAGCGGCGCGGTTTTGAAATGTTCATCCATGCGCCTCGCGCCGGCGAGCAGTTTTTCGAAATTCGAAAAACCTACCTGTAAGGCGATGGAAAGGCCGATTGCCGACCACAACGAATAGCGCCCGCCGACCCAGTCCCAGAACTGGAACATATTGTCCTTGTCAATACCGAAGCCGGCGACCGCCTCGGCATTGGTCGACAGCGCGATAAAATGCTTTGCGATATCGCTTTCGCCGCCGCCATTTTCCAAAAACCACGCCCGCGCGCTGGTTGCGTTGGCCATGGTTTCCTGAGTGGTGAAGGTTTTCGACGCAATAATGAACAGCGTGCACTCCGGGTCGCACGCGTCCAGCGCATCAGCGAGGTGCTGGCCGTCGACATTGGAAACAAAAAACGTCCGCCGGCCGGCAATCCAAAATGGCTGCAACGCCGCCGTCGCCATTTGCGGGCCGAGGTCCGAGCCGCCAATGCCAATATTAACGACAGTGTCGAGCGCCTTGCCGCTATAGCCTTTGAGCACGCCCTGATGGATGCGCGCGCAGAAGCCTTTCATCTTATTCAGCTCAGCGCGCACCGCCACTGAGACATCCTCGCCCGCGATGCTATAGGCGTCCGTCGCGCCCGCGCGCAGCGCTACATGCAGCACGGCGCGGTTTTCAGTTGTGTTAATCGCCTCGCCGGCAAACATCGCCTTGCGGCGGCCTTCAACATCCGCCGTAACAGCCAGCGCCAGCAGGTGCTCGACGACCTCATCGGTGAGTTTGTTTTTGGAGTAATCGAGAAACAGCCCCGCCGCGTCGATGGAATAGCGCGCAAAGCGATCCGCATCGCCTTCAAACAATTCTCGCATAGATGTGCGCGCCAGCCCGGCGGCGTCAGCTTCCAGCGTCTTCCATTGCGGCGTTGAAGAAATTGCGGTCATCGGCGCGCCTTTGCGAATTGTCGGCATTTGATAGAGATTTTAAGCGCCGCCCTCAATGCGTTTTAACGATGAACGTATATTCACTCTAATATGAGCTCCAAAACCACTTCCCTGAAACTCGTCAAACGCATCGTCTCAAGCCTTGCGGCGATTGCCGCTGTGTGCGTCATTTTCGGCGCGAAAGCGATGGAGGCGGAGCGCCGGGCGGAGGCGTCAGCGATGACGCTATCGGCTGGGCAACTGCCGCCGGCAGGCGCCAGCCTCACTAATCCGCGCCGTTAAGCGTATCCACCATAATCTTGCGCGAAAGGGTCTGAGGCAAAATCTGCGCCTCACCACCGGGCGGATAGTAAACATAAAGCGGCACGCCGCTGGCCCCATAACTTTGCAGCGCCCTGGTGATTACCGGATCGCGCACCGTCCAGTCAGCCACCAAAAACACCGTGCCGGTCTGTTTGAACGCTTCGGCAACGTCCTTGTTCTTAAACACCGTCAGCTTGTTGAACTGACAGGTAACACACCAGGCCGCAGTAAAATCGATAAACACCGGCGCGCCGGCGGCACGATAGCTTGCCAACGCCTCATCGCTATAGGGCTCGGTCTCAATCGCACCATAGTCGCCGCTTGCTTGCGCAGCGGTCCCGGAGGCGGTCTCAATCCGGGTGAGCGGCGCAATCGCCACGACCGCCGCCAAAGCGGATGCGGCGCGCAAGACAATCGCCCGGCGGCCGTCGCCCTTGCTGATTTCAAACAACCACGCCGCCAGCGCCAAAAGAATGCCGCCAAACAGCAACGTCGCCAGCCCGCCATCGTTGGTCTGGCGCGCGAACACCCAGAGGAAATAAGCCGCCGCCGCAAATACCGGGAATGACAGCGCTTGCTTTAAAACCACCATCCATTCGCCGGGCCGCGGCAGAAACCGCCCGAGCGCCGGCGACAGGGATAGCGCAAGATAGGGCGCGGCAAGCCCCAGCCCCATCAGGATAAAGATCGCCATGCCGACCGCTGGCGGCAGCACCAGCGCGGCTCCCAATGGCGCGCTCAACAGCGGGCCGATGCAAGGCGCGGCGACCACCACCGCCAGCGCGCCGGTGAAGAACGCGCCGGTCGCGCCGGGTTTTGACGCCAGGCCCTGGCCGGCGCCGGCGATGGTCTCGCCAACCGTAAACAGCCCCGCCAGATTAAGCCCGACCAGAAAAAGCACGTAGGCGGAAAGCCCGACCACTAGCGGCGACTGGAGATGAAAGCCCCAGCCAAGCTCCTCGCCGCCGGCGCGCAAGGCGAGCAACAGACCGCCCATCAAGATGAAAGTTGCAAGCACGCCGGCTGTAAATAGGAGACCATGAGCGCGCACCGTCGCGCGGTCTTCCTTGGCGCTCTGCATGAGCGCTGCGGCTTTGATGAAAATGATCGGGAAGACGCAGGGCATGGCGTTCAAAATCAGCCCGCCGAAAAACGCCATTAACAGCAGCAGGGCGACATTGGTGTTGGCGCCGCGCACAAGGCTCTCCGGCGGAGCCGCCAGCGACCCTGTGACTGCCGCAGAAAGTTGCAAGCCCGCCCGTCCGCCGTCAGCGCGGTTATAGGCGAGGACGCCGTCCACCGTCTCAACGTCGCTCGCATCAGTCCAGCCCGGCTCCATCGACACCGTCAACGCGCCATCCGTCAGACTAATGGTTTGTGCGGCGGCGGGCGTGGTCAAGCCGTCCAGCTTTGGAAAGAAGAATGCGTCCGCCGGCGCCGCGCCATCCCAGTTGTCGATGGTCAACACATAGGCGCCGCCGCGCCGCTCAAACCGCGCGGGGCTATCCAAGGCGACCGGCAACGCTGCGCGGGCGCGCGCGAACAATAAGGCTGTCTCGCTACGGATTTCAGCGCTCGCCAGGACCGGCACGGAAAATTCAAACCGGCCTTCTTCCGGAACGCAGATTTCCTCGCAAGCCTGCCACGAGGCGTCGATAACGATATTAACGCTGTCACCGGGAACAGCGTCCGCGGGCGCGGCAATGCTGACCAGAAAAACCGGCTCGCCTTCATGGGCGTAACTCGCAAGCGGGCCGACGGGAATAAATTGTGGGACCGGAAAAAGGATTTCACCGACGGTAAAACCGGCCGGCAAAGTCCAGCCCAAATCCAGCGGCAAACCCGCATCGCCCGGATTTTTCCAGAACACATGCCAGCCGTCGATAACTTTTTGGTCGACCGCAAACCAGGTCGTCTCGCCGGGAACAAACCCCTCGCGCTCGGGGATGAGCCGGGTTTGCGTATATTCGGTCTGAACCTCAGCGTCGGCCCATGCCGGACCGCCCGCAACAAGAACGACGACAATTAAAAGCTGAAACAGGCGCAACATCATGCCGCCCTAACTAGCCGCGCAATCGCTTCACGCCAATGACTATTCACGCCGACAAGCGCCGGCTCCAGCAATTGTGACCAAAAAATGAGGCCGGACGCCCTTATCAGCGTCCGGCCTCATGGTTAATACAGATCACAACAAGCGCTATATGGTCAGTTATCGACGCGATTTAAGATATCCGTTTCGGTCATATTAAACCGGCGCGCGCGGCGTTGCAGGAGAATGCGCCAATTGCTCATCGATATCATCATCGCATAAATTAACGGTAGGATGCCGGCTTTGCGCAACTCAAGAAACTGCTCATCGCTAAGCTCTTGAAGTTTCTTTTCGTCGACGCCAAAATATTCAGCGAATGTTTTCTGCTCTTCAGCCCCCTGCGGCGTAAACTGCGCAGACTGGCCCTGAATCAACTCAAGTTGATTAAGCCGCTCGCCAAATCCATTTGTCGCGATACGATCCTGCTCGAAGGCTTTACAAAACTCAATCGCCTGCTGGGTCGACGCGCTCGGCTCGTCGTTTTCAAACAGCGGGAACTCTCCGCCTTCCTTCAGGCCTTCATAGGCGGTGTCGATAACAATGGCGAGGCGCTCGCCGCTATCTTCCGAAGCGACGCCAAACGGATAGCGGCGCACATAACCAGGGATGTATTTATCGGTCTCCCATTTGCCGTCTTCATCGACAAACAGATTCACCTCATCAACGATGCCCATAACCGCTAGCGGCGCCGGATTTTCACGGTTCAGAAAAATGATCGGATAATCTTTCATCGCTATCATTATTTCCGAAACCGTAATCGGGATGGCGCGCGCTTTTGCACAATAAGAGAAGTTCTTCTCCGCCGCCTGAAATCCGAGCTTGCCGTGCGATTCTTTATTCATCAGCTCGGGGCTATCAAACAGGAACATATTTCCTGTCAGTTTCGGCGATTCGACCGTCTCAGCCATGGTAAACCTTTCTGTCTTTCTACATCGACGGCGTCTGTCGTCCCTAACCGACCGTCATGAAATTTAGCGGCACGCTTAGCAAAAAGGCTTGCCGCCTCCAAGCCTTCAATCGCCAAAGGCCGAGATTTTAGCCTTGTGTTACTCGCCTGCGACGAATTGAGCCGCCAAATCGGGCCTTTCCATCGCATTTCCATCGCAATCAGGTGCGAAACCCCGGCCTGGAGCGCCACCGGCGCGCCGATGCGTTCAAAGCGCCGCCGGGCGTGGCGCCAGACTGTGGATGATTTATGGTTAGCGGCGAGCACGCGAACCGGCGCTGGAGCGGCGCGCACCGCCCCCCAGAAATCATTGTCATGGGCCTGAAATGTCGCCGCCTCCCAGGCCGGTGTGCAGGCGAGGCGTACGCCCTCATTATCGTCCGCCAAACCATCTTCAAGGTAGTCATCCAGCACCCCCGGCGCCCAGTTTCGAAACACCGGCTTGCGGCCATAGCCCACCGCGACATCTGCTCGCGCCGGCCACTGCGACCGCCGCCGGCGCGCCAGCCGCACTAGCGTAAAGCGGCGCGCCATGAATGGCCAAATCGGCGTGCGCGCCGCCAGCCGCATCGCCGGCGGCATCGCCACCGGCTCAATCAGCGCCATTGCAGCAACATCACTGCGGCCGCGCGCCGCCATGGCTACGACAACGCCGCCCATAGAGTGACCGGCAAGCGTCCAGCCGCTGCGGGCCTCATGGTTTAAAAATTCTGCGACATCATCAGCGTAGACCTTCCACGAGCGCAAACCCTCCGGGTCGGCCACAAGGCGGGTTCTGCCGTGGCCGCGCATATCTAGCGCAAAAACATCAAACCGGCCGCTTAAATGCTGCAACATTTGTTTGTATACGGAGGCGCAAAAACCGGTCGCATGACAGAACAATAATGGCGGCGCGCCTTCGTTCGGCCATCGCCATCCGGCCAGCACGCCGTCAGCGCACGCCGCCTGGAACCGAACCGGCCCAGGAGCGCTCGTATTCGCTGTGTTTTCATTCATCACAGATTTTCGCTATCGTTGCTTTGAGCTCAAATGCGCCGCCGGTTTGGAAAAATCAATTTCGCTCAGCAGCTAGCTGTCGCCAGATCGAAGATTTTTTTCATGTGCAGAACATCTTCGCGGGCGCGGTGGCGATGCGGCGATGAGATTTTCGCTTCCGCCACCGCCGCGGCAACCGTTTGAGGCGGCAATTCGCAAAGCAAGTCGCCAAAATCGCAAAGCGAAAAGCGCTGACGCGCGCGCGCCGCTGCAAACAGCCGATAGAGCCAGAAGCCGTCCCAGTCCGGCGCATCCGAATAAACCGCCGCGCCCTCAAGCGCCTGATTGAGACGCGCGCACACCTCGCCAACCACCAGGCCGGAGGCCTCCAGCACATCATAGGCCAGCCCATGAAGGCTCGCTGCGTGATCGTCCCACGCCTCATGCGGCCACTCCTGCGCCGGGCGGATGAGCATGGTTTCCGGCGCGCCGTCGTCAAAGCACCAACCGACCTCTATTGGCCACGAGGCGGAGCCGAGCCCGGAGGCTTCAAGATCGAGAAAGGCGATTTTTCCCACACGGGTCTCCGAGGCGGCGCCCCGGCGTCATCGGCGGCAGGGGACGGCTATGTTAGCACAGTTCCAGCCCGGTTGCGCCCAAGCTGAAAAGATTCACCGTAGGGCGCTTGGTTTATGAGGTCTGAGGCAGGCCCGTTAACGGAATTGAATATCGCAGCACAGCGTCCGCAATATTCGTGCACGAAGCGTCGCGGCGTCACGATTTCGGCTTATAAACACCGCTGGCCGGATCGCGTTCATAATCGATGACTTTGCTATCTCCGGGACCCTTGGCGCGAGCTTTGGCCTGATTGAAAATTTCCGCAAATTCGCGCCGCTGGCGGTTCACAAAACGAAACAACGCCACGCCGCCGGCAGCGGCTGCAATCGTCACCGCCAATGTGGTTACTGCGCCCATAGATCACTCTCCTTGCCGCCAGCCCAAAAGTCGCCGCCTAAAGACCGAAGCGCGCCCAAACCGACCGGCGCTCTACGGCGTCCAATATCGCGTCCGCATCGATCAGCGGCTGGCCGATACCCGGCTCGCCCACATTGCTCTGGGCGCCGCCAGACAAGAGCTTTTTCAAAAGCCCGCCGCTATCGGGCGAAATCCGTTTGATCTTAACATCTTTTCCGTAGCGCGCGCGTAAAAAATCGCCGAGTTGAGCGGTTCCGTCGATGAGCCCCAGCGCTTTGGCCCTTGGCGCGGTCCAGAACGCGCCGGAAAAGATCTCCTCATCCGCCGCCAGCTTGTCGGTGCGGCGCGATTGCACCAATTCGATAAATTGCGTGTGCATGTCGTTAAGGATGTTTTTCAGCCGCGCCACGTCTTCCGGGTCCTCCGGCTTGAACGGGTCAAGCGTCGATTTGCTTTTCCCGGCGGTGTGCACGCGGCGCTCAACGCCGAGCTTTTCAATCGCGTGCTGAAAGCCAAAACCGCTGGCGATCACCCCGATGGAGCCGACAATCGAGCTTTCATCGGCGTAGATTTCATCGCCGGCGATGGCCAGAATATAGCCGCCCGAGGCGCCCACATCTTCAATGAAGGCAAGCACCGGAACCGCCTTTTCCTGCGCCAGCCGGCGGATCATGCTAAAGATCAGCCGCGATTGCACCGGCGAGCCGCCCGGCGAATTGATCGCCAGCGCCACCGCGCTCAGCCTGCCAGGCTTGAACGCCGCCTCAATCGACTTTTCAAGGCGCTGCAGGGAAAGGCCCTTGCGGCCCGGCCCGGCAGCGCCAATGACGCCGCCAAGCTCAATCACAGTTACGAGAGGCCCGCTATCGCCGATAAACGGCAGCGCGCGCCATAATTTCATCAGGGGGTTTGGGTTTTCAGACATCTGGTGGAGTTAAGCGCCCAACGCCCCGGCTTCAATCGGAAATTTTCCAATTTAA
The DNA here is from genome assembly GCA_013151255.1 of Alphaproteobacteria bacterium. Taxonomy (GTDB): domain Bacteria; phylum Pseudomonadota; class Alphaproteobacteria; order Caulobacterales; family Parvularculaceae; genus Hyphococcus. Next base: position 38,504 of record JAADIQ010000055.1, read on the forward strand.
GCATAATCCGGCGTTAAAAAGTCGCTGTCCGGTTGCGCCTGTCAAGCTTGACCGCCAGACGCCGCGCCCCCAAGTTGCGAGGAAGTTGAATTTCAAGCGCGAGGACGCAACCTTTGTCTGTCACTTTGTCTGTCACGCTGGCGGCTACCGCAGACCCCAGGACAACGCCGGACAGCCCCTCGACCTTTAAGGCGGCGGTGGCGTCTTTGCGCGCGCTCTTGGCTGACGATCTGGAGGCGGTGAACCGGCAAATCCTTGAGCGTATGGATTCGCCCGTTGATCTCATCCCCGACCTCGCCGGGCATCTCATCAATTCCGGCGGCAAACGCATCCGCCCGATGCTGACGCTTGCGACCGCGCGATTGTTTGGTTTTGACGGCGACGAACACATTAAGCTCGCCGCCGCCGTCGAGCTCATTCACGGCGCGACGCTGTTGCATGACGATGTGGTCGATGCATCCGCGCTGCGCCGCGGCGCTGAAACCGCAAACACCATCTGGGGCAACAAGGAAAGCGTGCTTGTTGGCGACTTTATTTTTTCACGCGCATTCGAGCTGATGGTCGCGGCTAAAAATCTTGGCGTGTTGCAAGTTTTGTCGCGCGCTTCGGGCATTATCGCCGAGGGCGAAGTCTTGCAGCTGGCGACGCAAAAAAATGTCGGCACGACCTTCGAGATGTATCTCGCGGTGGTCGAAGCGAAAACCGCAGCGCTGTTTGCCGGCGCAACGCAGTCGGGCGCATTGATCGCCGGCGCGCACGAAGACCGCGAAGCCGCGCTCAAAAGCTATGGCCGCAATCTTGGCATCGCCTATCAATTGATCGACGACGCGCTCGACTATGCAGGGTTTGAAGCCGATCTCGGCAAGACCATTGGCGATGATTTCCGCGAAGGCAAGATGACGCTGCCGGTGGTCTATGCGGTGGCGCGAGCCAAACCGAAAGAGCAGAGTTTCTGGCGCCGGGTGATTGCCGAAGGCCGCCAGGAGGCAGGCGATTTCGAGCGCGCTTGCGAATTCATGCTGCGCGATGACGCCATCACCGATACCGTCGTTTGCGCCCGGCGCTTTGCCGACCGCGCGATGGCCGACCTCCTCAAGGGGCCGGAAAACCAGTATTCAGCAGCGCTTGGCGAGCTGGTCATGACCTCAGTGTCGCGCGCTTCTTAAGCCAGTTTATTCAGCAGCCTGGTGCATGACGGCGTCATCATGGGCCGCTACCGGCGCGCGCTTGGACGTAGTCAGCAAACCCGCCCTCAGCGCCGAGATATGAATATAGACGGCGCCCATTGAGAACAGCGCACACAACAAGGCGACCGCAAGCCACTGCCCGCCCGGCGACAACGTCAACATGAATATAGCGACCGCTGTGCTGAACGTGGTCAGCGCCATATAGAGGACGGCGATTTTGGTGTGTGAAAAACCCTGCCGCAACAGCAGCTGGTAGAGATGCTCGCGATGGCCGTCGAGAATATTCTGCCCACGAATCAAACGGTGCGTTAACGTCCAGCCGACGTCAAAAATAAACGGCAAAAAAATCACCGGCACAAGCATTGCGCTGGCATGTCCGGCGGTTGCATTGGCCGCATATATGCCAAGCGCGGCGATGAGGAAACTTAGCGCCTGGCTGCCGCTGTCGCCCATAAACAAGCGTCCCTTGCCAAGGTTCGCCGGCAGAAATGCAAAACACGCAATCGCCAGCAAAATCGCCAGCACCGCCGCTATCGGTGCGCCGGTCAACAGCGCGATAACCGCGAAGGCGACCAGGCCGGTCAGCGCGCTGCCGGCGGCGATGCCGTTGACGCCGTCCATAAAGTTGAACGCATTCATGAAGCCAACGATCCAGATGATGGTGAGGCCGGTCCCCCAAAGCCCGAGCGATACCTCGCCGACAAAGGGTATCGGCGCGACCTGTAAGGGGCCTAAAAGCCAGGTAAAAAGCCCCGCGGCGATAAGTTGCCCGCAAAATTTCACCAGTGGCGACAGCGCCCATTTGTCGTCGGCCAATCCGATACAGAACGCGAGAACCGAAATCCCCGCGAGTTTCACCGCGACAATAGTCGCCTCACCCGATCCTGAAAATGCGGCCAGAATAAAAATCCCCGCGATCCAGCCGCCAAAAATACCGATGCCGCCGGCGCGCGAGGTGACGCGCACATGGCTGGAGCGGCCGTTTGGGTTGTCGGGCAAAAATTTCGCGTACATCGAAATACGGCTCGCCGCCAGCGTGGTGAGATAAACCACCAGCGCTGCAATGGTGATCACCAGCGGACTATCGGTGAAACTCGCCATTGTTTTCTTCTCGCACCCATATTGCTCACGACACGCGGGAGTTGCCGCGCGCCAATTACTCTAGCGGAGGATAAGCGGCGAGGCCATCGCCCACCAGCCCTCTTTATGCGCCTCTGCTCTCGCGCGCTCAGCATCCGCGGCTGTGGAAAAAAGCGCAAAACACGTCGCCCCCGAGCCCGACATCCGCGCGCCAAGCGCGCCGCGACACTGCCCCAGCCGCTTGATGATGTCAGCAATTTCCGGCGCACACGCTATCGCCGCCGGCTGCAGGTCGTTGCGCGTTGCGCCCATCAATTGGGTGAGCGCGTCATAGGACGCCTCGCCAAGCGCTGGCGCCGTCGGGGCTGCGGGCGCCGGATTGGCCGCGTCAAACGCTTGAAATATCGGCCCGGTCGCGATTTCTACGCCTGGATTAACCAGACACGCCCACAGCGGCGGCAAGGCCGGGCCCGGCGACACATCTTCGCCGGCGCCGGCGACTAATACCGCGGCGCCCGCAAGACATGCCGGAACGTCCGCCCCCAGACGAAACGCCAGTTGCGCCAGTGCGTCATCGGCAATTTCAATATTCCAGAGTTTAATCAGCGCGCGCAACGCAGCCGCCGCGTCCGCGGAGCCGCCGCCAATCCCAGCGGCCGTGGGTAAGTTTTTTTCAAGCCGGATCGCTGCGCCCTGGCTCACGCCGCAAGTCTCACGCAACAAATCAGCGGCCTTCCAGATTAAATTGTCCCGGAGTGGCAGGCCAGCGAGTGCGCCCGCGGCGGGGCCAGAAATTGTTAAAGAAATATCGCACGCAGCTTCAACCGTGATCGCATCGCCGTCTTCGGTGAACACGAAAAAGCTGGCAAGCGCGTGACGGCCATCGCGCCGCAGCGGTCCGACATGGAGGTAGAGATTAAGCTTCGCCGGCGCCGTCTCGCGGATCATTCGCCGCCGCCATCAAGGCCGAATTCAAGCTTTTTCTCGACCGACGCCCTTAACGCATCATCCGGCTCCAGCTCCAGCACGCGCCGCCACTGATAGCCCGCCTCAATCTTTCGCCCGAGGCGCCAGTAAACATCACCGAGATGGTCGGTAACCGTTGGATCGCCAGGCTCGAGCGAGGCGGCCTGTTCCAGATGGCCCACCGCCACTTTATAATGGCCACGCTGGTAATTAGCCCAGCCGAGGCTGTCGATAATGGCCCCGGAATTCGGATCGAGCACGACAGCCTTTTCAATTAAATCAAAGGCTTCATCAAGATTTTCACCGCGCTCGGCCCATGAATAGCCAAGATAGTTGAGCGCGATCGCCTCCTCCGGCGCGAGCGCAACCGCGCGCTTCAAATCCGCTTCCGCCCGCGGCCAGTCATCAATCGCCATGAGCGATACGGCGCGCGAAAGATATAATCGCCAGGCGTCGCTTTGCGGCTCTGCGGGAAGCTCCGCTATGACAGCATCAAGGATTTTCACCGCATCGCGATGCTCGCCATTTGCCGCCACCAGGCCCGACAGCGCAAGGCGCACATCATAAGAATTTTTTTCACGCCGCGCGCCCTTACGCAACATTGATATCGCTTCATCACCCCGGTCCAGTGCATTCAAGGCGCCAGCAATTTCAATGCGTGTCTGCTGGTAATAAGGTGA
>JAADIQ010000021.1 GCA_013151255.1 Alphaproteobacteria bacterium
TGGTTGTCTTGTGAAGTTCGGCATGTTGCGCCCCGGCGAGGGAGACGCTGATCAACACGTCATCGGCCTCGGCGCCGTTGCAAAGCGTGAGATAAGCGGCGCTGGTCGGCTGCCCCGCACGAGCGACCCGCATCCATGCATCTGAGACAGCTATGCCGGGCCCCTCGCATGCTGCATCGGCCAAGTTGTCGCTGCCGCCGCGCGAGCAGGCGCCAAGGGTGATCAACAGTGCGGCGATAAAGACCGCGCCGAGCGTATTGCTGTGCATGTTCAAGCCTCCTCCCGATATGGCCGAAACCATCATAACGCGGCTATATTGCGCCATCCCCCCCGCCATAGCGCCGCTGCGTCCGGCGATCAATGCGACACGGTTGGCTCGCGCCGCGGATGCGTCTAAGACGGGGTTGAAGACAAGGATTTAGGATCATGGACCCAATAGATATCGCCCGGCTACAGACCTATCTGTGCGAAAAATTCGCCGTTCCAGCGCTGACCGTGCGGGGGCGCCCGACCAAGGATGATTCGGCGGAAGTTTATATTGGCGAGGAATTTATCGGGGTGATTTTCCGCGACGCTGAAGACGGCGACGTGTCTTTTGACTTCAACATGGCGATCCTGGAAATCGATCTTCCAGATCGCCCTTCAAGCTAAGAGCCGGGTTTTGCGCGAACCCCCTGCCGGCATTGTCGGTAATGTCGCGGCCAATCGGCCGATATTGTCGGTTTGCGTGATATTGGCGGGGCTGATCGCGCTTGGCGTTGCCGGTGCGCGCCAGCTCAGTGCGCCGGCGGCGGCGTTGATTGGTTCTTATGCCGCGACCGCGCTTTATGTTGTGGCGCTGCCAATGGCCCTGGCGGCGTTGCAGCCGCGCCGGCGGTTTGGCAGGTTTTGTTTTTATCTCATCATCTCCATTTTTGCTGCGGTACTGATCGCCGTTGATGTCGGCCGTCTTGCATTGCCCGCCTTCGCCGCATCGTTGGCGCCGCCGCCGGTGACGTTGACAGTGTCGGCGCTCGGCCTGTTTGGATTTTTTTCCGTGCTGGCGCCATTGGGGTTCAATGTTGCGCGTCACAGCGTCGCCGCGGCGTTCGCGGCTATCATCGGCGCGGTTGGCGGGGCCGGTTATCTGGCGATTGAAGAACTGTGGGGGGCGGAGCAGGGCGCCATCGCGATTGCCCTGGCGCTGACGCTTGGCGTCGGCGTTGGCGTCAGCGTCGGTGCCGACTTTGCGAAGTTCTTCGCCGCCGGCGCGCCCAAACGCAAAGCCGCCGCCGCTGCCGGCCATAGCGCGGTGGCGATCATGGCGTTCTCGCTGCTTGTGGTCGCAGCATTTTTCGGTGTGCAGACATTTGACGCCAATTTCGGCGCGGTCGACTGGCGCGTGGTCTGGGCGGGCATCACCGCCGCCGCCGCCGCGATGACGGCGTCGCTGGTCGCGGTGACCGCCTCGCTCGCGGTAGCGCCAATAAGCGAGCAGGCGGCGGTTGACGAGAACTATCGGCGCGGCTGGTTCGCCGTTAACTGGCGGCCTATTCGCCAAGCGCTGCCGCCAACCACGGCGAGTGCAGCGAGTGCGATTGCGGTAATCGTGGTTGTCATCGCGCTGTTTGAAGCCGGGTTTGCGGCGCCGATTGCGCTGGCGTTATTTTTCGTCCTGGTCTGGCTTTCCGCGGTGACCGCCTTCGTATCGGTGCGCACCGCGACATTGATTGTCGTGCTGCTCGCCGTCAGCGCGGTGCTTGCTGATTTTGGCTATACGATTTTGGGCGTCGCGGAGCCGAGCCTGTCGGAACGTCTGACGGGCCTGACATTTGGCGCCATTGCGCTGGCGCATATGACCGTGAGCTGGCGCAATGCCGGCGAGGTCTGGCGCAATGCCCGCGATGTTACGGAAAATGCACTGAGCGACGGCTTGCGCCGGTTCCTGTTTGTGGTGGGGGCGGGGGCTGCGTCGATTTTTGCCTCGGCGCAGAGCTTCGCGTGGCCGGGCGGCGCTGGCGCGGCGGCGTATTTTCTCACCACCGCGCTTATTGGTCTGGTGCTGGCGCCAGTGATGATGACGGCGATGAGCGCCCGGTTTGCGCGCTATTGAGACGCCGCTGCGGAGCGATCAATACCGGCGACATATTTGCGCACTTGCGCGTCTATGGCGCGCCATTCCGGTAAATATGGCCGCTTGAAGCGATAACTCACTTCGATATCATCGTTATATTCATAAACCCGCCAACATTCCGGGCTCGGAATATCGACGCGCTCCTTATAACAAAACAGCGCAATAAGATTTTCATCTTCATCGGCGCCAACGAACAGTTCGGTATCGCTATAACCGTTGGTCGGCACGTTTACGCGCCGTTCTGCGAAGGAAAATTTTGTCAGCTGATAGGGCGTGCGCACGCCGCGCCGGTCAACCGTGTGCGGCAGGTAAAGCATGTCCAGGCGTTCGGCTTCAGTGATCGGCGCGGTGCGTTTTGAAATCACAATGTTGATGCGCCTTGTTTGCGGTTGGTCGTCAACAAATTCGCGGCGGTGGGTCGGCGCATAGCCGCTCATATTCGGCCATAGCGCATAGAGCGAGACTTCATCTCTGGCGCCGCCGCGTCGTGCGCGCGGATAAACCGTGTAGTTAGCGGCCGGCGCAAATACATGACCGGCGATCTCAATAGAAATCGCCTCTTCGGTAATCGCCGGGCTTGGAAGGTCGCCTTTAAATTCTTCAACGCTAGGGCCGACATAATAATAAAGAAATATCGCGCACAGGACGAGCGTCGCCAGGAAGATGCCGATTGGATATCGCCAACTCGATTCTTCCTTGATTTCCTCGCCGCCGAAACCGTAACCGTTACCCATTGTAAAAACATCTCCTGGCGCTCTTAGGGAAGGCGTTTCCTATCACGCTGCGGCGCTGGTGAAAATGCCCTGCTGGAAGGTATAAGGAGATTGCCGGGCCAAGCCGCCCAACCTGCAGGCGGCGAGCGCCATGCAGACCGATTTGCTAAATTTTTCAGCGGCTTCGAGCGTTTTGGCGCAGGCGCTTACGCGCATTTACTTTTGCGCGAGACAGTGTAGGCGGCTGAAATCTTTGAATGATGTTCCGGCGCAAAGTTCTGCCAGGAAGCGCGCCCATGCGTGGCGTCAACGACGAAAATTTTCTCGGTTGGCGACAGGTAAGGCGCAAGCGCGTTGCGCACGCCAACAGCGGTCAGCTCGCAAGACAGGCTCCAGACATTGTCGGCAATCCGAAAAGCGTTGCCGAGGCCCACCACCGCCGCCTCGACGCGGCTTGCCGTGGCTGCGACTGAGTCAAAGATGATGACGAAATTCGCGATATCGACGCCGCTGGTCTTGGCGTGTTTTCTGGCGTTGGCGCGCGCAATGTTGGGCGCAGCGTTGTTTTTTCCGAATACCGGCTCGCCGGCGGGCTTATTATCGGCAAAGGAGTTGTAGCCGAAAAAGTTTGCAAATGCGGCTTCACGCCGTGCTTCGCACCAGGCCCGGCTACCAGCGGGCGAGATTAAAGACCGCGCCGAGAGGCGCCCCTCATGAGCGTATTTGCGCATTTGCGCCGAGGTGTAAGGGCCGTAAACCTTGTCTACGACTTTGACACACCAGTTTTCTGCAGCAAGCATTAACATTTCCTCGCGTTTCAGGCGCGTTCGCCCTTCTTGCCGAAGGTTTTTGCAATCGGGGCGCCAAGGTCGGGCGCGGGCTCGACTTTGGAGGCTTCTGAAATAACATCGTCCATGCGTGCGGCCTCGCCGGTAAAGACAACGCCGACGCCTTTTTCGTGACGGCGCACGACTTTCGCGGTCATGCGTCCCAAAATGAGACGCGCGCCGAGCGGCGGACGCGGGCTGATTTCAATCGATGCGCCGGTCAGCGAAATATCCAATATGGCGCAGTCTTCAGCGCGCCCGTCGTCAAAATAAACCCGCGCTGGGGCATCTTGTTGAATGCGCGGGGCGATGCGGCGGTCATGGGTGCGTTTGCCGCGATTGACGACTTGCGTCAGATCATCCGCGGTGCGCGCCGACTTCTCGCGCTTGCGCTCATAGGTGACGGCGAAACTGGCCGCGCTTGAGCGAATGACCTTGCCCTCAAATCGTCCCATCTGGTCGACATAAAGGACGACGGATTGTCCAAAGGCGGGTGGGTTTTTCGCCCGCATATAAGCGCCGCCGGCGGACATATTGATGACCAGGCAAGCTTGTTCTTCGTCATTTTCGTCGAGAAATCTTCCCTTTAAAGGCAGATCGACACGGCGATATTTACGGCGGTCGTCGTCGCTTTTCGGCGCGGACGGCGCCTTTGTGGTCCCGGGTTTGGGCGGTTTAACCATTTGATAACCTGCGAGTGTGCCAAGCGTCCTGTTTCTAGACGGCTTAGGTGAACAAAGCTTTGCGGCAGTCGATAAGGACTGCTAGAAGTTAAGAATATTGCGGGCTGGGATATAGTAACAGCGCGCCTTTGCATGTTTTGTATGAAGACGGGTAAGTCGGGGAAAGCCGTAGCAGATGTCTGATCCTCGCGACCAACCGCCTTATAGGCTTCGACGTCCCGGCGGCGAGGTTGACCCGAGCCGGATATTCAATACGCCCGGCGTCGTCCTCGCAGTGGTTTTGCTGACCGTCGCCGTGTTCGTGTTGATGCTTGTCCTGCCGGAGCGGACTGTGTCGATTATAGAATACGCCGCTGCGGTTTTGCCGCGCCGGCTTATGGCCGGGCCTGAAGCTAATGGCGGTTTTCTGGCGATGGCCTCGCCGTTAATCGCGCATATGTTCTTCCATGTCGGTATTGTACATCTATTGATGAATATGGCCTTCCTGCTCGCTTTCGGCACCCCGGTCGCACGGCGCATGGGCGCTGACAATGCGCTGAAATCATCTGCGGCGTTTGCCAGTGCGTCGTTGTTTTTGACGTTGTATCTTCTGAGCGGCATTGTCGGTGCGCTCACCTATGTTGCCTTGCATGTGAACGACTACGCGTTGTTAATCGGCGCGTCGGGCGGGGTGTCCGGATTGCTGGGCGCGCTGGTGCGATTTGCGTTTAACCGCTCGACATTGTTTGGCCCGGAAGAGGCACAACTTTCCCCGCTGTTAAGTCCCGGCGTGTTGATGTGGACGGGCGTATTTGTCGGTACAAATATCGTTTTCGGCGCGTTTGGCGGCGTGGTGTCAGGCGGGGCCAATATTGCCTGGGAAGCCCATCTTGGCGGCTATTTCTTCGGCCTTCTCGCGTTTCCATTTTTTGACCGAGCAGCGCGCGCCTTTCGCTAGAGCCTCGGGCGATTAAAGAGAACCGAGGCTCTAGATTCTTTGTTGCGCGCCGGCCTGCGCGCGAAGGCGCGCTAACTATGATTCGACCGCCTTCGCGGTCGGGGGGCGAAAAACCGGTTCCCACTTTTTCGCCCGGCGCTCTAAGCCGGCTTTGCAAGCTATTGAAAATCGCTGATTTTCAGTGCATTATAGCACTATAGCGGGCACAGCGAGAAGGAGGACATTATGAAAGCCGAACACATCCTTCAGTCTAAAGGAACCGACGTCTTTGCGGTCAAGGACAGCGATTCGATTGCCGATGCGGTGATGGTGTTAAACAGCAAAAATATCGGCGCGGTCATCGTCGAAGACAATAGCGGCGCCATTGTCGGTATTTTGTCCGAGCGCGACATCGTGCGCCGGCTGGGCGCCAAAGGCGTTGATGCGCTGTCGATGCGCGTTTCCGAATGCATGACCGCCAAGCCCTATACCTGTTCGCATGAGGCGAGCGTTGACGAGATGATGGCGCAAATGACCGAAAAGCGCATTCGCCATCTGCCCGTCACCAATGGCGGCGCCATCGTCGGCGTGATTTCCATCGGCGACGTTGTCAAACGAAAAATCGAACAGGCCGAGCAGGAAGCCCAGGCGCTCAAAGAGTATATTTCTTCGTAACAGTGTTGGCGTGGCGCGCAGGATCGCTCAGGCAAGATAGCTGAGCGCGCTTTCCAGCTCGCGTATCTGATTGTCAACGGCGTCGCGGCCGAGCTTGATTAACTCGTCAGCGCGGTCGAAATCCAATAGCGGGATATGGCCTGCCTGCGGGGTCATCAGCACATCCGGGGGATCGCCGGCAATGCGTGCGCGGCTGATGCGGTCCATCAGTATGTTGAATGACGCCAGCATCACCGAACCGACGCCCGGCGCATTCTGGCCGGCGTTGAACAGCCGCCGCAGCATCAAGCGCTCGGTGAGCTTTCCTTTGGCGACTTTCTCCAGCCCGCCGCCGCCATCATCTGCAAGCTGATCGAATTTCTGTTTGCGCTGCATGACGCCCTGGCCGAAGGCGTCCGCATGCAGCCCGACCGCGATGACCACGCGCGCGCCAAGCGCCCGGCAGGCCGAGACCGGCAG